>CAJWWH010000045.1 GCA_913048545.1 uncultured Opitutia bacterium | reverse complement strand
GATTTAGGATCTATTGTCTTAGGGCGTGCGAGTTCGAGTCTCGCCCCGGGCACCATTCATTAAGTTAAAAGGCATCGCCCAGCGGGCCCTGCCAAATTCCAAGGACAATTGATGAGATTGCTAGTGCGATCATACAAAATTTAAATATTCCCATTGGGGGAACCACACTCCAGGGGTCCTGAACCACTTCGTCACTCTCCCCATCCGAAAATGAAGGGTTTGGCTTGAAAGTGATTTCCCGAATCCAACCAAAATAATAAAAAATTGAGATCACGACTCCTATGACCATAGCGGCAAGTGAAAAATATAGCTTTGCCTCATAAGCAACCGAGATAAGAAGAAGTTTTGCCACAAATCCTGCAAAAGGAGGAATACCCGCCAATGAACCAATTCCGGAAACCAACACAAAAGCAAGCCAGGGGTGTTTCTTGGACAAATTCTCATAATCAGTAAACTCCTGCTCGGTTTCGTCGCTCAGACGAGCCACGCCCATGACCCCAAAAACGGCAAAAGAGGCAAGAAGGTATACGAAAAGGTAAAAGAAAAGGACCCATACAGCGCGGTCACTGTCACCAGCAAAATGCATTGAAGCCACCACTGCGACTAATAAGTATCCGGCATGGGCAACTCCGGACAAGCCCAACATCCTTTTGATATTCCGTTGGGCACAGGCAGCAAGATTTCCAAAAAATATTGTAAAGGTTGCAACAAACCCAAGAAGCGGAATAAGAAACTCCGACATCCCCCAAAACGGACCGTTCACGAGGTTTAAGAGAACAAAAAAACCAGCCGCTTTGGATGAAACGGCAAGAAATGCCGTAATAGGCATGGGAGATCCATGATACACATCAGGTACCCAAATTTGAAAAGGTGCCGCCCCAATCTTAAATGCAATTCCGGCAATTATCAGGACCACGCCTGCACGCAAAAGCAGGTGTTCAGGGTTTGCCTCCAATAAATTTCCTAGATAATTAAAACCAAGTGGATCCTGTGTCTCATAACCAACAAAGTTTGCGCCCCAAGCTTCAGGATTGGCGCCCACGCCGTAAAGAAGTACTATGCCAAATAGAAGAAGCGAAGAACTAAGCGCACCAAAAACCAGATATTTGATTCCCGCTTCCAAAGACTTCGCCGAGTCCCGGTTATAAGCAACGAGGGTGTAGAAGCATACCGCGACTGTTTCCAGCGCAACAAAAAGCATCAGGAAATTATTGCTTTGCACCAGTAACATCAATCCGGCAGTGGCAAGCATGGTTAGATGATGAAATTCACCAGACCGTAAATGATTTGTTTTGAGATACTGGTGCCCCAGAACTGTAACTAGTAGTGAGGACAACAAGAAAAAAGTTCTCATTACATCTCCCTGTATTCCCTGCTGCAACATGCCGGAGAAAGTTTCCCGGTCAAAGGTGTGGTGCCAAACAAGGTAGTCAAACAAATGAAAGATCAGCAAAGACGCCTGAACTGAAATAGCAAGAATACCGGTGGACACTAAAGGACGGCTCGATTTTCGAAAAAGGTCAATTCCAAGAAGCACAATTGCTGCGATTGCGAGCGAAATTTCCGGCCAAATTTCAGACCAAATATTGGAGTTTGAAAAATTTAGGTAAACTTCCATCTCAAAGATCAAGAATTGCTTCGGGTTGTACGGTTTTCCGCAACTGGTTTAGTGGGGACTGATTACTTGCATTATTCTCAACATCAGCGCCCGGCAAGCAACATGCCGGAGTGAACTGGGAAAGTGTGACAAAATCTATTTTTTGGTATCGGTTACCGATCTCCTGGTCTATTCGTTCAGAAATCCCACGAGGCCATAATCCAATGAACAGAAGCACGGAAAGAATGATTCCCGCAGGAAGAATTTCACCGGGACACAAGTCGGTAATACTCTTTTGCTTTTCCTGCTCTTTGAGTTCCTCTGTACTCTGACCGAAAAAGATTCTTGCTACGGCCCTGAGTCCAAATATAGCCGAAATAATGATTCCCAATGCAGCCAAAATTAGAAAGATTCTATGATCCGGGTTCTCGCCAAGAGAAAGAAAAACTCCAAATTCACCCCAAAAATTACCGAACCCAGGTAAACCTATCGTGGCGAGAGAAGCCGCCACAAAAAAACAGGCAAGGACAGGAGTTTTGGTGGCCAATCCACCCATCTCACTCATCTCAAAAGTACCGCTTCTTTTGTAAATATAATTAGAAAGCAAGAACATCAGAGACACTGATAATCCATGTGCAACCATAAGCATCACCGCAGAACCAGCACCGAGAGAGGAACAGACCCCCAAACCAAGGAAACAGTACCCCATATGCATTACTGAACCGTACCCAACCATGCTCTTTAAGTTAGTTTGTGCAACAGTGACAAAACCCACAAAGATGACATTACCCAAGGCCAGCCACAACAAATAGGGACTCCATGCCAATGCACCATCGGGTAAGAGAGGAGCGGCAATTTGAATTAGTCCATAAAGACCAAACTTTTTAAGAACTCCGGCATGCAGCATAGAAACTGAGGTGGGGGCGGCTTCGTATCCTTTGGCCGCCCAGGTGTGGAAGGGAAAAAGAGCAACTAGGATTCCGAAACCAAATAATAAAAGACCAAAAATCTTAAATTGAGTGGACTCGTGCAAATCTATATTAGCCAGTGCCATTGACAGTGAGGGAAAATCAAATTTTTCCGCATCAACCATCACATTCAACGCAACCAACCCACCAAGTGATAGTAATGCACCCAATGTGAGATAAATAGTAATTTCAAGAGCTACGCTTCTGCGGTCCCGTCCTCCCCATAATCCAATCATGATAAAGGTGGGAATCAGAGCAAACTCGTGAAATAGGTAATAGAAAAATAAATCCACGCTTGCAAAAAGTCCCATTAGCCCTGACTGCATGACAAGAAGCAGGGCAAGAAAAAGACTCAACCTCTCCGCACCTGAGCGAATAGCTGTTAGACCCGCAGCAAGTCCGATTACCCCAGCCATTGCGAATAAAGGAGAGGACACCCCATTTAATCCCAAATGAAAGGTGATTTTAAGATCCTGTAAACCCATGCGAGGATGAAAAATCTCGAAGCAGTATCCGCCAGCTGAGCCGTCAAAGCGGATAAAAAGCAGTATGCCCGCAACAAAAGGAAAGCCAAATCCAAGATAAGCCAGATTTTTGGCAAAAAATTCATTTCGGCCCAGCCCCGCAAATAAGAAAATCGATGCCAATGCAGGAATGACAATGGAACCGAGAAGCAAAATTTGATCAAATGTCATTGTGCGCAGATTAGTTTCCAAAGATTCCCACCGCGTATGCCAGGAAACCAATTGTACCGGCTACGAACCAAAAGGTGTAGGAGTGAATTTTACCAACATAACAAACCCTGGCGAGCAGAGCCAAAATACCCGCTGCCCCAGCGGTTCCACGAACCATTAGTCCGGAGATAAACAAAAGCTCCAACACTTCAAAAAATCGGGCAACTGGATCCTGAATCCGATTTACATAAAAACCATAAATCTGATCAAAAAACAATTTACTCTTACAAATTTCAAAAAACAAAGGTAATTTTTCCGATAATGGATCCACTTCCTCCACTCGGCCATAAATATTTTTTGCCGCAATTACCCCGACTATCCAAGCAAATGTTCCGAGCACCACCATCCATAGATGATTAGGCATCGCAGCTACAATTTCAATATTTGGAAGGATGGAGTCAACAATCGCAGATGGAAAAAGCGAATGGTATCCTCCAAAAATAGCAAGTGCAGCAAGGATAACCAAAGGACCGGTCATTAACGCTCCATTCTCATGAGCTTGGGACGCTTTGGAGGATCGAGCCTTCCCCTCAAAGGTAATAAAATAAAGTCTGAACATGTAAAATGCAGTTAAAATTGCCCCGGCATAAAGGATAATAAAAATAGGCATATCTGAATTATATGCACTCAAAAGAATGGCATCCTTGCTAAAATATCCGGATAAAAAATTAACTCCAGAAATTGCAAGCACACCGACAAGAAAGGTGAGTGCCGTGACCGGCATCGTTTTTCTCAGTCCCCCGTACTTAAATATATCCTGTTCGTGATGACAGGCATGAATAACGGAGCCGGATCCAAGGAACATAAGAGCCTTGAAGAAAGCATGAGTCATCAGGTGAAACAAAGCAAGTCCGGGCATGCCCAATCCAAATGCAGCCGCCATGTAGCCTAGTTGAGAAAGTGTGGAATAGGCCAGTATCTTTTTAATATCTCTTTGAACAAGAGCACAAAAGCCCGCATATAATCCCATGCCCGCTCCAAGAATTGTAAGAAAAGAAAGAGCCTGATCGGTGAACATAAATTCAATGCGAACCAGGAGAAAAATTCCCGCTGCCACCATGGTGGCGGCGTGAATTAACGCGGAAACTGGAGTGGGACCAGCCATCGCATCGGGAAGCCAAACATGCAATGGAAATTGAGCGGATTTACCAATAAAGCCGCAAGCCAGCATCAGTCCTAAAAAGGTGCTGATCAAGCTCGGGTCAAAATCAACTAAATCAGCTAATTCAAGCAAGTTTACCGTGCCAAAAGCCCAATAGGTCAGCACAATTCCAATCAGAAAGCCAAAGTCCCCGATGCGGTTGACAATAAATGCTTTCCGCGAAGCACTTGCCGCATCTTCTGTGGTTAGGTAGTGTGCGATCAAAAGATAGGAACTGAATCCCACGAGTTCCCAAAAAACAAAAATCATGATCAAATTATCAGCGAGTGTAATTCCAATCATTGAAAACATGAATATGGACAAACCTCCAAAATAGCGTGCCTTGGCCTCATCATCCGCCATATATCCAAGACTGAACACATGAATGAGGAATCCTACAAATGAAACCACGAAAAGAAGAAGCCGTGCGGGGCCGTCTATTAAAAATCCAAAGCGTAGCTCCCAGCCTGACATCTTCATCCAAGTTGCCTGCCATGAGTATACCTCACCCGCATCATTAAATATGAGATAAAGAGCAAAAACCAGAATCCCTCCTGAAGTCGCAACCGACAAAAGAGAGGCAATATTTCCTGATTTTCTTAAAAAAATCAAGGTTGTGAAAGCAGAAAGAAGCGGAAGAAGTAAAATGCTAAAGGCGACTGTTTGCATGATTCTAGTTTTTCAAAAGTGAAAGGTCCTCAGAAAACACGCTCTGCCTTCTTTTATACAGCGCAACTAAAAGTGCCAGACCCACTGCAACTTCAGTGGCGGCGACGGTCATAATAAAAAAAACAAAAAGACTGCCGTCCAAGTTAAGACTGGTTCGGGAAAAGGAAACGAGTGCAATATTTACACCATTAAGCATCAACTCAAGCGACATTAAAACCAAAAGTAGATTTCTACGAATGACAACCCCCAGGAAACCAACTGCAAAAAGAAGGAAAGCGAGAACCAAAAAATGCTGGGGTGTGACTGTCTCCATTTAATTCGAATCCTCCGTGGGCAAAGATTTCTTACTTAGAACAATGACACCGACCATAGCCGCCAAGAGAAGAAAACCGGCAATCTGCAAAGGCAACATGTATTTGGTGAACAGACCAAAACCAAAATTTTTCAGGGAAGTTGAAAATACAAGTGAATCTCCCTGTACCAACTGATCAGTTTGGATCGGTTCCCAGCCAGCCAATTCCTCATTTCCAATACCGGAAACCTGCAGAAGAAGAATAATCAAAATACTGACTGTCAGAGCTCCGGCAAGACCTGAGATTAATTTCAATCGGGAAGCTTTTCCACCTTCAGGACCAACATCGAGAAGCATGATAATGAAAAGAAACAGAACCATTACAGCACCCGCGTACACCAGGACCTGTAGGATCGCTAGAAAAAATGCTTCAAGAAGTACGAAAAGCGCGGCCACACTTACCAGAGAAATGATCATGAATAAAGCGGCCGGGACGGGATGTCGGGACACGACCATCAGCAATCCTCCTCCCACTGAAAGGGAGGCAAAAAAATAGAAAAGTAAATCTACAGTACTCAAGAATTGCCTCTAGTGAATAAGCAAATATGGGGAAAAATCAAGATTAGACAGTTAGGTAGTTGGTCTAATGTTCATTTCCATTCCCCTCCGCCGTTTTCTTCCTGTCCCACTTGTAGTGTGAATCGGGTAGAGTTCCTCCTAGCTCATAAAGTTTATCTTTTTTATTAATCATTTCCTCCCGGGTATAGCCCGATAAAGAATATTCCTCCTGCAGATAGATCGCTTCCTCAGGACAGACTTCTTGGCAATATCCGCAATAAATGCAACGAAGCATGTTAATTTCAAACTCCTGAGGAGCTTTTTCAACATGCTCCCTTTCTTCTTCATCTTCGGGGACGGAACCAGGGGTTATCCGAATTGCTTTGGGCGGACAAACAAACTCGCATAATTGACAGGACACACACTTTTCACGTCCGTTAGGATCTTTAACCAATGTGGGAACCCCACGATAATTTTGAGGAATAATGGGTTTTTCTTCAGGATATTGAAGCGTGACTTTACTCTTAAACATATTTGAAAAAGTCGTCTTAAGTCCAGTTACAATCTGGGGGAGGTATGTTCTTTCTGAAAAAGAAAGCGGTTTGCGTTCGAGTACTACAGTTTTGGCCATGGTCAGATAATTTAAGCGGGTGGTTGATCAAGCCAGGTCACAAGCAAGACATAAAAAATCAGATTGAGCAGTGCGAGGGGAAGAAGCTTTGTCCACCCAAGGCTCATAACTTGGTCGTAACGAAAACGGGGAAGTGTCCATCGAATCCAGATAAAGAAAAAGATTAAGAATATGGTCTTTGCTAAAAACCATCCAATCCCGATTAAAGTTCCGATCCAAGTCGATGGCCATGGGTCAGAAATCCAGGGAAGAAAGTGCCATCCTCCAAGAAAAATTGTGGTGAAAATAGCGGATCCAACGACAATATGAGCATATTCAGCCACAAAGAATATTCCAAATTTAAACCCGCCGTATTCGGTGTGAAACCCTCCCACTAAATCAGTTTCAGATTCAGGCATGTCAAAAGGAAGCCGGTTAGTTTCCGCAAATAATGCGATCAAAAATATAAATGCTGATAAGGGTTGAACTAAAACAAGCCAGGCTCCATTGCTTTGAGAATTCACAATATCAACAAGACTAAGTCCCATTGCTCCCGTTCCGGGTACACTAACCCAGAGAAAAATGGGTAGCAGAGATAGTCCCATCGCTAATTCGTAGGATATCATCTGAGCCGAGGACCGTATGCCACCAAGGAAAGGATACTTACTGTTGGAGGACCAACCTGCCAACACTATGCCATAGACTCCCAAAGAGGAAACAGCCAGTACGAAGAGGATTCCGACCTCTAAATTAGCGAGCATCAAAGGAACGGATTTTCCTTCCTCCGTAAAAAATTCACCAAAAGGAAGAACAGTCATGGTGGTGAGAGCTGGAACCAAGGCAACAATGGGTGCAAGATTGTAGTATAGCTTGTTAACATGCCCCGGAATTATTTCTTCCTTGAACAAAAATTTTAATCCGTCCGCAAGAGGTTGAAACATGCCCAAACCTCTCAAGAAGCTTCCAAGAAAAGGAATATGACCCACCAGTGGTAACACGGTGCGGTTGGGACCGACACGTCCCTGCATCCATGCGCTCACTTTTCTTTCTGCGAGCACAGAATATCCCGCCATGGTCATCACGGCTCCGATCATTAACAAAGCAAAAAGAACTTTTAGTCCAACCATTAGAAGCACATCAAATTCGAACATTTTGAACTAAGCCTCCTGAAGTTGTGGGATGGGTGTGTAATGGAGAGCTTCTTTTTCAACAAATGAAAAACTATCCCATTTCGAACTATCTAACTGTGTGCCTTCATCTGAAATTCGGGAAAAAGTTAAACCCTTGAATACACTGGTTGATGGTTTTCCAATTTCCTTCCAAACTTCAGCAAGGTCGGAGCTCTGTTTGTGATCGCCCAAAGAAGAAATCAACGAGGCAAACAAATGAAGATCGGGAAGAAGTCCCGCTGGACCCGGCACGGACTGTCTAAAAGACTGAAGTCGGAAATTTCTGTTGATAAAAGATCCGCTTTTTTCGAAGGGAGTGAGCGTGGGAACAACCACCTCCGCCAAATCGGAAGTCGAGTTACGATGGGTACCCAAATACACAATCGGAACTCCCTTGAGGCTTTCCGCAGTAACTCCTGAATCAGTCAATTCTTCGCCGACCACAATAAGGACCTCCACCTGAGATTTCCCGATCGCAATAGAAACATCATTCAATGATTCTTTGGGATATTTGGTGAAAAATCCAGTGGCAAGCGCACCGCGAAGATTGGGAGTCCGGTCTGCGGAAAGCAGAATGCCGTCGTCCTCTCCAAAATGACCACGCAAAAATTTCTTCGCTTTTATATTCTTGGCCAGTTTATTTAACAGATACAACTCCTCAACCGAAGATCTGCATGATCCGACAACCCCCACTTTCTTGTTTCTCAAAAGATCTCCCGCAGCAGAAAGTGCCTCAGTCAGACTTGACTGTTCACCGGATATGACCGGTGAAGTAATTCGTTTCTCCGATTTAACCTGCTTGTACAATTCTCGCCCGCTGTCAGGCATCCAACTATCATTGACTGAATCGTTTCTGCGGGGAGTAATCCGGTAAATCTCGCCTTCTCGGCTTGAGACCAAGGTGTTTGCGCCGGCACTGCTTTCAGTGCATATACTGCGGGATTCTTTAAGAAACCAAACCCGCATTTTAAATCTGAAATCCGAACTTGTCAATGCACCCACTGGACATAAATCGACCGTATTCAAAGAATAATTATTGGACAATTCTTTGCCTGGGAAACAGGTAAGAGTTGAAAAACTCCCACGGTCCACAAAGCCAAGCACATCATCATCGACAACCTCTTGGCAAAAACGAATACAACGGGAGCACAGTATACAACGCTCATCGTCAAGGGTGACTCGTGGTCCTAGCCTCGTTCTCTTAGGTTTCACATTTTTACGCTCTACATAGCGGCTGTATCCTCGACCGTAATCGGTAGCAAATTCCTGCAGTCTACACTCACCCGCCTGATCACAAATGGGACAATCCAATGGATGATTAACCAGTAGAAATTCCATGATCCCCTCCTGCGAATTAGTGACCATTTTGGATTTCGTCTTCACATGCATGCCGGGGGATACATTTGTACCGCATCCAATCACCGGTTTGGGAATCCATCCAATTTTTTGAACACCGTTTTCGTCAAGAATGGCATCACCTGTGCCTCGGTCTCTCATCGGGGTCCCCATCTCCACTAGACACATTCTGCAATTCCCGGCGATGCTGAGTTGTGGATGATAGCAATAGTGAGGGACTTCAGTACCATGAATTGCTGCCGCTTCCACGATATTGATGCCAGCAGGTACTTCGACATCCTGTCCATCAAGATTAATCGCAACCGTGGGAGATTTACCGTTCGTGCCCATAAAAAATTAAATTAATTGGAGGGAAGGTCTCTTATTTCCATTTTTGGATTTTCCTTCAAATTCTTGACGAAATTTGGCGATAAAACTTTGAGTCGGCCAAGCTGCCGCTTCCCCGAAGGCACAAATTGTTCGGCCCTCAATTTGATTCGCGACTGATAGTAGCAAATCAGCATCCTCATCCCGGGCATCACCATTGCACATACGCTTGGTAATCTTTCTCATCCAAAGTGATCCTTCCCTGCAAGGGGTGCATTGACCACATGATTCATGTGCGTAAAAAGCATTAATATTCGCCATCGCTTCCACCATGTCAACGGTGTCATCCATAATGATGATCCCACCCGAACCAGACATACTACCAACCGAAGCAGGACCATCAAAATCGAGAGGAATGTCTTCGATTCCCCAATCAAATTCAGTACCGTCCTTTAACTTGCCGGAAAACCTTTCATCTGCCCGTAAAATTTTGGAGGATGAACCACCGGGAATGACTGCTTTCAGGGTGCGTCCGGGCAACAACCCGCCGCATACATCATAAATCATTTCTCCCAAAGTAAGAGCGCCACATTCAAACTCGTAATAGCCCGGTTTTTTGACCTGCCCGGAAACACACCAGATTCGGGTGCCAGTGTTATTTGGTTTTCCAATCTTGGAAAATTTTTCGCCTCCAATCTCTAGGATGTGCTTAACATTGCAGAGAGTTTCCACATTATTCACAATTGTCGGACATTGATAAAGCCCAAGCACAGCCGGAAAATAGGGTGGTTTAATTCTTGGATTTGGTCTTTTGCCCTCCAAGGATTCAATCAGTCCGGTTTCTTCGCCACAAATGTAAGCTCCCGCTCCACGGTGAACCACTAAATCACAGGAAAAAGAGGATCCTAAAATCTTATCTCCACAAAATTTCTTTTCCTTTGCTTCCGCAATTGCCTGCTCAAGTATACGGGCACCTTCGAAAAACTCTGCCCTGATGTATATAAAAGCCTGCTTTGCCTGAATTGCGTACGCCGCAATCATCATGCCCTCAATTAATTGATGAGGGTCTTTGTGCATAATCTGTCTGTCCTTGAAAGTACCGGGTTCCGACTCGTCAGCATTACAAATTAAATATATCGGTTTCCCAGACTTTCTGTCTAAGAATTTCCACTTCATTCCGGCGGGAAAACCTGCTCCTCCCCTACCCCGGACACCTGATTTCATTACTTCTTCACCGATTTCCTCGGGTTTCATTTTAAAAGCCTTCTTCAGCATTTTATATCCGCCGTTCTTCAGGTAGCAGCTGATTTTATTCGAATATGTTGGATCGTCCGCGTGTTTGAGAATGATCCGTCTTTCCTGCGGTGTATTTTTTTTGATCATTTCTTGCTTGGTGTTTTCGTGGAAGGAGGTTCATTCACAAGTGATTCCTCGTAACTGACAAAATCTCGGGCAGAATTCAATTTCCCTTTCGCGAGGAGGTCGGCAAATTTGACCGCTTTTTTTCCTTCAATATTTTCATAAGTTTCCTCTCCAACCATGACCACGGGACCTTCCCCGCAATCGGCGAGGCATTCCATGAATTCAATTGAAAACTCGCCGTCTTCCCGCACATGCCCCTCCTTTACCCCCAACTTCTCCTCCAACACTTTACAGGTTGCATAGGATCCCCGTAAAGCACAGGGCAGTGTCCGGCATACACGAATATGCTTGTCCGCCCACGGAGTTTCACGAAGCATCGGATAAAAAGTTATAAGTTCCTTAATATTGATTGGTTGTAATTCAAGTTTTTCCGCAATCCATGCACATGCCTCATCAGAAATTGATCCGATTTCATCCTGAATCAAATGAATAACCATGAGTGCGGCACTTCGTTTTTCGGGGTAACGAAGAATCACTTCATCAATTTTGGTGCAAGTATCTTGAGAAAGTTCCATTGAATTTTGGTTACCGGTCACATTCTCCCATTACAAAATCAAGACTTCCCAGGATAACAGTAATGTCAGAAAGAAAATGTCCAGGAGCCAGTTTTTCTAAAATACTCAAATTACAAAAACTGGGAGCCCTGATTTTCATTCTGTACGGAACTCCCCCGCCTTTTAAAACCACATAGAAACCAAGAGCGCCTTTCGGGTTTTCTGCTTCAAAATAAACCTCACCGGAAGGGATTTGAGGACCCTCAGTCACAATCATAAAGTTTTGGATCAATTCTTCCATACTGGTCAGAATTTTATCCTTGGGCGGAGCAAAAATTTTCTTTGCGTCCTCCGCGTACCATGCTCCAGTGGGGAAGTCCTTAATTACCTGCTTAATAATACGAATGCTTTGAATCACCTCCTCGATCCGGACAAGATACCTGTCGTAACAATCTCCACGGGTTCCGATAGGTACATCAAAATCATACTGTTCATATCCGGAATAAGGTTTGTCCTTGCGCAAATCAAGGTCTACACCGCAGGCACGAAGATTGGGACCAGTAAGACCGTATGCAAGAGCATCCTCCTTGGAAATTTCACCAATACCTTCGGTTCGGTCCAGAAATATCCGGTTGCGGGTCATTAACTTCTCGACCTCGGCAATAGCTTTGGGAAGTTCATCAACAAATTTGTCCACGCGCTCAAGCCATCCATCGGGAATATCTCTGGCTACTCCGCCAATTCGAGTGTAACTGGTGGTAAATCGGGCACCGGTGAGTTCTTCAAAAAGCGTGTACAGTTTCTCACGCTCCGTGAAAGTGTACATGAAGGGCGTCCAAGCCCCTGCATCCATGCCAAATACTCCCATGCCCAAAAGGTGACTCGAGATCCGGGCCATTTCACAAACCAAAACCCGGATTGCCTGACAACGGGGAGGAATCTCGATGTTTGTCAACTTTTCCACAGTTAAAGCGTAGGCAACATTGTTGGCAAGCGGTGCGAGATAATCCAACCGGTCGGTGTAGGGAACGAACTGGTTGTAAGTCATATTCTCGGCAATTTTCTCGTCTCCACGGTGAAGATATCCGAGAACAGGTTCGCATTTATCAATGATATCACCATTAAGTTCCATGATTAAGCGAAGAACTCCATGAGTGGTGGGATGAGAGGGACCCACATTTAACGCCATCTTATCACCATCAAGCTTCGCAGATGCTTCGGCACCCTGAGCAGCAATATCACCGATCGAAATTTCCTTGGTCGTACTCATAGTGGTTTCTCATTCCTTTCGGTCCAACTTTCATCTTTAGCCCGGGGCTCCGAGTCGCTCACCGGTCCTGTACTCGGAGACACAAATGGCCCCCCCATCATCGGAGCGGGTTCAACTGAAGCCTGCGTAACCTCAACCACATCATCAGCGGGAAGAGGGGTGTCGATCCCAGCCAACGGGAATTCTTTGCGAAGCGGAAAATAAGGATAATCGTCCCACATCAGAATGCGTTTTAAATTAGGATGATCAGAAAATCGAATCCCAAACATATCAAATGTCTCGCGCTCATGCCAATTGGCGGCAGGGTATACGCTTGAAACCGAAGGCATAACCGGTT
>CAJWWH010000044.1 GCA_913048545.1 uncultured Opitutia bacterium | reverse complement strand
CCCCAAATAAAAAAATGCGGAATGACCGATCATAAATACGGGAGAATATTAGATTGAAGAGTACTTGCATTAAAAGAATTAATTATCGTAAGATACGAAATTGAAAAATTATACTTTACAGTGTTACTTAATGATTTCTTTCCTCTGGTCGATCGGCTGCGGACCATTGGACGATAATGAAGTTTCAAAAGTACAGCAGGCGTGGAACGCCAGGTATCAATATGATTTGGAAAACCGCAGAATCGTTTCAATTTATGAAAACCAAAAGATTGGAAGAGCTACCGGCAGGGATGAGCATGGAAGAATAAACTATGATCAATACTGGGTCACTCGACCGTTTAAGGGAGAGAATCTCATGAAGCACCATGAGGCTAAACTTGATTCTGCACGTGAAAATAGGTGGAACTTGGCAAATCGAAATTTAATTGAAGCTCGAAAGCTAAAACTCTCCGAAGTCGCAAGTAATGAAGATGAGAAGGGTGGGGATGAAGTGGAGGCAACGGAAGAATTTGATGATTCGATGCCAGTTCCTTTTTTACCTCAGGGAATTTCGATTGACTCAGAAGAGCCTCCTGCTGATTTATTTCCTCCTATGGATTCACCAGGCGCTCCTCCTTTCCCGGACTCAAATTTAAATGGTCCTGGAATACCCGCAGATACCGAAGCCCAACCACCTTCTCCATTTGATCCGCTACCCCCTCTGTGATCTATGATCAAGTCAGCTTACATTCTTAATTCACTGGCATTGCTTTTCTGTCTGATCGGGGCATGGAAGATTTTTTCCATACAGGCAGAAATTGAATACTCCCAAGGAAAACTTTCAGAACTTAAATTAAAGATTTCCGATTTGACACTGGCACTGGATGAGGCAAAAAAAGGGCAAGAAGACCGCTTAGCCCGGGAAAAAAGAAAAAATCTGGAGCTCGAAGATCAAGCAAATGCCTTTGTTGATGAAGTTTCCGATCTTACCCGCAAGCGTGATGAAATGAATCAAGTTATTGCCAGTGCCCAAAAGGAATCGGACGAGCTATCCGCGGAAATTCAAAAGCATAAAGTGAGTTTGGGGAGTGCGGACGCCAGGATTGAAGCCGCTCGAGTTGAAAATCGTGCGATGACCCTCAGTATACCAACTCTCCAATCAAAAATAACAGAAACGGAGAATAAGATTTTGGGTGAAAAGCAAAGAAAAGAAGATTTAGGTTATGAAATTGCCACTTACGATAAAGAGACCGGAGTTCTTAAGGATCACTATGATAAAACAATATCCGCGTTACAAAAAGATTTTTACGAACGCCCGTGGTTAGACCGGGGGGAAAGGGTGAGTGTCGAATTTTCAAAACTAGATTTAACTTCGGGCTTGCTTATGCTTCCGATCGGAAAAGATCACGGTATTGAGCAAAAAATGAGATTCGCAGTGCGGGCAGAAGGTCAATCGATTTGCCAAGTCGAAATAAAAAAAGTCGGATTTGACCACTGCGTGGCCATGATCATTCCCTTACTCGGTAACCCCAGCAAACTTGAGGAGTTTTCAAAACTTGATCTTATTTATCTTTAGATTTGTGACTTTGCTCTCGCTCGTTGGCTTGATTGTCTTCCTGCTTCTTGGTCAGTTTGACACCAGTTCAGTCAAGTCAGATGTGGAACAGACCAAGGTTAGGCTAAACCAATTATCTTTGCAGTTGGAAATTGATAAAAATGAATCCGAAGCTGCTTTATCTGGTCTTTACCGGGCACGCGGTGACTTTCGTGATAAAGAAGAGGGCTTTTTGGGGCAAATAAAAGATTTAAAATCTCAAATTGACGGGTTTGTTCCGAGACAAACTGAAATTGAAAAAGAAAAAGATGATAAGGCGGGAGAATTGAAACAATTGGAAACCAAGCTTCTCTCTGCGCTTGCCCCATTGGAGGAAATAGAGTCTGAAAAGAAACCACTCGAGGAGAAAAGAAAAAGGTTGGAAGATGAGAAATCAAAAATTCTTCAAACTTTACTTTCACACAAAAAAGAAGCGGACGAGAAGGCACTTGAGTTAAGTAATCTTGAAGCGAAAAGGAATATAGCCAAGGAAAGTTTCGATGAGGATTTGAACAGATTAATGAAAGGAATAAAAAAGCCCTTTCACCTTTATTATGCAGAGCCGAAAGAAGTCACCATTGCAAGCCGTGCACCTTCCGGGAAAGGAATTTTTATCAATTTTGGATATGTGGAAGGATTGCGTGCAGGGATGGAATTTTTAACTAAAAATGAAGGTGCAACCTCAAATTTATCCTTCCGTTTAAAAGCGACCTTAGTACAAAAAAACTTTTCGTATTTAGAGTTTTTGGATGCAACGCAAGTGTCGGACCCCAGTTATGCAAATGAAGGGCAGATATTGACACTTATTCGTAGTGGAAACTTTATTTTAGACGAGAATTCCTCTGAAGTTCTTACGAACTCGAAGTGAATTTGTATTTGTTAAGCGCACCGAACTGAAATTAGATTCTTCCTTGCTAAATATTTTTTATTCCCTCATTCTTAATAAAAACCCTTTAATTTGTTTGTGACTACCCCCGAAGAAAATTCAGACGAAGAATTAGCCAATTTGATGGCTGATAATGAGAATGTTGATGGAGCAGAAAAAGACATGAAAGATGGTAGCGGGGCGGTGGAAACTGGTATTCCTCCCCAATTAGATGATTCCAGTCCCGAGGTGGATAGCAGTGAGGAATCTTTCAGCATTAATGACTTTGATGAAGATTTTCAGCCACAAAGTAGTCAAGGCGACGAGGGTGATGCACCAGATGAGATCAGTCAAAAAAGTGAACCAGAAATGATAGATGGTTCTGCTGAAGAGACCGAAGTCACTCTTACTGAAAATCCTGTCAGACCGGTTTCCAAGACCAATGGAGATGGAGATGTTGCACAGTTCAGACAGACTTTGGCTAGTTTGTCGAGACAGTTGGAATTGGACAGACTTGCTTTTTTACATAAGTCTTTACAGGACTCGGGTGAGAGTTTGCCTTCCCTTAATGAGATCGCCTCGGATATTTCGGGCGAAAAACTTCTTAAACCAACTGGTGATTGTGATCTTTTCGGAAAGCGCCCGACCGCGAGGTTGGATGGATGGCTTTCTGGTCTTTCTTTCGGGGTGAGTAAGCGGGCCAAGAAATTTTCCAAATAATCAGGCATTAATTCTTTGCCTGTCACGGAACAACAACAAACTGCAAACAGATTGGATTATTCGATCGTTGTACCTGCATACAATGAGGAGTCTTATTTAGGTGAAGTGCTCGATATCCTCCATCTTGGTATGAGTAAACTACCCAACCTAAAGGGGGAGATCATTGTGGTGGACAATAACTCCACCGATCAAACCGCAAATTTAGCAAAATCTAAGGGAGCACGGGTAATTTTCGAATCGATTAATCAGATATCACGAGCCCGAAACGCGGGTGCCAGACAGGCATTAGGCCGAAATTTAATATTCGTGGACGCCGATACCAAAATCCCCGTTGAACTTCTCGCACTTGCCTTAAAAAAATTGGATCATGAGGGATACGGAGGGGGAGGGGCAACCCTCAAGTTTGATTCGAATCAAAACCAACTTATTTTTGGCTCATTTTTGCCCTTTTTTTGGTCATGTATTTCCCATACCTTGCAATTGGCTGCAGGGAGTTTTATTTTCTGTAAAAAAAGACTTTTTTTAAAAGTGGATGGTTTTTCAGAAAAACTTTTTGCTGCTGAAGAATTGCTCTTCTCTTCGCAAATGAAAAAGGTTTGTAAAAAAGAAAAACTAAGATTTGAAATTTTGACGAGTTTTCCGGTCATCACATCATCCAGAAAGCTTAGCTGGTTTAATCCTTTTCAGATTTTGCTGGCCGTTCTAATCCCGGTTTTTATTCCCTGGGCCGTTCGGTCAAAAAGATGGTGTAGTTTTTGGTATCGAAGACCGATTGAATAAAAATTCCCAAGTTTATTCAAACGGATAACGAAGGCCCCATATCTTCCGAATATCATCCAATGTGGAGATAATCGAAATGCTTTCTTCCAGCGGCATGATTGGACTTTCCTTTCTTCCTTCGATCAGTAACTGTCCAAAATGTTCCGCTTCATAATTAAAACCATTTCCAATGAACGGGCTTTCCAACTTTTTACTTTCACCCGTTTTTGAATCGGTTAGGGTCATAATCTGTGGTTTCCAGCATTGTTTATGAATCCGGATTGTTCCCTTTGTGCCCGATATGAAAGCTTCCTGTCCCGTGTCTGACTGAATAGATGAATGAAGTACTGCCATACTTCCGTTCGCGTATGTAAAAATAATAGATGCCTGTTCATCCACGCCGGTTTTTCCTCGGGTCCACTCGCTGACAATGGAATCAGGTTTACCATTAATCATGAAAGCGAGGGAAATCGGATAAATCCCCACATCCAGCAGAGATCCTCCAGCAAGTTCAGGATTAAAAAGTCTGCCTTTAGGGTCATTATTCTCGGGTTTAAAGCCAAAATCAGCATGAATGGTTCTAATCTCTCCCATTTCATTATTTTTGATAATATTCCTAATTTTTCTCATGAGTGGAGGAAATCTTGACCACATTCCTTCCATTAATAAGACATTATGCTCACGGGATTTTTCAATCATACTGCGAACCTGTTCGGAGTTTACCGCAAAGGGTTTTTCACATAATACTGCTTTCCCTTGGGTCATGCAAAGGATGGCGTTTTTTGCGTGCTCAGTATGAGGCGTGGCGATGTAAACTGCATCAACTGATGTACTGGAGGCTAACCCCTCATAGGAATTATAGACAGTCGGAATATTCCAACGCTTGGCAAATTTTTGAGCAGATTCCTGATTTCTTGAACCAATTGCCTGAAGTTCCCCATTTGAGGTGTTTTGTAACCCCTCCGCGAATGCATTTGCGATCCTTCCTGTCCCCATTATGCCCCATTGAATCTGTTTGATCATGTTTTGTTTAGAATGTCTTTTGGATAAGCAGGCAATCTTTATCTAGTAAAATTATGAACGCTCTTGGTTGACGAAGGTGATTTATTATTTGAAAAGAATAATATGCTTAAATCCTTATTTTTTCTTCTTTGCACCAGCATGTCCTTTGCTTTGATTATTTTTTCCCTTGGGGTGACGGGCTGTAAAATGGAAGATTTGAAGTCGGAAAACACGGATGCCAATGAAACAAGTGCGAGTCAGAATATTTCTCCAGAACCGGTCACTAAAATTCCCGGGTTAATTCCCGGTGAAGCAATGACTCCTCAATTAATGGATTTATTGTTGCAGAAATATGTGGGTAAAATTATTGATGAGGTTAGTAAGGAAATTCCGGATACCCCCGTGGTCGATTATAATCGGTTAGAGGGATCTTTTCTCAAAATGTTACTCGAAAGCAAAGCAGAGGATGAGGGAAGCAAATATCAGTTTATTTGCGATGAAAACGAAAGATGGATTTATAGATGTAACATGGAATCCGGAGAAATTGAATGTTTCAGTATGAGTTCGAACAAGTTACGCTTGATTTCCAGTATTAAATAGACACAAATCAATTACTGATATGCCGATGAAAATAATTAATATTACTCTTCCATTACTGCTGGCACTATTTTTTGGGGGTTGTACGGGTGCGCAAAATTATGGCTATCAAAAAAAAGAATTTGTTCGTCCTGCAAAACCAAAAGCCGCGGTTGAAAGAGCATGGCTTGCCCGGAATAAATATGACCATGAGCGAAGAATGTTGATCCCCATGGTCGGAGGGACACGGTGGGGAGCGATTCAGGAGTATAAGGAGGATGGAACTTTAGAATACAAGGAGTGGTGGGTCAGAGATATTAAAAAAGAGGATTTAGAAGCGAGTCCATCCACTGCTTTAAGAATCATAAAAGAACAAAACAATGATCAAGGCACATCTTTGAATAGAATTAACCTGGATAATTTACCTGACCCTAGTCCAGCCCAGTCGAGTGAGGTTATTGAGAGCCCCAATGAAAATTCTGTTGAGATTTCGGCTGATGCTGATTTTCCATCCGTTACAACTGAACCTTCTAGCGATGATACTCCATTTGCTCCCCTGCCATTTGACGCCGTGCCCGCTTTGCCCAATGAGGAAAGCACTGCACCCGCTCCTTTTGCCCCGTTACCAGAAGGACTTCCCCCCCTGGATCCCTTGGAAGAATCTGCGGATAATCCTCAGCCTGACCCTTTCGGATAATTGAATCAATAAAGAATTTAATACTGGTCTAGTTTGATTTCTCCGGTTGCGAAAAGCGGGGGAGGCTCATAACTTTCATTACTTTGTGTGTCGTTGGATTGCCCAGTACCTTCTTTTTTGCTGTTTATTCGGATAATTTTGGGAGTGGGTAAATCTTTGGTTTGGGTAGGCGATGATTTTACCTGGGCTTTGGACGGTAATTTCTTTTGAGCATTCTCTTCAAGGAGTCCAATGTTTTTGAGCCATACCCGACTGACTTGAATTTTGGCATCATTGCTTAAAACTTCCTGGAGTTCAGCCAGAGTAACTTGAGCATAGCAACCGGCTCCTTTTGTTTTTCCACTCCCAATCTTTCTGGGAGTCCCATCTTTATTTAAGGTCTTGGACATTGGTGCGTCTATTGAAAAAAAGTTTACACAAAAAACACAATCTAAATCATCATATTTCCTTTGAATTAACTAAAGAATTATTATTAGCATGTAATATGCAGAAAAATTCGCAAAAAATTCAAAAAGTCCCGATGCAAGCAAAAAAAAGGGCGGCTCAAGTTAACATGATGCAACGAAGCACAGATGAAATGGGAAAGTTTGACAATGCTTCTGCCACTTCAGTATCGATGGGTATCACTGCCTTAATTGGACTAGGCGTTGAAGTGGTCTTTTATTTATTTATTTTGATTTTTAGAATTTCACCGAACACGCAAATTTTATCGGACTATTTTTACGAGCGGGGCTGGGTACCTTATGTTTTGACCTACTTAGCTTGCTGGTCTTTTGCGATTTTGTTCCTGAAGAGGAAAAAACTCAAAGGTCAACTTAATATTATGCAGTTTAAACTTTTGCCCGAGGATATTAGTCAGGATATCCGCGTTGAGAACCTGCCGCATTTTGGTGCCCATATCAATCGCCTGGGTTTTAATCCAAGGGAAAGTTTTTTATTAACGAGAATCTTGCGGGGGTTAGAGCACTTCAGCGTCAGGAAGAATCACACGGAGACAGCGGATATGCTCAAGTCTCAATCTGAAATCGACGCCACAATGGTCGATTCAAGTTATGTTCTTATCAAGGTTTTTATTTGGGCAATTCCAATACTTGGTTTTATCGGCACAGTTCTTGGCATTAGTGATGCGGTATCGAGCTTCGGAGGAGAGATGGGTGCCGCCGCGGATATTGAGGTTATCAAGGAGCAGCTTGGACAGGTAACGGGAGGTTTGAGTGAGGCGTTTGACACTACGCTTGTCTCCTTGATTTTTAGTCTTTGGGTGATGTTTCCCACCAGTGTGATGCAAAAGAATGAGGAGGATTTACTGAACAAGGTAGACGAGTACTGCAATGAGTATTTTCTTAAGCGTCTGCGCGAGCCACACGGAGAGGTCGGTAATTTGGAATCCGGAGACACCATGGGGCGAATTGAAAACCTTCAGGCTTATCTCCTGCAACTTCAAGAGTCTCAAAGCTTGGTTGCTGAACAAATGACTCAGGTCGCCCTCCAGTTTAATCAGATCATGCAAAATACCTCGTTCGAGGAGCAAAATGAATAATAATTAATTTCCACTGCATTAATCCCGTTATTCATTGAAAAAGAAAAAAGCAGATTTACAGATTTCGCTTTTCCCATTTCTCAGCATTCTAGCCTGCGTGATTGGAATTCTTACTCTTATGATCACTGCAATTGTGATTGCCCAGATTGATCCGGAAGCAGTGAACGAGAAGATTGAGACTGCGTTGGAAGATGACGAGGAGTTTCAAAACAAAATTAAAGAAAAAAAAGAGGAAATTGAAAAGTTGCGTCAGGAGATAGGTGAAATTCGAAATAATCCACTTAAGAAAATAGATCCCCAAAAAAAAGAATTGTTAAAAAAAGAAATGGTTTCCCTGACTGCGGAGGCAAAAAAAAGAGCCGATGAAAACAAGAAGAGTAAAGAAATTCAGGGAGAAGTGGTTAAGGTTCGGTCAGAGTTGGCAAGTGTAATGAAAAACCTGGAAAAGGCAGAAAGCGAATGGGAATTGATGAAGAATCCGGAAAAATTTGCCACCATGGTGGTTAAGCAGAGCGGATCCGGCATGGGGGGAGAACTTGAACCCACATTTATTGAATGCCGGGCAGAAGGCGTTCGGGTTTACGAAAAGAGTGGAGAGCACTTTGATATTGCAACTGCACAGATCAAATCGCATGCCAAGCTCAAGGCGATCATTCAAAAACTGGTCAAGGAAGCTCCTTACAGGACTTGGAGAAGTGCTCAGGGAAGTAAAATGGATGCTCGGTTTGTAAAACGGGAGGGGAGTGACATTGTACTGAGGGATAAAAAAGGGAAGGACATCCAATTGAATGCCCTTCAATTGGATCCTGGTTCACGCAAAATTATTTATAAATACGAGGAGGCAAGAAAGGCCAAGCTGCCCGATCCCGAATCCCGGTATGTTATTTTTCTGCTTCGCTCAAAAGGCTTTTCCTCTTGGTATAACGCTTCATCCGTTTGTCAAAGTATGGGGTGTAAGTTTGGACAGTTACCCCTGGATGGTGAAGGGGAAATAGACCTATCTCTTTTTAAGGGCTCATGAAAAAAAGAAAGAAAGATGAGGGGGGAAGCCTTGATTCACTTTTGGATACTATCACAACGGTGGTTGGTATTCTGATTATTTTATTAATTGTTGTACAGTTGGGAGCAGACTCGGCGGTCAAGCGGATCGTGGATGAAAAAAAGGAAGAAAATTCCAAGGAGCTTATGGAGTTAGCAATGCAGCAATTTGAGTCTCAAAAAAAAGCCCTTTTGGAGGAAAAGAAAAAATTACAACTTAAAATGGCCGCGCAGAATAAGGGACAAATACAATTGATTCAGGAAATTTCCAGGTTGGAAAAAGAAGTCTTGGAAAAGAAGAAAAATATGCCTCCTGCCCCTCCCGCATTGCAAAACCTTAGAAAAGAAAAGGCAAAGTTGGACAGCAGTAAAAATGCGATAGAGGTAAAGTTTAAAAAAGTTAAGGGACTACTTGTCCAGGCACCCAAGGGAGGCACAGAATCTTTGAGTAAGGAGGTGAGTTTGCCGGATCCTAAACCAGCCTCCCCCGGGGCAAAGCCTTTCCGATTCCTATGCAGGGGAGGGGAAATTTTTTCAGTTGACGATTCTGGTCTTCAAAACCGTGTTAAATCAGTCGTTGCCCAGTCCGGGCTCAAACCCAATAAGGACAGAGAGTATGAAGGGGCGAAGCTAATGAAGCTGATTAATGATAAAAAAATCGGAGATTCTTCAGTCACGGTTCAGTCTAAGCTGAGTCCTGATAAAGTCTTACGATTTGTGATCGAGAGAAAAGCCAATGCCGGTGAGGATGAAACTGGAATGAGCAAGCCAAACTCGAACTATCTTAAAGCTCTGGGTGGATTAAATCCAACAAAGCACTACCTTTTATTTGAAGTTTTTCCGGATAGTTTTGGTGCTTACTTAGCGGCGCGTGATCTTTCGAATCAAAGGAAATTTCCTGCTGGTTGGAAGCCTGCACATCGCGGAAGTGACTGGTGGCCGTACGACTGGGGTTATCGAGTGGTGGGGAGAAAGGCATATTTGGCTGCCCGACCAAAGCCTAAGCCATCCACCGGCAAGCCTAAAGCGGTTCCACCTAAAAAACCGGCCAATGTGCTGGATTAGTCCTGGCGTGCGAGAAAAAGATCTTCGAGTGGATTTTCTCCACTCCTTCTTTCAAACTGGTTGGGTTGATTGACTGCGAGGTTTTCCAAAATTTTGAACACCCAACCAGTTTTTTCAGTTTGCTCAATTGCGTTTGCTAATTGGGAGGCTGTTTGGGGAACCCCTTGCTCTGACTTAAGTTTTTCAATGACCGACTTGCGGATAGCCAAAACGGCTGAAGCCGCTTGTTTTCCCGCTTCCACGCCTGGTTGATGGTAGGCGTTTATATTGACTAAAAAAGCATACAACCCAACTGCCCGTTCGAACAACGCAATTAATCTGCCGATTGCTGCCGGATTAACCTCTAAAATTGTCAGGGTCACCGATTTCCGATTTTTTTCGTAGAGTGCGTCTCGCGTGCCGAGAAGGAATCCATGGAGGTAATCTCCCGAATTCATTCCTTCGTTATCCACCTCGATGGAGGTTCCATTGCGGTGCTTCAGGACTTCGATAAAGGTGGCAAAAAAATTGGGTACCCCTTCGCGCAATTGCTGAACATAGGCGTGCTGGTCCGTTGAGCCCTTATTCCCATAAACTGAAATTCCTTGATGAACGATGTTTCCATCGAGGTCCTTTTCCTTACCAAGTGATTCCATGATAAGCTGTTGCAGGTATTTGGAAAAAAGCTCTAACCGATCCTTGTAAGGCAGGATTACCATATCTTTTGACCCCTTTCCTCCGGTGAGAAAGTGCCATGTAAGTGCGAGCATGGCGGCCGGGTTTTTTCTAAAATCTGAATTTCTGGTTAAGTCATCCATTTCCCTGGCACCCGCAAGAAAATTATCGATATCTATACCTTGAAGTGCGGCGGGGAGCAATCCGACCGCGGCAGTTTCACTTGTTCGGCCACCGACCCAGTCCCACATCGGCAGGAAGTCGAGCCATCCATTTTGTTGCGAGTATTCGTACAGTTTACTACCTTCTCCGGTGATCGCGATAGAATGCTTGGAGAAATCCAAACCGGCCGTGGAGAAGGCATTTTCCGCTTCCAGCATACCGTTCCGTGTTTCAGCCGTGCCCCCGGACTTGGATATAACTACAACGAGCGTAGTTTTTAAAGCGGACCCTATTTCAGCAAGGGTAAGATCGATTCCATCGGGATCGGTGTTGTCGAAAAAGTGAACTTTCAGCCTGTCACTCTGCGGATCCCCCAAGGCTCTGCCCACAAATTGTGGTCCAAGTGCGGATCCACCAATACCAATAACCAGAAGGTCGGTAAATGGACCGTGTGGAGATTGAAGAACACCGGAATGGACCTGACTCGATACCTCCCTGACTTTTTCCAAAGTTTCTTTAATCGCCTTCTTTAGCTTTTCGGTTGGTGCGAGGTCAGCATTTCGGAGCCAGTAGTGCCCGACCATCCTGTTTTCATCCGGATTGGCAATCTCTCCGCCCTCTAGATCCTGCATTTGCTTGAGTGCTCGGCTAATGGACTGATCCATTGAAGACAGGTAGTCTCCAGAAAAGTCAACAAATGAAAAATCTGCCCAAAATTGGCATTGGGAATGAGAAATGTAAAAATCTTGATTCATATCGTTAGAATTTGTCAGTGATTGCTCCGTTTGAAGCCGAACTCACGAGTTTTGCATACTTGGCTAAAACACCCCTCTTTTCCTTGGGTTCGGGGGCTTTCCACACTGCTCTGCGCTTGATAATTTCATCATCGTCTACATCGATTGAAAGTTCGTTTTTCTCCGCATCAATCGTAATTGGGTCATCATTTTGAAGTAACCCAATAGGTCCTCCGACTGCAGCTTCGGGGGTAACATGCCCGACCACAAAACCGTGGCTACCCCCTGAAAAACGACCATCCGTGATCAGGGCAACTTCCTTACCGAGTCCCTTTCCCATAATGGCTGATGTGGGAGAAAGCATTTCCCGCATTCCGGGGCCTCCGACGGGTCCTTCATTACGAATAACAATAACATGCCCTGCTTTCACTTCTCCTTCCAATATCCCCCGCAGTGAGGCTTCTTCCGATTCAAAAATAATTGCCCTGCCGGTAAACTTTAGACCTTCTTTACCGGTAATCTTGGCGACAGAGCCTTCTGGTGAAAGATTTCCATATAAAATTCGAAGATGGCTATCTTTTTTAATTGGCTGATCAAATGGACGGACTAAATCCTGCCCGCTGGGGTAGGGTGCGTAGGGAGCGGCATTCTGAACATTCTCGGCGAGAGTTTTTCCGGTTACAGTAATACAATCACCGTGAAGAAGCCCCTCCTCGAGTAAAGTTTTAAGTAATGGGCGTAAACCGCCAATGCGAACAAAATGAGACATATTATACTTTCCACTGGGTTTGAGATCGCAGAGAACGGGTACCCGTTTCCCAATTTCAGTGAAATCATCGAGATCAAGTTTAACTTCTGCGGTGTGAGCCATAGCAAGCAGATGAAGGACTGCATTGGTTGAACCTCCCAGAGTAATGACCACGGTGATGGCGTTCTCGAATGCCTTTCTTGTCATTATATCGCGGGGTTTGATATCATTTCTGATTAAGTTCACCACCGCGGCACCCGCCTCCTGAGCATCTCGCTTTTTTTCGTCTGAAATGGCCAATTGTGCGGAACTGTCGGGTAAGCTCATGCCCAGAGCCTCAATGGCGGAGGACATGGTGTTTGCAGTATACATTCCTCCGCAGGAACCCGGTCCGGGTATCGCCTTTTTTTCAATGGCAGTAAGCTCGTCCTTATCAATCTTACCTCCTGCGTGTGACCCCACAGCCTCGAAGACCGAGACGATGTCTAAATTTTCTTCTTTATGCAAGCCCGGGAGTATTGTTCCTCCATAAACAAAAATTCCGGGACGATTCAGACGGGCAAGCGCCATCACGCATGCGGGCATATTCTTATCGCAACCACCAATCGCCACCACTCCATCCATTCCCTCTGCCCCAACGACCGTTTCAATGGAATCTGCAATCACTTCCCTGGAAACTAAGGAATAACGCATTCCAGGCGTACCCATACTTATTCCGTCGGAAACGGTGATCGTTCCAAAAGGGACCGCCTTTCCTCCGGATTGATCCACTCCCTGAACAGATGCTTTCCCCAGCACATCAAGATGGGAATTACATGGGGTGACCATACTCCAGGCGGAGCAGACCGCCACCTGTGGTTTTTGAAAGTCTTCATCTTCGAAGCCCACGGCCCGAAGCATCGAGCGATTGGGAGCGCGATCATTCCCATCAACTACGATGGATGAAAAGTTGCGGTTGCAGGAATTCATTTAATACGATT
>CAJWWH010000043.1 GCA_913048545.1 uncultured Opitutia bacterium | reverse complement strand
AGATGCTCCTGAGAAACAAATCTTGATTAACAATAAAGAAAAAATACAGACTTTTTTAAACATAAGACTCTATTGATAATTGATTATCAATTATTGTAAAGTTGAAAAATTAATCCGTATATTAAAGTTCTTTTTATTACGAATAAGGAAAAGTAGACTTTCCTAATTAATACACATCTTTTAAGTAACGCTTTTCTTTTTGGAGTGTCTTAATCCATACTGAAGAATCTTCCTCGCTCATTGTACCGTGCTCCTGAGCAATCGTTCGAAGCGCCTGATCCACATCCTTTGCCATACGGGATGCGTCTCCACAGACATAAAAAACTGCCCCATCCTCCAGCCATTTCCACAATTCCTGACCCCTTTCCAACATTTTATGCTGAACATAAACTTTTTCTTCCTGATCGCGAGACCATGCGAGATCAAGGTTATGTAGTGAACCGTCCTGTTGATAACGCTGCCATTCGTTCCCGTACAAATAATCCGTTTTTTGGGAACGATCCCCAAAGAAAAGCCAGTTTTTTCCAGAAGATCCGTTGATCTTTCTTTCCTCAATAAATGCCCGAAAAGGAGCGATTCCTGTTCCAGGACCCACCATAATGATTGGTTTATCACTCTCCTCCGGAAGTTTGAAATTTTTATTAGGGTGGAAATAACAGGGAATGGTGTCCCCCACCCTTTCAGCAAGATAAGAGGAACAAACACCTTTCCTCTTTCGTCCATGTGTATCGTACCGCACCACTGCGACAGTTAAGTGTACTTCATCCGAATGAGCACTCAAACTTGAGGCAATTGAATACAAACGGGGTGGCATCGGGCGAAGCAGTCCCACAAAATCATCCACGCTGAGACTTGGCTGCGGGAACTCTTTAAATAAATCAATCAGTTCTCTGCCCCACATGTAGTCAATCAAGTCCTGCTTATTTTCAATCTTAAGCAATTCCTCAAGAGCCTGAACCTGGGCTATCTCATTGAACTTTTTAATCTGTATTTTACTCAAAACGGTACAGGCAAATTGATGAAGAAGGGCCGAACGCAATTCCGTTTCACTGTCATTCACTGTTACTTTTTCAGAGCCTGAAAAACCAGTTGCATCCAGAAGATCATCCACAATCTGCGAACAATTAGTCGGAACGACCCCCAGAGAATCCCCCGGTTCGTAACTCAATCCGCTACCGCTGAGCGAGAATTCAAAATGGCGTGTTTCTTTATCCGAACCCTCTGTCAGGTGCCGATTTATGAGCAGAGTCGAAGAATATGGATTCTTTTTGTTGTAGGAAGATTCGTGCAGTTGAGAGGTCATTGGAAAAATATGCTCTTTCATCTACGCATTTTCCGACCTTTTCTCCAAGAAAAATTTTTCAAGGTTTGAAAAACGAAATCGATTTGCTGAAAAATATATCTTTTCTATAATATAAAATGATGGATCGAAAAGAAAATTTAAGTGTAACAGAAATTGAGAAATGGGGTGATAAAATGCTTCAGCATTCCTTCGATGAGGAAGAATGGTTTGTGGCCCGTGATTCATTGATCCGCATTCTTTCTTCTGATCAGAAGCATGCCGATGAAAACTCGATTCGCTCTTACATATCATGCTGCGCGGAAGCTGTAGGGGGTTCATTCCCTCTGCCCTCGCTCAGTGATTCAGTAGTTGAATTTTACCAGCAGTATGGAATGGAAAGTGCGAAAGGAAATACCGATCAAATGGATCCGACTTTTTGATGAGCCTTTGCCACATCAATATACTTTTCTGCCCATTTCTTTAATCCCTCTCTTTCCTCTTCATTTAAGATTCGTTTCAATTTCCCGGGGACTCCGGCGATCAGCGCTCCCGGGGGAACAATCATACCCGCGGGAACAACCGCACCTGCGGCAATTGTGGATTGCTTTCCGATCACTGCACCATCCAGAATTGTTGAATTCATTCCGATCAGGCACTCATCTTCAATGGTACAGGCATGGATAATTGCACCATGTCCAACCGTAACATAATCTCCAACAATAAGCGGTTGGTCATCCGAGAGGTGGCCAATCACACCGTCCTGGATATTCGAACACCGACCAATCTCAATATAATTAATATCCGCCCGTAAAACGCTTCCATACCAAATGCTGGAATGTTCACCAACTCGAACATCACCCAAAATCGTGGCATTGGAAGCGACAAAGGAATCCGCACCCAAGACGGGCTTCTTAGAGAGAAACTTTTCCAGTCGCCCGTTCGTGTTCAAGCAGAGAGATAAGTAGTTTAATTCCTCACTGGCAGGCTTCGCATTCTTCGCCATCCATCATCGCCTGAATGCTACATGCTTTGGCTTCCGCATCCGTGTATTCCTTTTTTACGGACGGCTCCCCTGCGACATCTCCCATTGGTTTTGCCTGGCTCATGGAAACGGTAGCCTTTTCAATATTCGAAGCACCCAGCGTTCGGAGATAATAGGTTGTTTTCAACCCCTGCCTCCATGCAGCCCGATACATGTGGGACAGCGTTTTCATATTGGGTTGCCCCAAAAACAGATTAACGGATTGTGACTGATCGATCCATTTTTGACGGCGTGCAGCGGCCGAGATTACAAATTCGTAAGATACATCAAAAGCAGTGGCGTATTTCTTTTTGATCGAATCAGGTATCGCACCGATATCCGACAATTCACCGTCGAAGTACTTTAATTGATCTGACATCTCACTGTTCCACAAGTTGTGCTTTTTGAGATCTTCCACCAAATATCTGTTCAGCACCATGAAATCACCGGAGAGGTTACTTTTAACAAAAAGATTTTTGTAGGTGGGCTCAATACAGGGGGAAGACCCCATGATATTGGAAATCGTAGCGGTTGGAGCAATGGCGATCACATTACTATTACGCATTCCATGTTTAGCAATTTTTTCCCGCACTACCGACCAGTCCATCTTTTCACCCTTTGGCACATCCACATCACACCCACGTTCCTTTTCAAGTAATTCGATGGTGTCCTGAGGCAAAATCCCACGATCCCACTTTGAACCACGAAACGAGGAATAAGTACCACGCTCATTCGCCAGATCACTCGATGCTTCATAGGCATAGTAGCAAATGGCCTCCATGAATTCATCATTGAATTCAACCGCTTCCTCCGAAGAGAAACAAATGTCTTTCCTGAAAAGTGAATTCTGCAGGCCCATTACACCCAATCCAATTGGCCGGTGTCTCATATTGGATGTTTTCGCGGCTTCTGTCGGATAAAAATTTACATCAATCACATTATCCAATGCCCGAATCGCAATACGAATCGTGTCCCGTAACTTCTTATGATCCAACGATCCATCACTTTTCAAGTGAGAATCCAAAACCACGGAACCAAGATTGCACACCGCAGTTTCATCGGCCCCGGTATTGAGAGTAATTTCCGTGCATAAATTAGAACTGTGAATCACACCGACATGATCCTGTGGACTACGCACATTACAGGTGTCTTTGAAAGTAATCCAGGGATGGCCGGTTTCGAAGATCATTTTCAGCATTTGCTTCCAAAGATCAATGGCTGGTATGGTTTGTGACCAAATTTCACCCTTCTCTGCTTTCTCTTCGTACTCCACATATTTTTGATCAAATGCTTTGCCATATAAATCATGCAGATCGGGTACCTCATTACTTTGAAAGAGCGTCCAATTTTCACGGGACTCCATTCGTTTCATAAACAAATCGGGAATCCAGTTGGCGGTGTTCATGTCGTGCGTACGGCGACGATCATCACCGGTATTTTTACGAAGTTCCAAAAATTCAAGAACATCGCAATGCCATGATTCTAAATAAGCACAACCCGAACCTTTTCTCTTCCCCCCCTGATTAACGGCACAAAGCTGGTCATTGTGGAGTTTAAGGAATGGAATCACTCCCTGGCTTTCACCATTCGTTCCGGCAATATGGCTTCCGGTTCCCCTTACTGATGTCCAGCTTCCACCCAATCCACCAGCCCATTTCGAGAGAAATGCATTCTCCGCAATGCCACGGTACATAATTGACTCAATGGTATCATCCACCTTGTACAGATAGCATGAGGAAAGTTGTGAGTGCGGTGTACCAGAGTTGAATAAGGTCGGAGTGGATGAGCAAAACCTTCTGCTCTTATATAGATTGTAAAGGGAAATGATTTGATCTTCCGGATTGTCCTCATGAGCAAAAACACCCATTGCTACCCGCATCCAAAAAAGTTGGGGAGTTTCGAGTCTAACCGGTAAATCATTGGTCTTATCCACCACTAAGTAACGATCATAAAGCGTCTGAATCCCTAAATAATCAAAATCCAAATCAGCAGAAGGATCAAGTGCCTCCGCGAGTTTACTTATATTGAGTTTGAGTAATTTTCCATCCAAGCGGTTAATTTCAGTACCCCGCTTAAGGTATTTTTTCAGTCCATTTGCATGGAAACTCTTCAGGTCCTCGATCGAATCAATTGAAATATTCCATCCTAACACTTCTTCGTATACATAGGTAAGGAGGATACGGGCGGCGAATTTAGCAAAGTCTCCATCCTTTTCGATTAATGTCTTGGAATTTAAAATGATCGTTCGGCGCAAATCCACTTCGCTGATTTCAGAAAATACGGAACGACGAAGACTTTCCTCGATCTGTTCTGCGGTCAGGCAAAGATCCAATCCAATCGAGGCAAAAGAAATGCGTTTTTTTAAGTCAATTCCGTCCCAAAAAAATGTGGTCCCATCATCCTTTTGGACAACAATCATTGAATCCTGTTTGACCTCTTCCAAATCCGCACCGGTTTCGCGTTCAATTCGACGACGGGCACGGTACAATATATAAGACTCCGCAACCTTGAAATGACCGGTCCGCATCAACTCTTCCTGGACCAAATCCTGAATGTCTTCGATATTGATGAATGCCTGCCCGGTGGACAAAGCCTTGCGGGTTACCTGACGGGCAAGTTCAACTGCAGGTTCCGAATCAAATTGAAGGGAGAGAAAGGCTTTGCGTACAGCCACCTCAATTTTGGAAGCGTTCCAGGGAACAACCTGGCCGCTCCTGCGAATAAGACGAATCTGATCGACCATGTGCTCATCCGAAACAGAACCGCCATCATTGGAACGACAAAAGACCAAGCTTTTTGCCACATCATAGGCGTCGTTTTCCACCAATGCTTTTTCGATCAAACGGTACAGTTCGTCAAAGGAGAGGCGGGGGGCTCCGCCTTCCTCCTCTTCAGCCATTCGCTCTATTAAGCGATCTGCGACGATCCGGGCAGACTCCACCACGAGCTCCCGGTTTTTGGGGGTATATATTTCGTTTTCTTCCCTGGATATCATTAGGTTGGTCAATGCCTCCCCAATGACTTCGGCCACCTCGGCGATATGGAAATCACGATCACCCGCGCCATCTGTAATTCGTACCTTAGGTACTTCAAATCTGTTATCTCCCAAGCCTTGAGCCCAGTCAAATCGGGGCTTATTTTCACTTGGTGTTCCGGCTGCTTTAACAAGCAGTTTATCTTCATCAAAAATTGTATTACGCATATTTTTCCTTACACCTTCTCGCTCCACATGTTAAACCCCGGAATAAAACCATAATGTATGTCCTTTCTTAAAGATCGTCGTCTGAGACTTCTGGTAAGGCGGAGGACTTTTGGTATTCAGTCACTCGCCCTTCAAAGAAGTTCTGTTCTTTTTTGACATCCATTGTTTCCGCGAGCCAAGGGAAAGGGTTTTCCAAACCGGGATGTAAAACATCAAGCCCCACCCCGTTTAACCGCCGATCAGCAATAAAATCAATGTAAGTACAGAACTCATTGGAACTGAGCCCCACAGAATTGACCGGTAAGCAATCGCGGATGAACTCTTTCTCTAGTTCCACGGCTTCCTTCATTAAATTAGTTAGATCCTGCTTAAATTCATTGGTCCACACATCTGGATTCTCATCGACTAAAACTCGAAAAAGATTCCGGAATAATTCAATGTGATTGGATTCATCCCGTAAGGTGTATCTAAACATCTGTCCGATTCCCGGAAATTTATTTTGTCGGGCCAAACTGAGAATCATCCCAAACAATCCATAGAACTGTGTGCCTTCCATGCATTGTCCAAAAACAAAGATATTTTTGGCAAATTCCTGTTTTTGCGAAGTTTGGGTGAGATCCATATCCCTCCTCAAACTCTTCGATACCTTGGTCACAAATTCATTTTTCCGGCGAATCGTATCCACCTGTTCGAACATCGCTTCACACTCATGCGGGTTAATACCAAGGGAACTAATCATGTAGAGCAAGCTGTCCGCATGGATGTTCTCTTCATGGGCGTGCCTGCCGAGAACAAGTTTCAATTCAGGTGCAGTCACCAGTTCACGAACCACATGTTGGATGTTATCGCCGACAATACCTTCTGCGGCAGAAAAATACCCGATTCCCATCATTACGATCCATCGCTCTGCATCACTTAATTCAGTTTGGCTTTTCCACTGTTCCACATCTTTTTGCATCGGGACATCCTCGGGTTCCCAATGGTTGGATTTCATTTTACGATACAAATCGTATGCCCACTGGTATTTGAGTGGAAGCAGGTTAAATGTCATTGTGTCGCGACCATTAATGACCTGTTTTTCCTGATATGCCTGCATTGCTTTTTCTTCGTCGAGAAGAAATGTTTTTTCGCCAATTTTGAATTCTTTATCCATCTTTTTACCCCCTGTTTCGTTTATTTTGTGCTAAAATTTTAATATAATTGATTGTGTCCGTTCTCATGCTGCTAAAATTGGGTTTAAGGAATCAAAATTAACGACCGCATGAAATGACATTGTCCTCTGTGAAGAGAAAAGAAAAGAAAAAAATGAAAATTTTGGAAAAAAAATATTAACTTACCCACAACATGTAGTGTTTTTGCAAAGTTTCAGACACAACATGTAGCGATGTTAATAACTTTGATGATTAAAAATGTACAACCTATAATCTCTAATTAAGATTGAGAAAAACTCAATAAAATCGTATTTTTTCTAGATTTCCAAGCTAAAGTTATTACGACTTGTTCCTTTACTTATTCACAAATCTCGTGAATACAGTTCAGCACTTTTGAAGAGGTACTTAATACAAACCAATTGTGCTTTATCTTGTTAAATAATTATGGATATAGACTCAATTTGATTCGCTTGCTAAGTGAAAAATTTAGTCTGTTCCATCTGCTTTTTTTCATAATTTTTAAATCATTAAAAAAGGTCATTCCAATTGACTTTGGAAGGAAAATCACCGCTACGCCGAAGAGAAAGTATGTCACCAATCAGATAAATTGAACCCGTCACCAAAATCGTTTTTCCCGGAGTCGAAGCCAACATGGCTTCCTGGGCTTTTTTCATATCAAAATCAATTACCTCTCCGGTAAATGAACGGGGAATTAAAGAGCGGAGAAATTCGATGCTGCACGCCCGGGGTTGCTCGACCTGAAAAAGCCTGATCGAAGAAGCAAATTCGCAAACCACGCCGATTATATCGCGCGCCCGGTCTTCACCAAGCACGCCAAACCATACTTCCGGTTTTACTTCTAAACTTTTGAGGTTTTCCCTTAAACAATGGGCACCTTCCAGGTTATGACAGGCATCTAAAATAATTTTGGGTTCCCCCTTTAATACCTGCCAACGACCGTCTATTTTGACATTTCGTAACCCCTTTTTCACTCGATCTTCGTTCACAGGAATTTTTTCTTTTAGTAATTCCGAGGCATACCATGCGAGTGCCGCATTTCTTTTTTGATAAGAACCAGACAAATTTGTATCCGGAAACTTTTTCATACCCAAGTTCTTCAAAGAATAAAATTTGGCTTTCTTTTTCTCTGCGACTGTACGAATCACTTGCTCCACTTCGACGATAAGCTCACTTACTAAAACCGGCCTGCCCGCTTTCACTATGCCCGCTTTTTCCGCCGCTATTTCTTCAAGGGTATCTCCTAAAATCGCACAATGATCCTTGGAGATTGAGGTAATAATTGAGAGTTCTGGATTGACCACATTCGTGGAATCAAGGCGTCCACCTAATCCTGTCTCAATAATGGCAAGATCGACATTGTTTTTCTTGAATTTTAAAAAAGCAATTGCGGTCATAAACTCAAAAAACGTGGGATGGTCATCTTTTTTTTCCCTCTCCATTCTTTTCCCCAATGGCTTGAGGTAATCAACCCACTCCTCAATTTCAGTCTCGGAAATATTTTGACCGTTTACCCGTATTCTTTCTCCGAGTTCAATCAGATGGGGAGAAGTAAACAGACCAACGCGGTATCCGTTTTCTCGGTAAATCGCATCCAGCATTGCACAGACAGAGCCTTTTCCATTTGTGCCTGCCACATGAATGATCGGGAAGTTGCTTTGCGGGTTACCCATCAGTTCAGCAAGCCTTGCCATTCGCTCGATGCCAAAGCTCGAACCCCGGTTGCGCAGGGCATAAAGATAGGAAAGTATATCCTTCACCAAATAGGGATGGTGAATTTTTTAATTACTTTGATTTGGGTGCGGACCGTGTCTTTCGCGGAGTGGTTTTTGAGGGCGTCCCTTTTTTCTTTGCAACCGGTTTTTTCCTCGCAGTGGTTTTCCTGGAAACCGTATTTAAATTGCTCGGAGGTTTAGACACTACACGAGTGCCCAAATGCCCGATTAGCGTGATTAACCGGCCCCGTAGGTCATGTCGGGTCACGATCTGATCAATCAGCCCGTGCTCAAGTAAAAACTCTGATGTCTGAAATCCTTCAGGCAGATCCGCCCGGGTGGTTTCCTTGATTACCCGCCTTCCGGCAAATCCGATTAAGGCCTTGGGTTCGGCAATGATCACATCGCCCAGCGTGGCATAGCTTGCCATTACCCCGGCCATGGTGGGATTGGTTAAAATAGAAAAGTACGGAATTCTTGCCTCGGATAATCGAGCGAGTGCAGCACTGGTCTTGGCCATTTGCATCAAACTCAGTATCCCTTCGTACATCCGGGCACCCCCGGATGCGGAGACCACAATAACAGGCATTGAATATTCGAGTCCGCGCTCAATTGCCCGGGTAATTTTTTCGCCCACCACCGAACCCATACTTCCACCCAAAAAACGGAAATCCATCACCGCCAAACTCACCCACTTTCCATCCATTTTTCCAAGTCCGGAAAGAACTGCATCCTTGAGCGAAGTTTTTTTACGGTTCTGATCAAGTTTGTCCTTGTAAGATGCCAACCCCTTGAAGTTGAGAGGGTCAAGCGAGGAAAGATCGGCATCATACTCAATAAAACTACCCGGATCGAGCAGAGATTCAATCCGGTCAGGTGCAGAGAGTGGAAAATGATAACCGCTCGAAGGCACGACCATGAGGTTCTTCTTTAATTCCTTGGCGAATACCATGTCCCCGGTCTCCGGGCATTTGGTGAATACTCCCTTGGGCACTCCTTCGCGGGATTTAACATCCACTTTGGAATATTTTGGTTTGCTAAAAAAGGCCATAAGTTAATCTTTTGTTATCCATGTCCCAAAGTTGCAACATTAACATTTTGGAAACCCTCATCCAGTAATGCTTTTGCACATTCGTCCAAGGTCGCTCCCGTCGTGTAAACATCGTCTATCAGAACAATTCTGTTTTTTGCATCCAAACAATTTTTCGTCTTCAGGGCAAAGGCATTTTTCACATTCTTTTTTCGCTCCACCCGGGCAAACTCGGTTTGTGTCGGCGTATTCCGCACCCTTATCAAAGCTTCAATTACCCGAACAGAACCCCCCATTTCCTTTTCCATCGCATCGGCAATCCATTGGCTTTGATTAAATCCCCGTTTCTTAAAACGCTTCGGGTGCAGGGGAACCGGGACCAGTACAGAATCCTTAAGGAATTCCCGGAATGAAGGATTTCGCTCGAGCCAACGGGGCAGGTCCTTGAGCATATCCTTTACCCCGTGGTATTTAATTTCATGAATTACTTTCTTTCCGTTTTGATCGAGTAAAAAAAGACACTTCCCCGCCTGAAATTGTGGAGGCTCCTCCCGGCACCCCGCACACACCAGTCCGTTAAAATCAAACCCGCTCATCGGAATGCCACAGTATTTACATCCATTCTTTTGTATCCAGGGTAATAAATCCTCACACTCCACACACATGTAGGAAAGTCCATCCTTGTAAGGAGCCTTTTCGCATATCGGACAGATTCCCGGAAACAATAAATCAGAGAAATGATTCAGAAACTTTCTAAAATTACTCATTCCGACTGACCATCCGGATCGGTATAGTACACTTTTTCCAGGCAAAGCCCTTTGGCCGGAGCACTGACCACCACCTCCGTCCGTTGACAACTTTGTAAAATGTCCTGAATTTCCTGCACCTCTATTCTTCCCCTGCCCACTTCAAGCAGTCCGCCCACCATACTCCGAACCATTTTATATAAAAACCCACTTCCCTCGACTACGAATTGAATCTCATTTTCATTCTGAATCAATTCGCATCTCCATACCTCTTTGACTGGATCCTCTTTTTCCCCTTTTCCTCTCGATGCGGCAAAGGCACTAAAATCGTGCCTGCCCACCAGAAATTGGGCCGCCTCCTTAATCGATTCCAAATCATATTCCTGTCTTTTAAGAGAAATACAAAATCTTTCCTCCTCCGGCATCGCCCATCCTTTGACTGCCCGGTAACGATAGCACTTCCCACGGGCCGATCGAAGGGCATGAAAAGAATGGTCCGTTTCCACCAATGAACGCGGGCTGATATCCGAAGGAAGATGGGCACGCAGGGCGTGCAATAATTTTTCCTCCCCGTGGTTCCAGTCATGATCAAAATGAAAAACCTGTTCTCTTGCATGCACCCCGGCATCCGTGCGTCCCGCCCCAATGGTTCTCACCGGGATATGGCATATTTTCTTCAACGCATCCTCAATCCGGTCCTGCACCGCATCCCCAGTGGGTTGCTTCTGCCATCCCGCATAGTCGGTGCCGTCATAAGCACAGTGGCAACGCCATCGCTGAACCGGTGCATTCTCGTTTTCCATGATTTTTAATTATACGGACGGTGCGGGAATGATTTTTCGGTTTTCAATAAAATCACGCAAAATCAAACCCGCGGCAGAAGCGTCAATTTTGCCCAAGTCCTGTTTCTTCCTCTTCGCACTCTTTTTCCCCATCGCCTCCTCCGCCGCCAGACTGGTCAACCGTTCATCCACCCGGTGAACCGGCAGATTAAATTTTTCCTCCAACCCGACAATAAAAAGGTCCACTTCCTTGGCCCGCCTGCCCACCGTTCCGTCCATATGGATCGGATAACCCACAATGATTTCATCAATCTTTTTTTCCACTACCACTTCACCGAACTTTTCCACCCATCCGTCTTCCCTGACTCCGGGAATTGCACCTATGGGCAGGGCGATACCCAACTCATCCGCCCATGCCAGTCCGGTACGCTTGGTCCCGTAATCCACCCCGAGGTAATTCGGCATACTTGCTTAAGGAACTAGGATAATTCCGGATGCTTTCCGGCGACTTGCTGGGCAAGGGCTTTGACCTCCTGAGCACGGTCCTTATGGCAGACCAGAGTTGCGTCTCCGGACTGCACCACAATTAAATCCTTCACTCCGAGCAGAGTCACACAATGTCCCTGATCGGAAAAAGTCAGGTTGTCGCTCGAATCCATGGCCACTCCGTCCCCCTTGAACACATTACCTTTTTCATCGGCTGGATAATGCCGTCCAATCGCAGGCCACTCCCCCACATCATCCCAGTCAAAATCAGATTCCAGCATGACCACGCCTTCCGCTTTTTCCATTACCGCAAAATCAACTGAGATTTTTTCCAGTTCCGGATAAACCTTTTCCATTGCCTGAACCAGAGATCCATTTTCATTCCAATCCGCTTGTAAAGTATCCAAACCCGCTGAAAGAACGGGTACATGTTTGGAAATAGCGGACAAAATCACCGATGGTCTCCAAACAAACATACCCGCATTCCAGAAATATCCACCCTTCTGAAGATATTCTTCCGCGGTCGGTAAATCCGGTTTCTCCACAAAACGATCCACCTGGGAAACCGCTCGTCCCTCGGACTGCTCCACTTCCCCGCCCCGGCAAAGGTATCCGTATCCGGTGGAGGGAAATGTCGGTTTTATTCCAATCGTAACTAAAAAATCATTCTTCTCCGCGGTTTCAAAAGAACTGTTCAACACTGAACGGAATCCCGCCCCATCCTCAATCACATGATCCGCGGGCAGGAGAGCAAACGCGGCATCTTTTTCCTCATGATCCACCAGTAATGCCGCCAGTCCAACCGCGGCCGCGGTGTCCCGGCCCACCGGTTCCCCGATCACCCGACCGGGGAGAAGGGACGGACAACTCTCCAGCACCGCATCCCGCTGTTCCACATTGGTGATCACAAAAATATTTTCCGGCGGAACCAAACCCTCCAGGCGGTCCACCGTCTGGGCAAGCATTGCGGAATCCCCCACGATGGGCAAAAGATGCTTCGGACGCGTTAATCGACTCTGCGGCCAGAAGCGCTCACCACGCCCACCCGCCATTATCACAACAAACCTGTTCTTCATTCTTTCAACCCATGCCACGCCGCGCTTGAATGGCGAGTATAAAATCCCTTAATTTAATCAGCCCGCACACCACACTTGCCATATCAGTGAGTATTCCCTATGGTTTGCCCTTTTAATTTTTAAATATACCAGGCATGAAACGTAGCCACCACTGCAACCAACTTCGCAAAGACAACGCCGGATCTTCCGCCACCCTGATCGGATGGATTGATTCCCTCCGCGACCACGGAGGCGTATTCTTTCTCGACCTGCGTGATCGCGAAGGTAAAACTCAGGTCGTGCTCGATCCCGAAAACCAGACCCTTTCCGAACTCTTTCCCAAGCTCAAACCCGAAAGTGTGATCGAAGTAAGCGGAGAAGTCCGCAACCGGGATGAAGGTACGGAGAACCGCAACCTTTCAACCGGGGATATTGAACTGTTTGCCAGTTCTATTCTCGTCCACAACCAGTCGAAGACCCCCCCCTTCCCCCTTGACGAAACCGCGGATAAAGTCGGGGAGGACCTCCGCCTCACCTATCGCTACCTTGACCTGCGGAGGCAGTCCAACCTCAATGCCCTCAAACTCCGCCACCAGGCATCGATGTCGATACGCAAATATTTTGACGATCAGGACTTCCTTGAAATCGAAACCCCCATGCTTTTCAAAAGCACCCCGGAAGGAGCCCGAGAATTTCTTGTCCCCAGTCGTCTGAACGAGGGAAAATTCTACGCCCTTCCCCAGTCGCCCCAACAGTACAAACAGATGTTGATGGTCGCCG
>CAJWWH010000042.1 GCA_913048545.1 uncultured Opitutia bacterium | reverse complement strand
TGATTATTTTGTAGGCTTCCTCCAATTGTAAAATATCTATAAATTCATCCCTTGCGTGTGCTTGTGCAATATTACCCGGACCAAAAACAACGGCCGGAGTTCCACCCATCGCGATTGGTGAAGCATCTGTAAAGTAGGATACCCCATGAGTTTTTCTTTTTTTAGATGCCCGTAGCAGAGTTTGAACGAAGGGAAGATTTGGATCTGTATCCAAGGGTGGGCACGGTACAGAACGAGTGCTTGAGAAATCGGGGGCGGGCAGTTTTTGCTGCCGGAATAGAGACATGAGTTCTTTTTTGATTGAATCCTCATTCTCTCCGGGAATCGTTCGTCTATCCAGATCAATGATGCATTTATCAGCGACAATATTGGGCTGGTTACCCCCTGAAATTTTTCCAATATTGAGAGTGGGAGAACCGAGTAACGGATGGGTTCGTTTGCTTAATATTTTGGGGTAATCATGAAATAGGGTTTTTAGAATGGGAGTCATGGTTTCAATTGCATTTTTACCATTCTTTGGAGTGGCACCATGCGCTGCGAGGCCTGTGGTTTTAAGTTGTAGCCACGAGTTGCCCTTATGGGCAGTGACCACTTTAAGCTCGGTGGGTTCGCCTGCAATCGCAAGGTCGGCTTGAGGACCAGACTTAGCCAGTTTTCGCGACCCTGCCTGCCCGAATTCCTCATCGACTAATCCCACGAAGATAACTTCCGTGCTCAGTGGAAAGGGGCCGTTTTTCGCCAAATCACAAAAAGCCTGGAAAAAAGCAGCCATTGAACCTTTCGTATCGCATGCTCCTCTGCCATGTAATTTACCATTTTTAATTTTAGGTTTAAATGCATTTTCTTCTGCCGGTACCACATCCATGTGGGGAGCTAACATAACCCGCGACTTAATTTTACCCTTGGGCTTTAAGCGAAGAAGAATATTTTTCCGACCCGGTAAAACTGCCTGTCTTTGGATTTCTATTCCTAATTTGCCCGCTTGATCGGCAAGAAGGGTAGCTACCCCTTCCTCTCCGGTTAATTTGGAGTTCGATGGGGCAAGGGATGGGTTTATACTTGGTATAGAGACAAGGTCTGAAAGTAATCGAGTGACCGGAGATTTGCTTGGCATGCAAAAAGAATTTGGCTGAGCTTTAAAAAGGGCAAGCCTGAATCATGTCATGTTGTGATTTCTTCTTTATTTATGCCCTTGCAAGGCAATTCATAATGCTCCTCTAAAGTTCCTTAACCAAAATACCCTTAAAATCAATTTTCATGTTTCGACTTCCGTGCAGTTGGATACCTATAGGCCCTTTTTCTTTTGCCGAGGATGATTTATACTTCATCACCTCTTCTTGCTGTAACCATACGGTGTAATTTTGGCCAACTGCTCGAATGCGCATTTGATTCCAACCTTTTGGCTTGAGTAGTTTTTTAATATTCTTGGCCTCTACTGGATAACCTTTACCCGGAATGTATGGAGAGCAGGTCATATCTCTCTTAAGTGAACCGGAAATTCCTATTTGGATCTGATCTGAATTTCTTAGATGAATTCCTGAATCAATGGTTCCTTCAATAAAACGAAATCCCAAACTAACTTCAAAGTCTTGGTATTCCTTTTCAGTCCATAGAACCGAGCCTTTTTTCTTGGGTCCACTTCTTACTTCAAGGATATTATTGGTTACCTTATACCATTTTGAAGCCTCATTGCCTTTTGGGACCTTCCATCCCTTGAGTCCGTGTTTACCTAAAAGATCGGATGATTCTTTAGATATATCCTTTTTTCCTACAAGCGAAGAAGAGAAAAAGCATAAAACGGCTAGAACGCTCAGATTTAAAAGGCTATTTTTATTCATGAATTCCATTAGTTTGATAATCCTAATCTAAGACATGGTTAAACCTATGAACTCTCCCGGTAATGTTCCATTCCGCAACAAAGATATCCCCTTTGGCATTACAGGTTATGCCATGGGGTGCAGTGACAATGCCTTCGCGCCATTTTGTCGGTGGAGTTCTGTTGGTTCCTATTTCGTCTTTTTTACTATTTCCTCCAACTTGGGCATAGATATTGCCTTTTTTATCGAGGATAGTCACGCGTCCGCGCAGTTCTCCAATAACCGCCCAGTCACCATGAATATGAACGCAGGCAGGAAGTAAAAGACCTTCTTCCACCACTCCGATGAACTTGCCATCGAGTCCCAAATGGACCACTCGGTTGTTAGCCCGATCCATCCCAATAATCCGTGCTGGGTTGAAACGTGAATCTATGACCAGTTTGTGGAGGGTGCGAAACCCATAGGGTGCATCTTTTCCCCCAAAGGAGTTTAAATACTTACCCTTTTTATCAAATCGGTGAATATGATCGGAAGAATAGCCATCGGTCAAAAAGATATCTCCATTTGCGGATACATCGGCTCCAGTCAACCGGACGAAAGGTTTTCCGTCTTTGCCTTTTCTTTTGAATTCATCCGGAATGGAAGAAGCAGGGATTTTCAAAACAGTTTTACCGTCCAGAGTCAATTTAAGGAGTTCACCTCCACCCACACGAACCGCATAAATAAATTCCTCTTTTCCTTCTTTTTTTATAACGAAGCCATGCAGATCACTCGGAGCTTTTGGAACATTGCGTTTCCACTTTCCGTTATCTCCATAAACCTGCAAGCCTGCCCTGGGGTCGCCCACACTTACATAGATGTCACCCTTTGAGCTCACAGCAATATCACCGTGCATATTTCCCACTTTTTCACGATTGTCGGGAAGCTCTAACCAATTGGGCTGTGATTTCCAGGAATCTTTGGCAAACAAGGAAACCGCGTTAAACAGGAGGTTGATTAGGAGGATCTTTTTTTTCATTTATTAAAAATTATTGACTATCGGACCGATCAAATCGATATAAGTTTTCCTTGGTTCTCACAAGCAGAGAATTACCGACCACTGCAGGAGATGCCATGCAACCATTGTCCAATTTATTGCGGCTGATAATTTTGAGTCCCTGGGGGTCAGGTGCAAACACCACGCAGTCACCCGAGCTTGAAAAAGAGTAAATTTTCCCATTCGCGTGTATGGGGGAGGATGCACACTGACCCTTCACGCCCAGGCGTTCCGCCCAGTAAACTTCTCCGGTCTTAGGGTTGTTGCAGGAGGCCACGCCTTCGTCTGATACCATAAATAAATAATCTCCCAGTAAAAGAGGAGAGGATTTCTTGGGTACCACTTTGCGGCGATTCCAAACCAGGTGAGTATCATCTACATCCCCTTTTCCGCCTGGTTTAATTGCCGACATCGAACCCATGCCGCAGAATACAAAGACAATTCCGTCACTGAGAATTGGGCGTGAAGAGGAATTCATTCCCCCCGTTCTCACGGTCCAATACAAATCTCCGTTCTGGGGATTTCTGGATTCGGTGGCCACGGCACCCGGGCTGATAAGTTCGAGACGGCCATTGTGTTCGATCACGGTGGGTGTGCAGTATGCTTTTTTCCGGTCACCGTTGTCAGTTTTGAAGTCATAGGCCCGTTCTTTTTTCCAAATAGTTTTCCCCGTTTGCTGACTGAGGCAGACAATATACTGTAAATCATGGCCGTCGAAATGAACAATCAGCGTATCAAGATGGGGAATGGGGGAAGCCGCTGCACCGCGGTAGTGATCGCATTTAAAATCCCGTCTTTCCCAAATTTTCCGTCCCGTATTGACGTCCAGGGCAGCCGTTCCATGGGAGCCAAAATGAACGAAAACCTGATTTCCGGCGATTACAGGAGTGGGGGTGGCATAGCTGTTCATTGGGTGGCAAAACTGGGGTTCTTTATTTTCAAACACCAAAATCTTTTTCAACGGTTCACCCGTTATCCAGTCCAGTTGAATTGCCCACATTTTAAATCCGTCTTCCTCGGCATTGGTAATCCACACCCTTCCATCTTTTACCACCGGGGATGACCAGGCTTTTCCAGGCATGGGGGTTTTCCAGGTTAAATTCTTAGTTTCTGAAAATTGGATGGGTAAATTGGCCTTCCCTGCATCCCCGTTTCCATTGGGTCCGCGGAACTGGTTCCATTGGATGGGTTGGGAATGAACTAATTGAGCAAGGATGAATAGGAAGGAAAAAGGACGCATAAATAACTAGGTTAAGGTTTATTTTAGGAGAGATAATCCCTGGTCGGCCGACTCGCGAAGATAGTTATCTGCTTTTTCTTTTCGCGAATTTTTGATCTGTCTGTAGATATTGCTGGCATCTTCTGTATGTCCCTTTTCGGTAAGCTTTTCGGCGAGCTCAAAACAATAGGCAGTTGCCTTAATTCGACCCCAGCCCTTTTCCTTTTCCGATTGGGAAAGTAAAACACCGATATCCTTGGAGGATGTAATTTTCATTAGACCCCACATTCCAGCAAGACGGATTTCAAGATCCTTATCCTCAACCGCATTCAAAAAGTAATTGCGGGATTTTTTGTCTTCCAAAACTCCGAGGGCCTGAAGAATGGTGAGCCTGCAATATCCTGAGGCCTGGGGGTATGCTTTCCTAAAGTGACCCACGGTTCCCACGCCAATTGCCTGCAATGCCTGAGCCGCGTATTCATAAATATGTTCATTCGGATTAATAAGAAAGGGAGCTATTTTTTCTGCCTGTTCCCGTCCGCCACAAATCTGCAACTGTCGGATTATGAACCCTTTTACTGCGAGGGGACGATCATCAGCCAAAGTACTGGCCAAGTGGGCGGAGAATTCTTTTCTTACCGTTTTTCTCTCTTTTCCTCCAACCCGGATGGCGGTGGCATGAAGGGCGTGTCTTGGGCGGACATCGTCGCCATTTCCCGGTTCCAGAATAAGGTCAATGATTTCCTGGACGATTTTTTTTCCTCCCTTCAGGATATCCTCCACTGCCTGTTCGCAGGCGTCTTTGTCAATGGTACGAAGTATTTTTCCGTCAGGCTGTGGAAAGGCTTGAATGATTTCGATGGTTTTCATCAGCAAGAAGTTGGTTTGAGGTTTAGACTCGCCAGGGAGCACTCATCGGGGGATTGAGAAAGCGGTTAGCTTCCTCATCGTTGATGAATATTTCCTTGTCAGGATTGTAATTAAGCGTACGGCCCAGGCGGATGGCCAGGTTGGCCAGATGTAGTATGCATGCCGCCCGGTGAGCCGCTTCTGGATTCCCACCTGCCTCTTTCCTCTGCTTTACGGCTTCACCAAAAGAAAGTAGAGGGTCGGGGTCGGGCATTTCACTGATCTTTTTCTGATCTTCAACTGAAAGATCGTTCATAGACACATCACGAACCACATCTTGTTCATAAGATGGACCCCACTCGGTGCTTTCCATCACAAATTTAAAGCCGTCCGCATATTGGAGTTCCACCCACGCCCACATTCCGGTTACTTCCGGATGAGCCGGGGGTGCGAAAGGGGTAATCTTGACCGGACTTGTGTGGTCTTTTGCATAAGTCCATTGCTCGGGGTCAAAGTGGTGTTGTCCCATATCGCACATTCCACCGCCTTCATAGTCCCAGTATCCACGATGGGTTCCACCTGTCCGTCTGCTCTCATAGGGTTTCCAGGGAGAAGGACCACAATACAAGTCCCAATCCAGGTTTTCAGGAAGTGTCTGGGGTGCAATTCCCGGGGTGCCACTCCATTGTTTCACTTTCAATCCCCCTTTTTTCTTACGAACTACCCGGCAATCTTTAAGTAGACCACTGGACATAATCTTGTGTTTGAGTACCGAGTGCTTGTCCTTGCTTCTGGTAAACCGGCCGAAAGTACCGATCTGAAAAATCCGTCCGTACCGTTTGAAAGCGTTAACCACCGCACGTCCTTCGGCCACAAACCGGGTCATCGGTTTCTCGCAGAGAACATCCATGCCGGCCTCCGCTGAGGCAATGGATATGCTAGCGTGCCAATGAGGGGGTGTGGCAATTGCTATTAAGTCCAGGTCTTTGCGTTCCAGTAATTTACGAAAATCCTGATAGACGTCCGCTTTTCCCTTGCTTCTCGCTTGCGAAAATCTTTCTGCCCGGTCGAGGTTGACATCGCATGCTCCCACAAGTTCAACATCCAATCCCTTGCACAATTGAGAATAAGTGCCTGGGCCACGCCCTCCGCATCCGATTAAAGCGGTGCCGAATTTTTCGGATGGTGGCACATGGGGAGCACCAAAAATGTGGCGCGGAAGAATGGTCGCTGCGGTCGCGCCAGTGGCAGATTTGGTAAGAAATCCACGGCGGGTTTTAGAATAAGCAAAATTTTTCATTTTTAAGAAGGGATTATCCGAGACCCTTCAAAATTACTTAAACTATCTTAAAATTGGCAAGACAACATGTTGAAAAATCCAAATTTCACCCAATGAACAAGTTAATAAAAGAGAGTATAAAACAAGTGAAATATATTTGACTAAGCTAATAATATTAATAACTTAGCTAAATGTATACAGTTCATTTTGCAAAAACTAATCTTTCAAAATTGCTTTTACAGGCAGAGGATGGAAAGCAAGTCGTACTGGCGAGGGGAAAAAAGCCGATTGCCCGTTTGGTGCCATGTACACAGCTCCCCAATGAACAAAGACCCGATGTGGGTACCGTTACTTCTAAACCCCTTAAAATGGTGGAGAAACGAGAAGTGGCGGGTAGTGTGGGTGATACCGTGGTATATTTTTAATGCGTGTATTATTAGATACTTTTCCATTTGTTTGGCTAACATCCGAACCGGCAAGGCTGAGTTCAAACGCAAGCCAAATTCTTTCAGATCAGGAAAACGAATTCTACCTCAGTGATGCATCCGTCCTGGAACTATCCCTAAAATATAATGACGGTAGTTTGGAAATGCCAAGCACACCGAGAAGGTGGGTCAAGGAACAAGTTAAAATCTGGAATATCAGATCAATTGGAATGACACGGGAATATTGCTATAGGCTCGCTGAGCTTCCCTATCACCACGATGATGCGATTGATCGTATTTTGGCAGCAACCGCATTGGCGGAGGACATGTATCTTTTAACGAATGAGGAAGTATTAAGTAAATACCCGGTTTCGATACTTTGGTAGCATAAGTTAGGTAAATACATATTATCAATTAAATGTTTTCGTTTTGCTGATTTACGTTCATGGCAATAGATTAGTACGATTGCTTACCTTGACTACATATTCATTGAGCGTAGGTTATTATAATGATTAACTTATCTTCGATTTCCCCAATTGTCTGTTTTCTATTATCCTTTTCATGCCTTGCTGTTGTCCCTAACTCTTTGGGTATTAACAAAAAGAAAAAACAAAAAGAAATGGAAAACCTAATTTATGATTTTACCGAAGATAATCCTAACCTAAACTGGATGACTGTGAATGACAACGTTATGGGCGGTCGTTCTGAAGGTGGTTTTTCATTTAAAAAGAAGAAGCTAATTTTTTCCGGAAACACCAATACAAATGGAGGTGGTTTTTCCTCTATCCGTACTAAACCCACCGATTTCGGTTTGGGTAACAAAGAAGGGTTGCACATTCGTTTTAAGGGGGACGGACGTGCTTTTAAGCTGGGTGTCCGTATGGAAGGAAAATCAGTATCATACCGAAGTAGCTTCAATACGGATGGTGACTCAAAAGGATGGCAGGAGATCAAAATTCCTTTTAGTTCGATGGATTCGAGTTGGAGGGGAATGCCCTTGTCCAAGAAAAAATATCCCCTGTTTGGGAGTAAAATTAGAAGTATTGAATTTATGATGTACGATAAAAAAGATGGTCCTTTCAAGTTGCAGGTTGACTGGATTAAATCCTATTGAGGAAATAATAGAGTCTAGAATTCCTGTCGTAAACAGTTACTGAAGACCATACACAGTTGATCCGAATTTTAATTTGTTCGGTTGATCTCAATCAGTTTCCCGACCATCTGGTCACAGATCCGGTGGGAATTATTATCGCGGGAATTAGTTGCAACAAAGTAAGCCCGGTCCACATTTGGAGCTATCCATACGACAGCGTACCACATTGTGTTACTCCCCGTGTGGGTAAGCACAACACCATTGCCCCACGGGCGCTCGGTCACGATCCAACCCCCGGCGTAAGTTCCAATCGGAGTAATCAACTTATCCAACACTTTTTTATTCAATCCGATTTTTTTTCCATTTGGCAGTTGGATTGCAATGAACTTGGCCCAATCAGCTATCGTGCAGTGCACGCGACCGGCCGGACCCAGTGCTTCGGCATTATCGAATTGTCGGGGTTGCCATTTATTTTTTGGTTTAGAATGACCCCATGGTTGATCATTCTTTCCGGTTGTGCCAGGAGGGCCAAAACCGGCTGAACTCATTCCAAGCGGTTCAAATATTCGTGTGTGCATTAAGGATTCCCAGCTCGAGCCAGTGACTTTCTCCGCCATACAGCTGGCAATAAGATAGCCCATATTGGAATAATGATATGATCCGCGCTTTGTGCGGGAGGTCTTCTTAAGGTTTTCTTGCACGATCAGAAGTCGTCTTTTTTTCAATTCCATTTCGCCATGTGCCCACCAGTCCTCCGCATTAGCGACTACCCCTGCGCGATGGGTTAATAATTCCCAAAGGGTGACAGTGTGATAATGACGGTGGATGCTGGTTTTGAGTTCGGGTAAGGCATCGGTCAATGAAGTTTTCCATGAGAGTTTACCTTCATTGACCAAGATGCCGATCAATAATGCGGTCATTGGCTTGGTACAGGATCCCAAATGAACGAGATCATGCTCGGTCAGTTTCTCCTTGTTCCCGACTTTACGAATGCCAGATGAACCCATTGCCAGTATGCCTTTGGACGAAGAGATCGCGGCAATCATTCCCGGAACCTTTTTTTGAGTAACTAATTCCGAAAGTTCCTCTTTGATCTTGCTGGACTTGACCTCTTCTTCGGTTGTTTTACAAAAAGCCGATTGAAAAAGCAAAAAAAGAGGTAGGAAGAAAATGAGGTTTCTGGTCATTGGTAAGTTAAATTTCAAGAAAACCTATTTACTCTTTTTTTTCTTCGGCTTGGTTAACACAAAATTCTTTTCGGTGATAATGGGGTTGGAATCGCCTAACTTGCTTAATTTATCCAGCAGGGCTTTTTGAAGCCTTGTTTGAATCTTTTTGTATTTAACATTGCCCATTTGATTCTTCATTTCAAATGGATCTTTTTGCAAATCGTACAATTCAAATTGGGGACGATTATGTAATTTGTTGACGAGTGCTTTACTTTTCTGATCTTTGTTTTTAAAGGCGAGCCAGGAAGCAGGAGGGGTAAAGGCCTTTGGGTTTTTACTGGGATCCTCGATCATGCTGAGAGCCTGAGAAAGAGTAACATTCGAAGTCATAGCCAAGTGGTTAGGGTTATAGATCAGAGAGTATCTTTTATCCCTAATGGAACGGATTGGGTAGATTCTTTCCCGGTTATCTATAATCCGGCAATTAGTAAAAGCACCGTAGACATATTGATGAAGATATTCATCCTTGCCCTTTAACAAGTTGATGAAGCTTTTTCCATCCACGGCACCATGTTTGAGTTTGCCCCCCAAACCTTCAACCAGAGTTGGGGTAATATCTGCGGTGGTTACCAATTCATCTATGACTGATCCTGGTTTGGTAAGTCCGGGCCAGTGGGCAACCAGACCGGTATGTAAGCCGTTATCATAGCAAGTCCACTTGGCAAAGGGGAGTTGGGTTCCTTGCTCGCTACAGACCATAAAGATAGTTTTCTCCCAAAGGTTTCTCTTTTCCAGTTCCTCTCGCATCATACCCACCAAGCGGTCAAAATTGGTGATTTCGGCGTAGTATTGTACCATTACCGCTCTCAATTCGGGTGTATCAATCCAGTAAGGAGGCACCGTAATCTTTTGGGCATCGTATACGGAAGGATCACCCGTGGTAAATGGAGCATGCGAATCATGGGATCCGATGAACAGGCAAAATGGATCTTTTGATTTCTTACAGTCATCCAGAAAGCTTTTTGCTTTTTCGAGGGTTTCTGGGTTCGCGTCTACTTTTTTGCTTACATCCCCCAGTTTCTCAAAAGGGTAGCATTCACTGGGACCGACATGCGATTTTCCGAGCAGGGCAACCCGGTAACCGAGGGGTTTCAGGTAATGAACAATGCTTTTGGTTCCGGAAACTGATTTTGAGTGATTGGGTAGAGTGCCGGTTCGCCAGGGGGATCTTCCACTGTAAAGTTCCTGCCTAAAGGGTGCACACATGGCCACTGTGCAATAGGCACGATCAAATCGCGTTCCATCCCTGGCTAATTGATCGATGTTTGGCGTCTTGCAGTCTTTTCCGCCGTATGCACCCCAGGTGTCCCGACTCATATCGTCTGCTAAGATGAATATAACATTTTGCTTTGCTGATGCTGACAGTGCAAAAAATGTGAAAAAGAGGAGGGATATCTTATTATTCATTCGTAAATGAGTTGAGCGGTTGATTTAATGTCCTTATCCGTTTTGAAACGAATCCAATGGGCGGCGAATTCATCGGGGAATTTAAAGGTTATCTTCTTCCCTGCTTCAAGATCAAAGGTTTTGTAGGGGTGAAATCCTGTCCAATGATCGATGTCAATTTCGGCTGTGATCGTACAATCCTTATCTGATTCTAGGATCAAAGTTTTTTGATCATATCCGGTCATCAGGTAGGGATCCGAAGATTCATTCGCTTTAACCCTAGTATTTTTCCAGGGACCGCCAACTCCTATTGGCTTACCAAAATCCCATAGTTCATCGATTCCACCTAACCAGAGCGATGTTTTTCCGTCTGGAGAATTAAATATACGGGTGGATGGGGAAGTATTGGACTTGAGTCCTGCCAGTACCAGCAATCCATTCCAGGTGGTGAAATCAGAGATTTGTTTATTGTGAGTACTGACCGGTCGCATTTTAGTGTAAAGGGGAGCCTGTCCCACAATCCAAAAAGGAACTTCGTAGAAGGTTCCATGTATGTTGGCGAGCATGCGTTCCGATTCAACTTCCCTGTGCATTCTCGGATGACCAAAAGAAAAGGATTTGTCATAAAGGGATGGTCCTTTGGGTAGGCGAAGAACGGTATGGTTTCCCTTTTGTCCAACAATGGAGCGATTTTCTTTACTGATTAAAATGACGGAAGCCTCATCTACAGAAAACTCCATTATAGGTGTAAGAAATTCGCGTAGGGTTTTCTCAAGTTCCTTGGGCCCCCATCCCTTAAGGGCTTCAGGACTGATGCATTCGCTGGCAATAGGTTCTTTTTTTAAACGATCGAATTGGAAAGTTACATGATCAAAATCGTAAGCATTTCCATCTGAACTGAGGACGGAAAGGTGGCGGTTATGAGCATTTGGGAAGAGTAGGGCAGAGCTAGGATTGGCTTCATCATAATCCGCAATTGATTGAAATAGTTTATCTCCTTGAGCCGAACTGCGATAGCTATTATCAGAGAATTGAAAGGATACAGATGCATTGCAGGTTATGTCGGTAAGAACCCGAATCCATTGACCTGTAAAATCTTTGGGAAATATATGAGATGTATAATTATCTATCTTGATTTTTTTATATTCTTCAAATTTCCCGTTTCCTTTCCGGTCCACCTCCAGAGAGAAAGTGACAGGACGGTCCGAAACCAAGTGGATCATTTTTTGAGGAAAACCGTTAATCAGGAATGGATCGGAAGGAATATCCCCCTCGACTCGATCATTCAGGTAGATCGATCCTGTTGCGTTCCGTGGTCCCCAACTTTTAAGGTCCTCAAAATCACCGAACCAGAGATTTGATTGAGGCTGCCCGACTAGAGGGTTTCCCTGAATACTTGCCTCATCGGTGGCCAGAACCACTTTCCCATTCCAAAAACAAAAGTCGGGTATGTAGCGAATATGTGAGCCTATCGGTTCCAGACCACGACAATTTTGGGAGCTGAAATCTTTGGGGAAGTTAAAAAACATGCCATGCATATCCATCAGCAAATCCTTTTGGTCGATATCCCGAATTCTTGGCCATTCTGTAAACCAACCATGGGACGCATCATTATTCAGGCATCCCTTGGGGAGGAGAAATGTGGTGAACTTTCCATTTTCCATCACCTGTAAACGAAGAGACCTTTTATCCCAGCCGATGGCCCAGACAGGATCGTTTTTACCTTTCGAAGTCGGATGCACGCCTTGAGGGCCAATGACTTCGGTGTATTGTCTGCGTTCAATCACTTCCCATTTTTTACCATCATAAGTGGCAAGACACCCGCGATCTTCGGAGTTTTTTTGGGTGTAGTCCTTGGATACCTCCCAGAGATCAGGCTTATCTAAATGGTCACTCATCGCTTCACCGTTATTACTGACCACTACTTTTCCCTGTGATGTGAACCCGCCTTTACCGTGATATCCGGGAATGGGGTCATGAAAGAGTTTTTTAAATTCCAAGGTATGTACATTTACCTCATAGAACATATTTTCCATATCGTAGAGGTATACATAGTTCTCCGGATCCTTGAGGTGCCGCATGAATGCAGTGACCCGGGCGGGCATTTTGGATGGGCTAATCGCACGGACTTTTCCCCTGGCATCGATCACATAATGTCCAATAAACAATTGCTTGGATTCCTCGTGAATCATACGGGCTGCCGGTGTTCCTCCCACACTTTCAGCATGGATGGTCATGGTCATATTCTTGTCTATAGAATAGAGCTTATGATCCGATCCTCTAGGCTTATGGGGTGCATAGGTGATCATCCATAATTTATCGGCCCAAGGGATGATGCCTCCAATCCCGCATTCCTGATGTCCGCCTTTAAAAAACTTTCCATCTTTACGGCTTTGCGAGTAGGTCGTTAGGTGAGGGTAGATACCGGCAATCTTGCGGGTGCCCGACATTTGTACAACTTGTTCTTGTCCTTTAACCGTTCCAAATACGATTTCTGCTTTGCCGGCGGGTGCATTCCATTTGGGAAAACCCGTTTCATTTGATTGAGCCTTTGCCGAAAAGTGTAAGACTCCAAGGATCATTAAAAAAAGAGTTTTTTTCATATAACCATACTCCTTAGGAATATTTTTTTAACGAAAGGGTATGAATTATTTTACTTTTGGTTTGATAAAGCCTTTAGGGGCAAGTTTTAGAATTTTATTTAATTCGGCTTCATTCATTCCAAGCATTTTGACTTGGGGATTTCTTTCCAGAGTGAGGTCTTGATAAATAACCTTTTGGGGCATGCCGCCATGAACCTGTAAAGAGATTTGACCCTCGAGTTCTCCAATTGGATCACGGAGTGCCACGGTGATCTTTCCATTGATTGCTAGCCAAATCCGATGATCCACCGCGAGAATTTCATACTTATTCCATTTTTCAGGCTTAAGGTTTTTTCCCTCTGTATCGTGGTTCTTGGCCAAGATTTTTCTGCCATGTTCATGGTAGAGGGAACCCCACCAACCTTTACCAATATCCGCCTGATATC
>CAJWWH010000041.1 GCA_913048545.1 uncultured Opitutia bacterium | reverse complement strand
AACCGGGAACTTTCGCCGCAAATTGTCTACTCGCACGGAGGTTAGCAGAAAAAGGAGTCCGGTTCATTCAACTTTATCATCCCGGATGGGACCAGCACGGCGGATTACCTGGAGGAATCAAAAAACAATGCAAGGAAACTGATCAGGCATCATATGCACTGGTTAAGGATTTAAAACAGAGAGGAATGCTCGAAGACACCTTGGTCATTTGGGGAGGAGAATTTGGACGGACCAATTATTGTCAGGGAAAATTCAATGGAACGAATTTTGGACGCGATCATCACCCCCGTAATTTTTCCACCTGGTTTGCCGGAGGCGGTGTAAAGCCCGGTATGACTTATGGGCAGTCCGATGATTATTCCTACAGTGTGGCGGAAAATGGTGTGCATGTGCACGATTTCCACGCCACCATCCTCCATCTACTGGGAATTGATCATGAGCGACTTACTTTTAAATATCAGGGGCGTCACTTTCGACTCACTGATGTGCATGGACACGCAGTAAAAAAGATTCTCAGTTAATCGTAACAGGATTGAACAAGGGTAATCGTTCAAATTAGCTCAGAATCGAGCAATCAAAAAATAATAATTTTATGAAAAATAGGATAATTTCAGTTCTTTTGATTAAAATTATAAAGTTTTCATTTGTGAAGTGATCCAAATGCGTCAAAATGATTCTTTGTCCATCTTTAACAAACCTTCCCAATATGCCTGTTTTTAAAATAAGATTTTTACTTGTTACCCTGCTCTCTTTTCAAGCCAGCGTGTCCGGTTATGCTAAGATCGAGTTGGATCAGGATAACACGATTACCCTGATAGGTTCAGGCATGGGATCGAGAATGATTCATTACGGTCATTTCGAAACCGAAATTTATTTGAACTTCCCCAAACTTAATCTAACCATTCGTAATCTTTGCGACGAAGGAAACACCCCCGGTTTCCGCCCTCACCCGAGCAGGGAACAGGATGGGCAGTATGCGTTTCCCGGTGCCAGGGAACTGATTCACCGAAACCTGCAGGCGGATACAAAACCCAAAGGACATTTCCCCACACCCGATCAATGGCTTGCTGACCTGAAAACTGATGTGGTTCTTTGCTTTTTTGGTTTCAACTCTTCTTTTGACGGTTCCAACCAATTGGTCCGATTTAAAAAAGAACTCGACGCATTTCTAAAACATACCAAGGGATCGGTCTACGGGGCATCCAGTCCGAAAATCGCTTTGATTTCGCCCACCGCGGTTGAATCAGTGAAAGGAATAACCAGCGGAAAGTACCAAAACCGAAACCTCAAACTTTATGTGGAAGGGATGAGGGATATCGCCCAGAAGAACCAAATTTTATTTGTCGATGCATACACCCCCTCCTTGAACTGGTATAAGGATGGAAAAACGCATTCCATCGACGGAGCATTGTATAATGATTACGGATACAGGAAATTATCCACTTTCCTGACTGACTCCTTGTTCAAAAAAAGACAGGTAGACAAGAAAAAGCGGGCCAAATTACATCAGGCAGTAATGGATAAAAATTTCTACTGGCTGAATGACTTTAAGGTTCCGAACGGTGTTCATGTCTACGGACGTCGTTATAATCCCTATGGTCCACAGAACTACCCCTTTGAAATTGAGAAAACTCGCGAGTACACCCGTATTCGGGACGAGGCGATCTGGGCGCTGCTCAACGAAAAACCGTACGACATTAAATCGGCTGAAGCAATGAGTTCCAAACTTCCGGATGTCCCAACCAATTATCTTCCCCCGACCAAAAACAGCAAAAATGGAAATATCGAGTACACGCCGGGACCGGTTGCCAAAACCAAGATTGAGGTTGCGGATGGTTATAAAATAGAACTGTTTGCCGACGAAAAAAGATTCCCAGACTTGGCCAACCCCGTGCAGATTGCATTCGATAACAAAGGAAGGTTATGGGTGTCCACCATGGCCAGTTATCCCCACTATCGGATTGGCGATCCTCTTCCTCAGGACAAGCTGATCATTTTTGAAGATACCGACAACGACGGGAAAGCGGATAAACAAACCAATTTTGCCGACGACCTGCATATTCCTATCGGTTTCGAAATTGCCCATGATGGCGTCTATGTTTCCCAAAGTGGAAGCCTGGTATTCCTTCAGGATACGGACGGTGATGACCAATACGATCAGCGAGAAGTCCTCCTTTCCGGATTTGATGATCATGACACCCACCACGCGATATCCTCCTTCTGTGCCGATCCATCCGGGGCCATCATTATGAGCGAAGGGATTTTCCTGCACAGTCATGTGGAAACCGCCTTTGGTCCGCAAAGAGGATCGAATGGGGGGTTCTTTCGTTATGATCCAAGAACCCGGCGCCTTATACGTCATGCTCAATTTACTATTCCAAATCCATGGGGTGTTGCGGTTGATGAATACGGACAGGAACTTTTTCTCCACACATCCGGAACAAAAATGTCGTGGATGCTTCCCGGTATGGTGAAAGCACGGTACGGTGCGAATTTGCAAGCTCCGGACTTAATCACTTCTAATAAAGTTCGCCCCACATCCGGAATTGAATTTGTTTCAAGCCGCCATTTTCCCGATGAAGTACAGGGTGATGTTTTAATCAACAATAACATCGGATTCCTGGGTGCAAAGCAACACAAGGTCATCGAGCAAGACCCTGGGTTTTCAACGGAGTACAGGCACGATTTATTCGTATCCAAGGATTTAAATTTCCGACCGACCGATTTAGAATTTGCTCCCGATGGTTCGCTCTATGTGGTAGACTGGCAAAATGCACTGATCGGTCATATGCAACACAATGCACGGGACCCAAATCGTGACCACAAACACGGACGAATTTATAGAATAACTTACCCTTCCCGTCCTTTGGTTAAACCCGCCAAGATAGACGGAGCCAGTATAGAGGCATTAGTAAAGAACTTGGAACTGCCCGAACTGAGGACCCGGTACCGAACCCGTCGGGAATTGCGGGGCCGAGACCCCGAAGCTGTCTCAAAAGCAGTACTCTCGTGGGCGGATGGAAAAGAGGAAAGACTGCAATTGGAGGCTCTTTGGGTTACTTGGGGTGCCGGAAAAACCGAACAGACTCTGCTCAAAAAATTGCTCGAATCCACCGATCATCGAATTCGTTCCGCCGCCCTCAATGTACTACGCTTTAATTATTCAGGTCTGCCCGAAGCCAGTAATTTATTAGAGAAAGCTGCATCCGACCCGCACGGACGCGTCCGCATGACCGCCGCCGTCACGGCATCCTACATGCCACGAAAAGCAGGTTTAGGCATTGTGGAAACCGCTGAACAAAAGGAAATCAGCAAGACATATAAGCAGACTTACGATTTCGCTCGAGAAGCGTTAAATCGAATGCCTGCCGAATTGGATGCCAACGAGGAAAAGGTCGTCCAGAAATCCGGAATAATCTCCGACACGAAAAACCTGACTACGATTCGAATTTCCACCCTGGTCGAAAAAATGAAGTACGACACACCTAACCTCACCGTACAAGCAGGAAAAAAAGTAAAACTCATTTTTGCCAACCCGGACTCCATGCCCCACAACATCGTATTGGTCAATCCTGGCAAAGCGGACCCAGTGGCGATGGAAGCCCTGAATTTGGGGGCCAAAGGATTCGACTTGGGGTTCGTTCCCCCAAGCAAAGAAATTATCTGGGCCAGCAAACTGTTGAATCAAAGTGAGGAGGAGGTGATTGAATTTAATGCCCCGCTTAAACCTGATGAATATCCCTATGTCTGCACTTTTCCCGGACACCACATTCTGATGCGTGGTATTCTGAAAGTCGTAAAGTAATCGGACCCTATAAACTCTTCTTTTTCTTATTGAAGAAAATCAGTAAAGAACAAGAATTGATTCCTCCCCAAAAATCCAAGTGCCGCCCTTCCCCATATATGTTTTGTATAAGTTTCCAGTCCCAGACTTAAGTAAATTAGGCACAATTCACACAAGTTTGTACTTCAGGAAATGCGTCCAGTCTGTCTGGGGATATACTTTTCCCACAAAAAATACAGAAACCAAAATTACCCTGCTCAATTCGCGATAACGCATTCCCAGTCTCCACCAACTGCCTCTTCTTTCGTCTTCTGAGTTCCAGAACCATTTGTTGATCTTGCATTGCTTCCATTCTGGATAACCGCCCCAATGCCTTATCGGGCTCGACCGCAGCGGCCGAGTCTTCGCTTTTTTTAAGATAATCTTCAATTTCAGACCTTAACTCAGTCAGCTTATTTCGGTATTTATCTAAATCGGAAGGGTTCACATTTCGAAGATGTTCTCTCTCTGAACCACGATCAAAATGTATAAAAGGTCAAATGGATTCATTTAAAAAAATTTTGAAAAAGTTACTGAAAGTCTTGATAAAATTAAATTCTTAGGACATTCTAAGTATTTATGAAATACTTATTTACTTTCCTATTGTCCTTTTTCCTAACGAACTCCCTCCTAGCGGAGCAAGAAATGTGTGCTATGATGTTGGGAGATGAAATTGATACTGAAGAATACTCCGAAGTTCTTGATAAAAAGGTTTATTTTTGTTGTGGGGCGTGCGTTAAAGCATTTGATGCCAATACAGCCTATTATATAAAAGCTCTTCCTGACCTCGCTAAGTTATTTACTGCTGATGAACAGAAAAAGTTGGGGGTGGATAAAGTAAAACTGTTAGATCAAAAATTCTGTCCCATTTACCCGGATCGTGTGGTCAACCCAAACTCCAAAACTATTGAATATAAGGGTAAGAAAATTTACTTCTGGTCTTCAAGTGCACAGCGTCGCTGGAACAGAGATCCTGAAAAATACTTTAAGGAAGCATTCGACAAGGGAAATCTTCCCCAGTACAAATAAACTTTCTTCATTGAATTTAAAAACCCTCCCGTGCGGAGGGTTTTTTTGTGCCTGTTTATGAAGAGAATGACCCCGCCCGTCAGGATCTTTACTTTTGCAAAATCACCAGCAAACTGCCCTCAGAGAGTGAAATACGACTTTCATTTGCCTTGAATACATTGCTCTGACTGGCATTACCCTCGATGGAAAAGTCCTTCTCCTTAATTTCCCATTCCAATCCGGTGGTCGAAACTGATTTGCATGGATAAAGAGGTATCAGGCTGACTGTTGCCGCCTTTTGTCCCATTATCTCAAGCGGTGTCTCAGGCGTGACTCGACGGATCCATTCTTTCTCGGAATCAAATATCACCACCACTTCAGAGTTTATTTTCGATGCGGTCATAAAATTGCTGATTAAATGATCCGTGCGCTGACCAAGCCCGCCAAGGATCACGATCTCATTCAAGGTTTCATACTGCGCCAAATGACTTATAGCTTTTTGAAAGTCAGTTGTATCTTGGGCTTTTTCTTGAATTAGGTGAACGCTGTCTGGAATATTTTCAATTTCTCCCTCCCAGCTATCCATGTCACCAATCAATATATCCGGAAGTATTTTCGCGGCCCGGAAAGCGAGCCAACCTGAATCCACCGCAATTGATAAATCAGCTTCCTCCACCCGCCAGCCAAGGATTTGCTCGCTCGGAGTGTTACCTCCCAAAACTATGAGGATATTTTCTATGGACATACCAATTTTTTAAAAAGCGGTCTAAAGGAAGTACCCTTTTTGTTTTTCGCTTATTGAAACGCCAACCCGTTCCATTACCATAAGCATATCTTCCCAGACTTTTCTTTTTCCAGCCTTACTCGGATTATGCAGGAGATAGGAAGGGTGATAAGTTACCATCAGGGGAATACCCTCGTATTCATTCCACTTTCCACGAACATCCCCCAACCTTCTTTTCGGATCAAAACCCAGAAATCCATCTGTGGCGATTTTACCAAGGGAAATAATAACTTTGGGCTGAACAATTTCTAATTGAGCCCTCAAAAAGGGCAGTGCAAATTGAATCTCAGCTTGCGTTGGGGGACGGTGTCCAAAAGATTGCTCATGCTTGGGTTTCCAATGTAAAATATTGGAGACATAAACCGAAGATTCTGCAAATCCCATCGCCTCAATCATTTTCCCGAGCAGATCACCCGCATTTCCCCCAAATGCGGAACCCGCTTTCTCGTCCTCCTCACTCGGAGCTTCTCCACAAAAAAATAGATCAGCATCAAGATCTCCCCGACCAAAAATAATCTGACCGGTTGAATCAAGTTGAGAGAGTGAAACTTTGCATTTTTTTACCTCTCTTCCAAGCCACTCCCATTGCTCCTTTTTATTTCCGTCAGGAATTTTTAAACTGGGAGGCGCTGCAAATTTTGCATCATTTCCATCCGCTTGTCCTGTTCCTGCAACCATAATTCGTTTGTCCTCCTCTTCGGGAACTTTGAGGGGCCGGGGCAGAGCATCTTTAGGGGTAAATTTACTCTTGGGTGGGGATGCTCTGTCAGGATTATTTTCAATGCTTGAATTCAGATCTGTCCGGGGATTCGAAATAATTGCAGCACCCAATACTTTTTCAAGGTTCTGCATTGTTTCTTTCTCCAAGTACAATTCCCGAGTGCCTTCTTTTCGCATAAGTTTGAGCTCCTCAAGAACGGCAAAGCTGGCTTCCTCTAGATTCATCAGGATTTTTTCTCCAGCGTGCTTAAAGATAATTTTTCAACATACTTGGCCAATAAATCAAATTCCAGATTTAAGAGATCTCCGGACTTACGGCTCATCAGGTTCGTTTTTCCAAGCGTATGAGGAATTAACCACACCGCGAATGTGTCTTCCTCAACATCACAGACGGTTAATGAACACCCATCGACAGCGACACAGCCTTTGTCCACCAGATATTGGCTGTAGGAAGGAGGCACTTTGACCTGTAAATATAAATTCTTGCCTCTTTCCTCAAAAACTTGAATCTCCCCGACCGCGTCAATGTGCCCGGTCACAAAATGACCGCCTACCCTGCCATCAGCACGCATTGAACGTTCAAGATTCACCATTGAACCCTCATGTAATTTTCCAAGGTTCGTCCGCTCAAGGGTTTCATCCAGTAAATCAAAGGTTCCCTGATGTATGGAATCCTCGCGAAAAGTGAGACAACAACCATTGACGGAAAGACTGGACCCTGCCTGCATCCCATCCGAATGCCCAAAGGGAAGATCGAGCACAAGTAACCAGGACTCGGTTTTTTCCTTCAGGGAAACAACCCGTCCAACATTTTCTACAATTCCGGTAAACATATTTTAAGATGATCTTTATTTAAAATTACAATGGGGAAATTAGAAAGATAATTTGACCCTTTCGTATCGCAAAGTACTTTGAAGTTATGTCTATGACAATTTCCATTTCTAACAGATTACTATTTTTAATGTTTATTTTAATTGCGGGTATAGTGGCACGACCTACCCAGCTTTTGGCATTTCCCCCTTCCACCGTCAGGGTACCCCAGGATTCCTTTCTGGTTGTTTCTCTTAAAATGGATGCGTTGTTAAAAAAGTCGAATATCAACGAAAGTAAGGTTTGGAGTCCCATTATTGACGCCTTTAATCTGTCACTGCCGGAATTAAAAAGTCTTTTTCTACAACCCGATTCGAATGGTTTTAATCTAAATTCTCCGGTTCAGGTGTTCCTCAGAACCAGTAATTCGGAAAAAAAACCGCTTACTTTCGGACTTTTAGCTACCGTGGATGATGTGAATCAAATCGATCAGCTCATTGCCAATTTTGCGGAGTCATTAGGGTTTATTAAAAGAAAAGGAAAAGCTGTCCGCTATGAAAAAAAAGGCGTGCCAATCGAGTTCGGGCGCAGGGGAAAGGTCTTCCACCTCACCGGAGTGGGACCTGTTATGCTTGATGCAGAGTCTTCGAGGCAGGAACTTGAAAAACTTTATCGCTTGCTTTCAGGCCGTGCCAAGAAAGAAGGTTTTCCGGATTCCCTCGCTGAACATTTTAGCAGAACAAGCGACCTTTCCCTCTACCTTGACGGAAGTGGTATTGCGAAAATGGTCGAGGAATATTGGCCAGAAGATCGATGGAAAACGCTGCTACCCTTATTCGATCCTTTTTTCACCCGACAATTTGGTCTTCAATTAACCTCCAAGGAAGGATCAATCAAAGCCACAATGATTGAATATTCCTCTGATTCCGCAAACGGTTCTCCAAGGGTGAATGAACTTAGCCTTCTCAATCAAATCCCCGGAGACTTGCCTTTGGTCATTCGTCTTAGTGTCCCTACCCGGCATATTCAAAACACCGCAACCATGGCGGTGGATCAGATTCTACAGGTACTCAGTAGTGGTAAAATAACCAAGGACACCACACTGCCAGGATTTAATGCAACATTGACAGATTTACTAAAGGCGCCGAGCGGGGATTTTATCCTGGCGGGCGGGCACTTTTCTGAAAAAATGAATTTGCTCGAGAATGGACAACTTTCATCCCAACTCTTCTCTGCTCTGTTATTTGGTATGGGCGTAGATAAACCGCTTTCACTCAAACAGCTTTTGGCCGGGCTTACTTCGGCCAATTCTATGCGCTCCTTACTCAAAGCGAACCAGTTAGAACTTATTAATCAGGGAAAGACATTTTGGATAACCAGTAAGGATTATCTTCGTGAAATCGAACAGAACAAACCAATTGTTCCCCTTTCCAAGCAAAGGAAGAAATTTCTTAGTCAACATTCGTTCGCAATGGATTTAGATGTGACCGGGGCAAACCATTCAATCCGCAAAAAAACCTCGCTTAAATTTCCAGAATTAAAGCTTTTAAACATCGCTGATGACTTTTCCCGGGTTTCCATGCAAGCAGTCAGGAACGAGTTGATCACCAATATTAGACTCACTGATGCAAACCGGTCGGGTTGGGAAGTCATTTTCAAACATATAGGTCAGACTTTTATTGATCATGCAAACCAGCCAATCTTTGAGGCAATTGCTCAGGATAACTTAAACCTGGTGATTCAGGCGGTAAACCGGGGTGGTCTGATCAATGCCACCGATCGTTTTGGGCATAGCCCAGTCCATTATGCAGCCTATAAGGGAAATGTCCGAATTGTGGACTACCTTCTCAAGAATGGTGGAAACCCGAATATTCGTGGCAGACATGAATCAACCCCACTCCACAGTGCGGCATGGGGAAGGAATCTCAAGGTTCTCGAATTACTTTTGGAAGATGGTGCGGAGGTGGACGCCCGTACGGATGAGGGAGAAACTCCAGGCATGACAGCGGCGCTCCGGGGAGAGCAGGAAATGCTGGAAATTCTCTTCGCTCTTTCCGCCGATCCCCACGCCCGGGATATACACGGTTCCAATCTGATCGATCTGGCCGCAGCAGGAGGTCATAAATCGATCGTTTCCTTACTCCGGGAAATTGGAGTTCGCAATCAAAACCCTTTACATGTTGCGGCAGGATTAGGAGATATGGACGAGGTTAAAAAACTTCTCAAAAATGGTCATTCTGTCAATGCAAGGGATTCTTTTGGAGCAACTCCGCTTCTTATTGCAACCGTGTCCGGCAAAGAAAACATTGTTGATTTCCTTCTTGCCCGAAAAGCAAACCCACGAATCTCGGCTAAAGACGGATATAATTTGATGCACGGGGCCGCGTTTTCAGGAAAAAAGAGTCTGGTCAAGAAAGCGCTCAGTTTTGAATTGGATGTTAATTCACGCTACGGTTCTGATGGAGTTACTCCCGTCGATGTGGCGGATGAAGAAGGAGAGGCGTTACCTTTTCTTCGTGCACTGGGGGGGAAGACTGCCTGGGAACTGGGTCGGGCACCTCGAAAAAAATAAACCTGATTTGCTCAGATTTCCCGACCGAGGCGAATTACTGATTTCCCCATTAAGAGTAGATTCTTGTCATACATCCGGGAGTTCGGACAAAGAGTTTCAAGAAATTCCCAAAACTGGGGGGAATGATTGAGGTGCTTCAAATGTGCAAGTTCGTGGTAAATAACATAATTGCCAATTTCATATGGTAATAATATCAGCCGCCAGTTTAAGGAAACGGTTGATTTTGCGGAGCATGAACCCCAACGGCTTCTTTGATTGCCAATCCTAATCTTCTTAAACTCAAGATTACTCTCGATTGAAAGGGCAGACAGTCTGGCCACCAGATTTTCCCGGGCTAATCCCTTCAGAAATATTAGCAGACTTTCTTCAATGGTTCCACTGGCATCCAATTTTGAATAAATTCGCTCTCCCCCGGTCTCATAGGAAAACATTTTATTTTTGATCTCATTATTCCAGGTTAACAAGAACGGTTTTTCGCGAAGCCAAATTTGACCGCCTGATAAAAAATATTCACTTAAACTTTGAGAAACCGGAAAATTTCTGATCTTTTTTTCAAGCCATTTTTTCTGCTTATTCAAAAAGGATATTCCCTCCCGGTAGGACACCCGATGCGGAAGAGTGAGGATGGCTTTCTCTTTTGAACTAATTCTTAAGTTTATCCGACGGGCCCGTTTTGATCGACGAACAATACAGGAAAGGGAAAGAACCGGTTCCTGATCGCTTAAGAAAACTTTTTCAATCTGCTCTTCCACACAATCCAAATATGAAATTTATTTGAGCGGGGGACTTTCAAGATTATCTGCCTGGGATGAGGCAAATTTACGCAGGGCCGTTTCCGGATCAATTCCATTCTTTCGACAGGACGCAACAAGTTCGAATAAAGCCTTACCGGCTGATTCCAGGTTTAATCCATCCGCAATTGTACCCACTTTTTCCTCGGACCATTCACCATATTGGGCCAATCCGTTCTTATCCGCCCTCTTGTAAATATCGCTTGCAAAAAGCAGGGCGGGTAAACGAGGGGGAAGATTTTTGAAAATACTTGGCTTTTGATCCGCCCCACCCTTCCTTTTTTTCTCTTCCGCCTTAATTAATTCCCATCGGTCTATGACCTCGCCCGAGCTATCAATTTTATCTTTCTTGTCTCCAAAAACATGAGGATGCCGCCTGATGAGTTTATCGGAAATACCACGGGCCACGTCCTCTAAATCAAACCGGTCTTCCTCCTCAGCCAGGCAGGCATGCATTACCACCTGTAATAAAAGATCACCCAGTTCCTCCTCCATTAATTCAAAATCCAGATTATCCACCGCTTCCAAAACCTCGGAAACCTCTTCCACAAGACACCGGATAAGGGACTGGTGGGTTTGCTCCTGATCCCATGGACATCCATCCGGGGCCCGAAGTTGACTGACAATGTTTCTTAGTCGTTGAATTTCACTCACACTCGCGCATTCTGTACTAGATGAATATCTTGGCAATCCAATCTCTACCCAATAATAAAATAAATTAAGAATTAAATGGATAAATTAGCTGAAATTATGGAATGGAAACGAAAAGAAGTTTCCTCACGCATTCGCCCGGTTAATCTGGACGAGATCGAGAAACTGGGCCTTCGGTTCAATCAGGATTTGTCTTTTATTGACGCTCTCGCACAGGAGGAACTCTCTGTTATTGCAGAAATCAAGAGAAGATCACCTTCGGCTGGAGACATTGCCGAAAGCGCGTCCGCAGTTGAACAGGCTCGGCTTTATCTCAATGCCGAAGCTGATGCACTTTCAATTTTAACCGATCAAAAATTTTTTGGTGGCGAACTGCAGGACTTATGGGAGGTAAATGACTTTTTATGCAACCACCAGCGTCCGATCCCCACATTGAGGAAAGACTTCATGATACACCCGATCCAGGTGCTCGAAGCAATGGAGGCGGGTGCCCGGGCAATTCTTTTAATCGTCCGGGTGCTCTCCGAAGATGAATTGAAAATTCTTCGTGAATGCGCAGATGCCGGTGGATTAGACTGCCTCTATGAAATTCACGGTGAAGAAGAACTTGAAAAAGCTCTTCGGCACGACCCTCAAATTTTAGGCGTCAATAATCGTGACCTGACTCGATTCGTAACTGACCTGGAAAACTCCGAACGCTTGATCCCGCAAATTCCAGATCATATCATTAAAGTGAGTGAAAGCGGAATTTTCGAACCGGGGGATGCCTGGCGGGCACGGGATGCCGGTGCGGATGCGGTTCTGTGCGGAGAAGCATTAATGAGAGCAGAGGATGTTGATGCTCTCATCCACGCCATGAAGAATCCTGAAGACTGATTCATCGACTCTTTGAAATGCCTCTTACACCCTCAGAAACCTCGAGAATATTAGACGATCTGGGTCACCGGCCCAAAAAAAAGCTTGGTCAGAATTTCCTTGTCGACGGAAACATCGTCCGCAAATCAATTGCAATGGCAAATCTGCCCGCAGGAATTCCCGTGGTTGAGATTGGTCCCGGACTGGGAACATTAACCAGGCAGCTACTGGCTAATAATCATTCTGTTTATGCGGTTGAAATCGATACCGTACTTGCAGAAAGCCTGGAAAAAGAATTCTCCCCCTTCATTGAAAGTAAACAATTTAATCTTTACCGGGGTGACGCCGTCAAGTTTCCGGTGGCCAATCTACCCGGGAACATCAAGGAGTTCGCGGTGGTGGCCAATCTGCCTTATGCCATTTCCTCTCCCTGGATGGAATCCCTTCTTAACCAGAAAAGAATTCCGATCAGGATGGTTCTCATGCTACAGAAGGAAGCGGTGGTCCGAATGTCCGCAAATCATGGGGGTAAGGATTACAATGCATTATCGATATTTCTTAAATCGAGCTTTAAACAGGTTCAGACTCATCCCGTCCCCAGGCAATGCTTTTTTCCAATTCCCGGGATTGATTCAGTCCTCGTGCAAATGGAAAGGCTTGAAAAAACCTTCCTCTACTCAGCGAGTGATCGCTCTCTGATAAGGAGAATTTTCACCCAGAGGAGAAAGCAAATCAGTTCCCTCATTAAAAAAGAGAAAAGCGAGATTAGGGAAAGACTTGAAGGTTGGCTTTTAAGCTGTCAGATCGCGGGTAATCTCAGACCTGAACAGATCAGTGCAGACAAATGGCAGGCTCTCGCAGAGAACTAGGAGGGAACTCCCATTCCACAACATTTTTTGTACTTCTTACCGCTCCCACAGGGGCAAAGATCATTTCTTCCAACCTTGGGGGTTTCCCGTACAACCGGCACCGCGACCTTGGGAATCTCCGGGGCTTCAGATTGCCCCAGTTCCGGGGAAGAACCTTGCCCCGGTCCGGAGAACCGGTCAAAACCACCACCCGAAGAGGTGTCCGGTCCTGAAACTTTGGCCACATTACTGAGATTGGAAAGCATATTTTCAAAGGCGGCTAAATTAGTCGAAGAACGGAACATCCCCGAACAGACGTCTGACCTCATTGAGACCATCATTTCTTCGAATGCTTTAAACGCCTCGTTTTTATATTCACTTAAAGGATCTTTCTGTCCGTATCCCCTCAGACCCACACTTCGGCGCAATTCATCCATTTCCGTGAGGTGGTCCTGCCAATGCACATCCACGGCATTGACAACCACATACCGCTCCAGGCTTTGCAATTGATCAGGATCTTCAAGTTTTCTTTTTCCCTCGTACGCGGAGATTACTTTTTCAAGTAAATGATTTTTTACCTCCTCCTCACTTTTTCCGACAAAATCCTCCACCCGAATTGAAAGTGGAAATGTCACATTTACCCAGGAGGCAAGAAGGGATTCCAGTTCCGGCATATCTTCCGTTCGGGTCGCCTTAAACTCAGTCATAGGAACGCCGCCAATTCTTCCTTCAACTTCCTCTTCCA
>CAJWWH010000040.1 GCA_913048545.1 uncultured Opitutia bacterium | reverse complement strand
CCATCAACTACGATGGATGAAAAGTTGCGGTTGCAGGAATTCATTTAATACGATTATGATTTGATTTGGTTTTGAATCAAGTTAGATAAAGACTTGCGAAAACAACCAATATCTTCTTCATTCGCAACAACCTTTTTTTGGAAAATAAAAAACTAGAGTCCCTACGGGACGAAATCGACGAGATCGATTCGCAAATTGTCAGTTTGCTCAACTCGCGTGTGCAGGCGGCAGTTGCAATTGGAAAGATTAAAAGTGAGTTGGGTATGGACCCCTATGATCCCGCCCGCGAGGAACAGGTTTTTAAAAAGTTGGAAGATCTGAATGGCGGTCCTCTAAGCAAAGATTCTTTGCAAATAATTTATCGTGAAGTAATTTCCGCTTCAATCGCACTGGAGAAAAAGATGGTTATCGGTTATCTTGGACCTGAGGCAACTTACACACATCAGGCGGCGGTGAGTAATTTTGGCTCCACTCTGGATTATCGTGCTTTACCGGACATACCGGAGGTTTTTCAGGCAGTCGAACAGGGAGAGTGTGATTATGGAGTGGTTCCCATTGAAAATTCAACGGAGGGAGCGGTGAACCGTTCGCTGGACCTTCTCGTTGAAACGGAGTTGACAATTATTGCCCAAGTTTATCTGAAGGTGGAGCACTCTCTTTTCAGTAATTTTCCACTTAATCAAATTGAGGAGGTCCGGTCCAAGGATCAAGCGTTGGCTCAGTGTGGTGAATGGCTGAGAAGAAATTTGCCCAAGGCTCGGTTGGTCCCGCATTCGAGTACCGCGGAAGCTGTCCGTAGTCTATCCGATGATAAGCGGTCCGCGGCAATCGCTGGAAAACTGGCGGGGCGAATTTACCAAGTACCCTTGCAAGCAGAGGGTATACAGGATCGGAAAAATAATGTTACCCGTTTTTTGGTGGTTGCCCGCAAGTCCCTACCCAAGCGGGAAAATGTGAATTACCGAACCAGTTTAGTTTTGTCATTGCCCGATCAGGTCGGGGCTTTGCAAAATGCACTCAAACCGTTTCCTGACCGAGGTCTGAATCTGTGTAAAATCGAGTCCCGTCCGAGCAGGCTCAAGACATGGGATTACTATTTCTTTGTTGATTTTATTGGACACCGGGAGGATGAAAAAGTGATGGAAGTTATGGCTGAACTTGAAAAACTTTGCCCGTTGGTCAAAGTCTTGGGCAGTTATCCGGATTGATATTTTACAGAGCTTTTAGAAGAACAGAACAGATAAATCCTGATCAGGATTGGCATTGTGCATGACCAGTTCTTCAATAAAGGAACGGATATCCCGGTAGCTTTGTTCTTTTTTTGCGGTCCACCTCTTATTTTTTTTCATGAGGGATTCTTTGAGTCCGGACACAAGGAGCAGTCCCCTGAAGGTATTCTGGAACGAGTTAATAGATTCAAGAACAGATGCATGTACCCACAGTGGATCAATAGAGGAAACTCGAGCGTTCCAGTGAGTATAATTTAAATTTCTCTTATTGGGAAAATGAAAGCGAACCACTTGTTCGATACAGTGCTCGAATGATTTCACAGGCATCTGACGCATCTCGTCGTTTTCCCGAAGGAAAGAGAGCGTCCTTTGCAACTGCAAGGTCTCTTCACGCGTAGAAGTACTCCCAATAACTGAGAATAGAGCGTTTAGATTTTGTAGTCTTGTATAATCGTCTTTTTTAACCGCCGCTTTTGTCACCCTTTTTGTTACCACCCAAGTTAACTAATTCCTCGACGAATCGAGATATCCCCATAAAATCCTCATAAAAACTTGCGTACCTCAGCCATGCCACCCCATCCACTTTTTGAAGTCGAAGCATGATTGCATCTGCGATTGCCCGGCTTGGCACCTCTCCATCAAATTCATTTTCGACATGGCGAAGAGTTTTGGAGAGCAAGCCGTTAATCTGCTCGGCGTCAATAGGACGTTTCGCAATTGCACGCCTCAATCCCATGGCAAGTTTGGTTCGGTCAAAACTTTCCCTCCTTCCATCTCTTTTTACCACCACCAAATCTTCACGCAGGATCTCCTCGATTGTAGAAAAGCGATAACCGCAGTTCTGACATTCCCGCCTGCGCCTGGTCGATGCAACTTTACCGGCTCTTGTATCAAGAACCTTCAGGTCATCAGAAGAGCACTTCGGACAATGCATTAATTAATTATGATTCCTCTTTCCACACTCACAGGTAACTTCTAACAGAGTTCGAGGAAGTTCTTCAAGATCATAATTCCTTTTTCCGTAGCCAATGATTCCGGATGGAACTGAACGCCCCAAATTGGTAGGGACTGGTGCTCAATTCCCATAATCTCAGCCTCTTCAGTTTTGGCGGTCACCTTCAGACAGTGAGGAAGATTCGAATTGTTCAGTAGCAGAGAGTGGTATCGCGTGGCGGAAAACGGGTTTGGTAAGTTTTGAAATAAGTTTTGGTTGTCGTGCTCGATCGGAGAGGTTTTTCCATGCATGAGACGATTTGCCCGAATGACTTCTCCCCCGAAACTCTGCCCAATACATTGATGCCCCAGGCAGACCCCCAGGATTGGTATTATACCTTTAAGTTTTTCTATAACTTCCAGACTGATTCCAGCCCGTGTAGGATCACAGGGCCCCGGAGAAATCACCACGCCGTTGTAATTTGAGGTATCGATATCCTTGACCAATATTGCGTCGTTGCGAAAAACATCAACCTCCGCGAGCAACTCTCCAAAATACTGAACAAGATTGTATGTGAAGGAGTCGTAATTATCGATAACAAGAAGGCGCATAATTAGAATAACTATCCCTTATAGCCTTGTTTTCGATTTCTCTCCTTCAAGCGTAGTGCATTTAAGCGGATAAAACCACCTGCGTCTTCGGGTTGGTAATCGCTGACATCATCATCCATGGAGGCAATGCCTTCATCATATAAAGAAAAATCTGATTTGCGGCCCACTGTAATCACATTACCCTTGTAGAGTTTTAAGCGAATGGTTCCGGATACGGTTTTTTGGCTTTGATCAATCAAAGCTTGCAGAGCCTCGCGTTCAGGGGCAAACCAAAATCCATAGTATATTAATTCCGCATAACGGGGCACCAACGAGTCCCGCAGATGCATCAGATCGCGGTCCATCGTTAAGGTCTCCATTTGTCGATGGGCATGAAGCAGGACCGTTCCGCCCGGGGTCTCATAGACTCCTCTGCTCTTCATCCCAACAAAACGGTTTTCAACAAGATCAACCCGACCGATACCGTGCTTCCCCGCAATTTTATTGAGTTCGGACACCACCCCGTAGGGAGAAAGTGAATTGCCGTTTATTGCAATGCAATTTCCCTTATCAAAACTTAGCTCTATGTACTCGGCTTGGTCCGGTGCCACTTCCGGATCAACAGATAATTTATACATTTCACGATTATTCGGAGTGGTCGGGTCAAACCAAGGATCTTCCAAAATACCGGCTTCATAGGAGATATGCCAAAGGTTTCGATCCATCGAATATGGTTTGGAAGCACTGGCTTCCACATCAATTTTATGAGTGATACAATATTCTATCATTTCCTTTCGACCGGGAAAACGTTCCCTGAACGAGGCGTCCCGCCAGGGAGCCAAGATAGTCAGGTCAGGGGCGAGTGCGGAGAAGGTAAGTTCAAAGCGACATTGATCGTTGCCTTTTCCTGTTGCCCCGTGAGCCACAGCATTGGCATTGAATTCTCTGGCAATATCAATGTGGGCCTTGGCAATAAGTGGGCGTGCAATTGAAGTTCCGAGTAAGTACTGAGATTCATACACCGCGTTTCCACGAACCATGGGATAGATGAAATCCTGTGCGAACTCATCAACCAGATTGAGAGTCCGGTGAGCGGTTGCACCCGTGGAAAGAGCTTTTTCCTCGAGGCCGTCCAACTCTTCTTCCTGTCCCACATCCGCACAATAAGTAATAACTTCCGCGTTTTGCTCGTGGGCATACCAGTGTACGAGAACGGAGGTGTCTAAGCCTCCTGAATAGGCGAGAATGATTTTCATTAAGAAATTAGGTTATTTTTAGATAATTGTTTTAAGACCGCTTTTTGCATATGCAAACGATTTTCAGCTTGGTCAAAAAGGATGGAACGGGGGGAGGAAAGAACCTCCTCAGTTACTTCTTCTCCCGGGTGAGCGGGCATGCAATGCATGAATAAGGAATTCTCCTTGGCTAAAGCCAGCAGATCCTTGGTAACTTGATATTCAGCCATTTTTTCTTTCCGGTTTTCTTCCTCCTCTTCCAACCCCATGCTTACCCAGACATCGGTATACAGAACATCGGCATCTTTTGCGGCTTCCCTGCAATCAGATGTGAAGTGCCAGTTAGCAGGAAAACCGGCTTTTTGGCAGAAGCTTTCAATTTTTGGAGTTGGCTTGAATTCTTTTGGTCCACACAGCCAAATTTCCATGTCCCAAAGTGCTCCGGCTAAAATCCATGAGTTGGCCATGTTACAACTCGTGTCCCCGAAAAAAGTAACCTTCTTACCTTTGAGTCCCAAGTAGGGGTTTGAGGTGGAGGATATTTTTTCCAAAATCGTCATGCAATCTGCATATATTTGACAGGGATGAAGGAAATCCGTCAATGCATTCACGACCGGAATGGAGGCATGATGGGCGAATTCCTGAATTAATTCGTGTCCGTGGGTACGAATAATCAGACCATCCAAAAAGCGGGACAGTACTTTTGCTGTGTCCTTGACGCTCTCACCTCGGCCAATCTGTGTGCTTGATAGGTCAAGAAGCACCGGGTGACCGCCCATTTCACGTATTCCCACCTCGAAGGAAACCCGGGTGCGGGTACTGTTTTTATAAAACAACATGCCCCAACTTTCACCGAATAAATCTTCAGTGGGTCTGTTGGCACGGTTTTTCTTAAATTCCCTGGCATTTTCAAACACGGATATGATTTCCTCTTTATTGAAATCATCTTCTTCTAAAAAATGGTTCATTTTTCTGATTCTTGGTAAAAGCTTTTGAGGGAAATACTGGTTTTCTCTATGGCTTCAGATAATTCTTCTTTACTTACTGTTAATGGGGGGAGAAAGCGAACCACATTTTCAGCAGCGCCCACCACGAGCATTCCATTTTGGCGAAATTGAGCAATCAGCTCACTGGGGGGGGCAGACATTACAAGGGCCAGCATCAATCCTCTGCCACGCACTTCCTTGATTATACCGGGATACTGATTCTTCAGTTTGTGCAGCTCAGCTTCAAGGAATTCTCCTTTTTCCCGGGCTGCGAGAATGAGATTATCCTGTTCGAGCACATCGAGGACAGCATTACCGGCACAGCAGGCGAGTGGGGAACCACCAAATGTTGTTCCGTGCGAACCGGGTTGAAAAATATCCGCCCACTGATCACTTAACCAGACACCACCGATTGGAAATCCACCTCCCAATCCCTTGGCCATGGCAATGGCATCGGGTTTTACACCGGATTTCTGATAGCCAAGGAATTCTCCAGTCCGTCCGATTCCGGCTTGTACCTCATCGAGCATCAAGAGGATCCCTTTCTCCCGGCAAATATGTTCGAGCCCTTGAAGGAACTTATCATCGGCTACTCGAATACCGCCCTCACCCTGTATGGACTCAACCATTACACCCACTGTCTGGTCATCCATTTTTTCTTCAAATGCACTTAGATCATTGAAGGGGGCGAATGAAAAACCATCGAGTAGCGGTTCAAATCCATCCCGGTATTTTGGAGAGGAGGTGGCAGACAGGGCTCCCATTGTCCTGCCATGAAAGGCATTTTCGGCGACAATTAATTTATACTTTTTGAGGGATGGATTCTGGTTTCCCACAAGGCGGGCAAATTTGATCAGTGCCTCATTTGCTTCGGCTCCACTGTTACAAAAAAGCATTTTACCCGGCCCAATTTTATTGACCAGCCTTTTGGCCAGTCTTACCTGTTGCGGAATCGAAAAAAGGTTTGAGCAATGAACCAGCTCGGTGACCTGTTCATTGATTGAATTAATCCAATGCTCGTGGCCATGTCCAATATTAGAAACTGCAATGCCAGAGGTGAAGTCGAGGAATTTATTTCCGGAAGAGTCCCATAAGTACGAACCTTTTCCCCTCACTATTTCCAGGGACGGAGGAGCATAATTACTTATTAAATAATGACTCTGTTCAGGATTATTCATGGTTCGGCTCAGAATGAATGATTTCCGTACCTATTCCTTCATCGGTAAAGATTTCAAGAAGGATACTATGGGCGAGTCGACCGTCGATCAAATGCACTCTATTCACACCGGCGTTGAGTGCGTCCACGGCACTATTCACTTTGGGGAGCATTCCCTGAGCGATGATTCCCTGATTTTTTAATGGTTCGACCTGGTCAACGGCGAGGCTGGAAAGAAGGGTGCTGGGATCATCCGGATTGCGTAAAAGACCCGGAACATCCGAAAGGTAAACTAATCTTCTTGCATGTAATGCAATCGCGATCTGTGCCGCTGCCGTATCGGCGTTAATATTGTAACACTGTCCCAAATGATCTGACCCGGTTGAGGAAACGACAGGCATGACTCCGGAATCCAGTGCTTCCTGAATGGGCCCGGTATTCACCGATCTTATTTCACCCACAAAACCGAGGTCCGAAGAATGAGGCAACTTGGTGCATGCGAGCACATCTTTCCCGGGTATTCTTTGCACGGGACAATCATTTTTTGCAACAAAGGAAGCCACCTCGTCATTCACTGTACCGTTTAAGACTTCATCGACGACCTTGATTGTTTGCTCATCGGTGACCCGTAGTCCATCAATGAATTGAGCCTTAATCCCTTGTTGCTTAAGTACTCGGGTCACTGCCTTTCCACCGCCGTGCACGACAACGACTTTGATGCCCACGAAATTTAGAAAAACAAGGTCCCGAGCAACTTGCGAACGGGTTTCAGGGTCGGGGGAGTCCATAAAGCTCCCTCCATACTTGACCACAAAGGTGGAGCCGCGAAATCGGCGAACATAGGGGAGCGCTTCCACCAGGATACTCGCTTTTTTCTTGCTCTCTTCGACTTCAGGCATCACTCGCTTTTGTTGAATTTAACATATTCTTCACTCAAGTCGTTACTCCAAATTTCCCCCTCAGCCTTGCCCATCTTTAAATCCAGTGAAATCGAAAACTCATCGAGCGAAACAATTTCTTTCCACTTTGACTTATTTTCAATCAAGGGCATGCCATTGATTAGGACGGGGGTATCATTGTAATGCATCCCTAGCTTTTCAAAGACAAGTCCCACTTTTGCATAACCAGCTGCATCAGCAATTCGGCCCCAATTGGGATCGCAACCATACCACGATGATTTGACCAGCAAAGAATTTGCAATGCACCGGGCAACCTTCAAAGCCGAATGTGAGTCCTTTGCACCCTTTATTCGAACTTTCACAAATTTTGTAACTTTTTCCCCGTCGGTAACACATTTTCTGGCCAGGCAGGAACAAACTGCATGCACCGCCTCTTTAAATTCTCGTTGTACCGCAATTGTTTCATTTTCAATTTTTACGCCGGAGTGTCCATTAGCCAAAAGCAAAACACAGTCATTTGTGCTCATATCTCCGTCGATTGTAATCCGATTAAATGAATTTTCCACGGCATCTTTAAGAATTTCCTGTAACGCAGAACCGGATATATCTGCATCCGTGGTTATAAAAGCCAGCATGGTGGCCATGTTTGGCTCAATCATTCCCGCTCCTTTGACAACGCCTCCAATGGTAATATCTCCCCTTGAACTTTGTATCTTGGCCGAGCAGGATTTTGTGCAGGTATCTGAAGTGAGAATCGACTCCTGAAAGGCACGGGCTCCGTCGCATCCATCCCTTATATCTTCACAGGCGTCACGGATTCCAATGGTTAGTCGACTCATTGGAAGGGACACCCCAATCCTTCCCGTTGAACAGACCAGTACTTCCTTGGAATGAATATTTAAATGCCTGGCGACTTCCGAAGCCATTTTTTTGGCGTCCGCCTCTCCCTGTTCTCCAGTGCAGGCATTGGCATTTCCGCTATTCGCCACAATCGCATGGAAAGTGTTATCGGATTCAGAAATTAGATTTTTCGAGTAGCGAACGGGAGCGGCTTGTACATCATTGGTCGTGAATACACCAGCACCGTTGCAGGATTTTTGTGAATAAATAATGCCGAGGTCAAGTTTTCCATTTCTTACTCCTTTTACATCGCAGTGAACTCCGGAGCAGAAAAATCCCATGGGTTCAGTAAGGGCGTCCCCGTTCTCATAAAACTTCACGGCAGTCCTTCTCCCTCCTCATAGCCTTGGCAGATATTCATTGATTGCACTGCCTGTCCGCCAGCCCCTTTGATTAGGTTATCCTCCGCGGAGCATATTGTGTAGCGACTTGTTCTTTTGTCCTCATTCACCGATAAATCGATTCGGTTAGTCCCGGCAACATGGGCAACATCAGGAAATTCCCCTTCATCCAGTAGATGGACAAATTTTCTTCCCCGGTAAAAGCTTTTCCAGGAATCCAAAACCTTCTTCCGGTTCAGCCCTTCTTTGGCGGACACGGAGATAGTGGAGCAAATCCCACGGTTCATTGGGGCTAAATGGGGATGAAAGGAAATGATGACATCATTTGAACTGGCGAGGGATAGTTGCTCTTCGATTTCAGAAAGATGGCGATGCTTGGGAAGGCCATAGGGACCGGCACTTTCATTTCTTTCACAGTAAAGAAGTTTTTCAGTGGCATTTCTTCCCGCCCCGCTTACCCCGCTCATACTGTTCGCCACAATGCCTGATTCTTCAATTAATCCATCTTTTAGAAGCGGAAAGAGAGGAATCAAAATACTGGTCGGGTAACATCCCGGAGAAGCAATTAGGGATGAATCCTCCCAGGAAAAATTATGGATTTCAGGTAAGCCGTAGGTTGCCCGCCCAAGCCATTCCGGTTCGGGGTGGGGCGAACCGTAAAACTCCTGATAACATTTGTCTGTTTTGAGTCGGAAATCCGCTGACAGATCAATGACTTTTTTTTCCGCATTTAAAAGCGGAATGGCGTAACTCGCGGCAGTTCCATGGGGTAGGGCGAGGAAAAATAGATCGCAATCCGTATTTTCACAAAGTTCTTTGATGCTCGGATTAGTAAAGGTTAGACCTTCTACTTTCCCTCTTAAATGAGGGATGCTGGATTCAACGGGATTCCCCGCATAGGTTCTTGAGGTCACGCCCATCAGGTTGACTTTTGGATGCCCCGCAAGAATGGAAACCAGTTGCCTGCCGGAATATCCGGATGCCCCTACGATTATTACATTCATGATTGAGAAATAAAATAGTTTTGACTGATTAAAAAAACAAACCCCCCGGTTGGAGTTCCGGGGGGTTGAGTTAAAGAGATTAGAAGATGTTTTACCGTTTTGAAAACTGGAATCTTTTTCTTGCCCCCGGTTGACCGGTTTTTTTCCTTTCGATTTTGCGAGGATCTCGTCGCATGTGTCCTGCTTTTTTTAAAGGTACACGCAATTCGGAATCCATTTTTTCGAGTGCTCTGGATAGTCCGTGGCGGATTGCTCCTGCTTGTCCCGCACCACCACCACCAGAAACATTGACTGAGATATCAACTCCACCAACCATTTCAACGGTAGCAAGGGGAGACAATACGATTTTGCGAAATTCTTCGGTTTTACAATAGTCGGAATAATCCCTGCCATTGATTAGGTAAATTCCGGTTCCTTTTTTTATACGAACCCGGGCGGAACTGGTTTTTCTTCTGCCGGTGGCAATGAATTCTGTAGTGGAAATTTTAGCACTCATAAATGAAATTGATTAACTCGCTAATGGGGTGGGTTGTTGCGCAGAATGGGGGTGATCCTCGCCACTGTAGACTTTCAGTTTTGTAAGCATACGGCTGGCAAGTTTGTTCTTGGGCAACATCCCTTTTACCGCATTGGTAATAATAAATTCGGGTCTGTTTTTTCTGAAATCAGCAACATTCCGATACTTTTCACTACCCATGTAGCCACTGTAAAACATATATTTTTTTTGTTCTTCCTTGGCTCCGGTAAGTTTGACTTTGTCCGCATTGATTACGATGACAAAATCACCCGTGTCCACATGTGGGGTGTAAGTGGGTTTATCCCGTCCACGGAGGGAGTTGGCTATAGTGACCGCGAGTCTACCAAGGATTTGATCTTTGGCATCTACGATTTTCCACCCGTGAGTGGTGGTTTCCGCTTTGGCAAGTGTAGTTTTCATGTTGAATTTTAAGAAAAGCTTACAAGTAAAGCAAACTCAGCATCAATCGTCAACCGAACAATATTAATTTTCGCAAATAAAACTGCGCTTAAAACTGACCGGATCCAAGATCGCTTAAAGTTTGTTCGTAAAATTTTATACCGTAACCCATTACACGGTCAGTGTTGTCAAATACAACTGGCATGAGACTATTTTCCACTTCGCTGTTAGCTAAGGTTCCTCCTTTTGCTCCTTTTCGTATTTTGTATCTCCATACACTTCCCCAATCGTATCCCTCAATCATGTTGGCGACACCGGCAAGCTCAAATACCTGACCTTTCGTCATTCCCACTGCCAATCCCATCAGGTTTTCAATGTTTTCCTCCACCTCTCCGTCGTCCTTTGCAAACGGATTGGCACCGCCACCGAAACAGGAAGAAAATACCAAAATGAGGAATAAGGAAAATATGCCTGCAAGGAAGCGAAATTTGAGGGATTTACTTTTCATTTTCAAAAGTTATTAATTCTTTTAGTTTTTCGCAATACCAATTTATGGGTATTATCAAACAAAGGATGCGGTTGGATCACATAGCCATGTAATTTTTCGCAATCCAATCTTCAGTTCTGCGTAAGTTTTTCAATCGCCTGGTAGCTCCGTGCGATCATTTCTCTTGGGTCATCCAATAGATTGGCGGTAGCTAAGGCGTTGTCGAGAAGCTGGTTTGCAACGAGCTCGGCAGTGTCCTGATCCGAATCAATCAGTTTTGACAGTCCCTTGATAATCGGGTGCCTTTGATTGACCTGTAATTTGACCGGTGAGGCAGGCATTGCATCTTCTCCCCCCTGCATCATTTTCATTACCCGTCTGGCCGAAGCCCCTCCCAGTCCGTCCCCGCCGACAATACAAACTGGACTATCGATCAACCGATCACCAGTTTCAACTTCGGAGACTTTTTCCTGAAGACTTTCCTTCAGCCATTTACACAGTGACTTGGTGTCTTTTTTGTTGAGTGCTTTCCCTTCCGGTTCCTGGTCAAGTTTTTCAAGCTTTAATTCGTCCGAGTCTGCTGAAATTATTTTTTTCTCTTTATATTCCCGGACAGATTGCATGACGTATTCGTCGACCGGTTCAGTGAGTAACAGCACCTCAAGACTGCGTGCCTGCAGTGCTTCAAGGTAGGGCCCCGCCTCGATGGACTGCCTGCTTTTTCCGAAGAGAAAAAGAATATCCTTTTGATCCTTGGCCATACGGTCGATGTATTCATCGAGACCGGTAAGCTTCCCAGGTTCCAAGGCAGTGGATTCAAATCGAAGAAGCTTGGCCAGATCTTCTTTGTAGGTGAAGTCTGTGGCCGCACCCTCCTTGATCAGGACACCAAATTCATTCCAAAAAGAGAGAAAGTCATCGGGTTCCTTTTTGGATTGCTCGTTGAGAAAACGGAGGAAGCGCTTGGTGAGAACTTGATTGAGTTTTCTGAGCAATTCACTGTCCTGCATTACTTCACGGGAAACATTGAGGGGCAGGTCAGAACTGTCGACCACGCCTTTTAAAAATCGCAGCCATTCCGGGAACAGGGCCTTGGGTTCTGGATCGATCAATACCTTCCTGCAATGAAGTGCCACCTTGTTTTCATTTCGGAACATGCCCATTTTCTCCATATTTCTTTTCGGCACAAAAAGGAGTGAGTTGATTTCGAGGGGAGCATCGGCACTGAAGTGCATGCGCATGAGGGGAGCCTCATAGTCGTTGGACTGGAATTTATAGAATTCTTCGTACTCTTCGTCCTTGATTTCATTTTTGGAACGTAGCCAAATTGCATCGACAGTGTTCACTTTTTCCCCGTTCACAAATACGGGAAACTGAACAAACGCGGAATATTTCTTAATGATTTCCTTTACCCTGTCTTCTTTCGCAAACTCTGAAAAATCTTCTTTCAGATTGATCACAACTTTGGTTCCTCGTTGCTGGTCGCTGCTTTCTTCAATCGTGTAGGATCCACTCCCATCACTTTCCCAGCACTGCCCAACCCCGTCTTTTTTCCAGGTTCTTGTGAATGCCTGAACTTTATCGGCCACCATGAAAACACTATAAAAACCGACACCAAACCGTCCGATCAGGGAATCATTTTTTTCACCGTCCGATTGAAGGGCTTCCAGGAAGGCCTTCGAACCGGAATGGGCAATCGTTCCGAGATTCTCAACTAATTCCTCTGCGTTCATCCCAAGGCCAAAATCCTGAATGGTGAGCGTGTTCGACGAGTCGTCCGTGGTCACCTTTATTTCGTGTTCTAAGTCTTCCTCGTGGATATCTTTTTCAGTCAATTGTAAACGACGCAATTTTTCGAGGGCATCGGATGCGTTGGAAATTAATTCCCTGATGAATATCTCTTTGTCTTTATAGAGTGAATTCACCACTATATCGAGAACCTGTTTGGTTTCGGCTTGAAATTCGTGTTTAGTTGATTTGTCAGTCATAATTTTAAAAGCATAGCATTATATAAATTTTGGCTTTTTTCATCAAGCGTGAAGTACACCGACCCGGAAATCAAAATTTTTGCAGGAACGGAATCAGTTTAAATCAAATTTCTTCCTGAAGTGCTCATAGGCCTCATTGATTTCCTTGGCTTTTTTTTCGGCCACATCCTTTATTTCGGGACCCATCGCCATTACTCTGTCCGGGTGATATTGTGCGATTGTTTTTCGGTAGGTTGATTTAATTACTGATACTTCGATCGGTTTATTAAGACCCAAAATTTCTGCAAAAGCATAGTCTTCATCTGTGAAAAGATTATCCGTTGTTTCGCCCGAATTTTTTTCAGGGGGGGGAGGTAGATCCTCCTTGGTTTCCACAACCACCTTTTCTTCCTCCTCGCGAGTGGGATCCTTTCTTTTTCGTTTTTCCCTGACTCGATTCTCAGCTCCATTTTCTTCCAGGTCTTCCTCCTTAGCAGGTTCCTCAACCTGGGCCGGGAGGGGAAGAAAAAAGCAATCCAGTTTCCAAAGCATGAACCAACAGGAAACAAAGAAAACTGCCCAGGTGATTTTTTGTATGATTAGAGTGAAAGAATTTGGGTCTGAGCCCGCAATTGACCGCCATCCTGCCCAGGTTTGATAATGAGCGTAAAGAAACTGACTGGTGTATTCTGAAAATACTGCGGAGATAATTAATCCAAGTGCACCGACATGCAGAAAACTGCCCCCCCATTTTGAGATTCTGCTCATTAGGGGAATCTGCCCGACCACACATTGTATAAATACAGCAAAACACCACCTGCCACTATAAGAACCCACTTCATGACTTTTCTCATGCCGTCCATTTTCCAACGTACCTACCTCATGTCAAATCCTGAATTCGTCCTTCTTTTTTTCTCTTTATTAGCGGTTCTAAATATACATGTGGAAGTTAAAGAACTACGAATCTGGCAACTCGGGTTGGTGTTCCTGCCATACTAAACCAAAATTTTAAAGAATGGTGGTAGGGGTCGGATTCGAACCGACGAACGCACGAAGCGGGCGGATTTA
>CAJWWH010000039.1 GCA_913048545.1 uncultured Opitutia bacterium | reverse complement strand
AAAAAAACCATATCCCAAAGGATATGGCTTTTTTTGTAAAGTTAAATGAAAGAAAACTTTTAAAGTTCAACTGGTTTGTAACCGCCTTTGTTTTTGAAGTACAAAATTAAAGCGATGTAACATGCCAGCATGAAGAAAGGGAAAATAGCAACACTGGCCAAAGATCCCTGCTTACCATTTTGTATACCTTCTTCAACTTTTATCTTGTTTTCCTCAGGTAGATTACCAACTTTTTCGGCATCAATTGCAGTGTATGCACCCAGGAAATAGGTGCTATCATTTGAGATCGATTCGTAAGTTTCAACAGAGGTCGCTTCCTCAACTGAGGCTTTAATTGAATCTTCAGTCATCTTTCCGATTACTGGACCACCCAGGATTCCAACGGCGAGCATTCCGATACCCGCTATTGCATTAAGAGTTAACGCACCTCCTTTGGGGCATTGCTCTGAAACAACGCCAAGCGTGGTCGGCCAAAAGAAAGTCTTTCCAAATCCGTAAAGAGTTGCACAGGCAAACACGGCGAAGAGGCCAGATGCGGTGCTTAACAAATAAAGCCCTGCAATGGCTAGCACTGCAGAGGTTGCTAATAAGCCTAAAGGCCCAAGCTTTGCAACAATAGGACCGGCAAACCAGAAACGAAGAATCATCATGATTGCCGATGTGTAAATAAGCACAAGTAGTGGGTGTTGGCCGGCTGCTTTCAGTGGTTCCTCCATCAGTCCAGTGATTGCACCATCGGTGCCTAATTCAGTCGTTGCTAGCGGAATCATTATGATGCACATGAAAATAAGAAGAGGGCGACCCAAAGATTTGCAGTATAAGCCATAGGCTACTGTTCCAACTGCGGTTAATCCATAAACCATGTTGTCACTCCAATCAAAAACCATTCCTAATTGACGAAATATAAGGTATCCAGCTATGAGGGCTCCTATTGCACCAAACTCAGCGAGCATTTCTTTGTAGCTGGTTCCAGATGACACTCTTTCATTGACTGGAAATTTAGCTTTGAGAAGCATGACTAAGTAAACGATGGCGGGTATAGCAATCAGATAAATGAGAATTCTCCAATCTTCTGCAGCCTGCTCACCTAAGACGATAGTAAGGATACCTCCGATCACCAGTCCGCCTGGCCACCCAGCATGAAGTATATTCAACCACTTGGTTTTGTCTTTGTTAAACATTGTGGCAACCACTGGGTTGATGAAAGCTTCAACCGTTCCGTTGCCCAAACCAAGAATAATGGACCCCATATATAGCAGGTCATAGGCTTCTAATTGAGCTGCTTTCAATGCATCTCCCGATAGTCCTTCAGCTGAAACGACACCATAAGCTTGAAAAGCTAAGAAAGCATAAAGAGCATAGCATATGAAGCTGAAGATCATCGCTGCCCGATAACCGATCTGATCGATAATTAAGCTAAAAACAATAATACTAATCGCGAATGGCCATATTCCCGCACCAAAAAGAACCTGGCCCTGGACTTGGTCCAAGCCAAATGTAGTTGGCCAAAAAGAAGGATCACCAACCAAGAATGCTCTTGTAATAAAAGCAAAAGCTGTGGTGATGAGGGCGATAAAGCACCCCCAAAATAATTTCATATCCGGTTGAGAATCTTGACTACTCATGATTTTATTGGGCTGTTGTTGTAACTAGTAATAATGTTAACTAAATTTATTTTTCTCATTAATTCTCTTAAGGCAAGCTCGAATGAAGCTTCAAATAGGGGTATTTATTTAATATAAATTTTATTTATTAGATTTCCCCCAACTATCACGAAGGGCAACAGTTCGATTTAAGAGTAATCGATTTTGGCTGGTGGAATCTTTATCCTTACAGAAATAACCAATTCTTTCCAACTGAAAGGTTACGCCGTCATCCATTTCCATAATGGATGGTTCGGTCATACTTGTGCGAAGTGTGGTTAATGAATCAGGATTGAGATTTTGAATAAAGTCTTCCCCTTCGGCAGTTTCTTCTGGGTTGGGAATGGAAAAGAGACGGTCGTACAGGCGGATGTCGCAAGGAATTGCTTTTTGGGCATCAACCCACTGGATGGTGCCCTTCACTTTCCTTCCGTCCGGAGAATCCCCGCCCCGCGATTCCGGGTCGTAGGTGCAAATTACTTCACAAATTTCTCCATCCTCGCTTTTAATAACTTCCTTACAGGTAACATAGTAGGCGTATTTCAGGCGGACTTCTTTTCCCGGTGCCAAGCGAAAGTACTTTTTGGGCGGGTCTTCCATGAAGTCGTTGCGGTCTATCAATATATTTCTGGAAAATGGAACTTTTCGGGTTCCTGCGTTTGAATCTTCCGGATTGTTCACCGCATCAATTTCCTCGGACTGTCCTTGGGGGTAGTTTTCGATCGTTAATTTTAGCGGATTTAAAACACCAAGTCTTCTCTGGGCTCTTTTATTCAAATCCTGGCGTAGGCAATGTTCGAGCAGTTCAACCTCAATTACATTTTCTCTTTTGGCTAGCCCAACCCGTTCGGAAAAATCCACAATTGATTGGGCGGAGAATCCCCGTCTTCGCATCCCCTGAAGAGTGGGCATTCGTGGGTCATCCCATCCGTCCACATGACCTTCTTCCACTAATCGGAGCATCTTTCGTTTACTCATAACGACATAGGTCAAGTTAAGACGGGCAAACTCGATCTGTTGTGGGTGATGAATGCCGAGGTTTTCACAAAACCAGTCATAAAGTGGTCGGTGATGCTCAAATTCGAGTGTACATAAAGAATGGGTAATCCCCTCAATTGAATCTGATTGCCCGTGGGCGAAATCGTAGGAAGGGTAGATTTTCCAAAGATCTCCTGTTTTCGGGTGATCTTTATGAATAATTCTGTAAATAACAGGATCCCGCATATTTATGTTGGGGGATGACATATCAATCTTGGCACGAAGTGTTTTTGCACCTTCTGGGAAATCCCCATTTCTCATTTTTTCGAACAGATCAAGGTTTTCCTCGATTGAACGATTTCGAAAAGGGCTGTTTTTTCCGGGAGAGACGAGAGTGCCTCTCATCTTTCGCATTTCATCGAAGGGCAAATCGCAGACAAATGCTTTATCCGCTTTAATTAACTGCTTTGCCCATTCAAAAAGCTGTTCAAAATAATCCGATGAATGAAAGAGCCGATTCTCCCAGTCAAACCCCAACCAACGGACATCCTCCCTGATTGCTTCGGCGTATTCTGTTTTTTCTGCAACCGGGTTGGTATCGTCCAGTCTCAGGTTGCATGAACCGCCAAATTCTTTCGCAACTCCAAAGTTTAAACATATACTTTTTGCGTGTCCCAAGTGTAGATATCCGTTTGGTTCGGGAGGGAAACGGGTATGAACTGATCCGTCATTCTTCCCGTTTTCCTGATCTTCTTTTATCCGCATTCGAATAAAATCGAGGCTCTTTTCTCTGTTCTCTGAATTCATTTATCTTTTTTAATTAAGTAATGTAAACATATGAGTATGTCTTAATCGATACGGTCTCCGTATTTGACCATGTATTCCTTTTCCAATGTCTTAAGTCCTTTTTTACTCAGTCCCGCACCCTCTGTCGAAAGTAATTCAAGTGCTTTACGTAAGCGAATACGAACCAAGTCCTGACCAAGGATTTCCATGGCATCAAAGAGTGGAAGTGAAACACTCCGTCCGCTGATTACCTGGAAGAATAATGGGAGCATATTTTTAAGCTTTAGTTCTTCCTTCAGCGCCATTTGCTGAAAAACCTCGCAGATATTTTCTCGTTTCCAGGGGGAAGTTTTTTCAAGTTCCCACTCACATATCTTAATTAATTTACTGGCTTCATTCGGTTCTGTTTTTCCAACAAGTGAACTGAGTTCCAGATTAGGATGTTCTTCAAACAGGAAACCGGACAGGGGTATGAAATCCGAAAAGTTTTCGAGTCTAGGAAGAGCATGAGGAATAAGTTTTTGAATGAAATTAGAGTTTAATTTCCACTCTATCATTCGGTTGACCACTTCCTCTTCAGTCATTTGTTCCCTGAGGTATCTTCCATTGAGCCATTTTAGCTTTGCCAAATCAAAAACTGGTCCGCCCAGGCTTATCCGCTTAATGTCAAAAGTCTCCGCAAGTTCCTGAACGGAAAAGATTTCTCTCTGATCGGGCAGGGTATAGCCCATCATTCCGAGGTAATTGCACATTGCTTCTGGAAGGTACCCGGTATCACGGTAATAGTTTATCCCCGTGGGGTTTTTTCTTTTGGAAAGTTTTGATTTATCTGGATTTCTTAGAAGGGGGAGATGAGCAAAAACAGGAATATCCCATTGCAAGTATTGATAGAGCAACACATGTTTGGGAGTACTACTGATCCATTCTTCTCCCCTGATCACATGAGTAATCTGCATCAAATGATCGTCGACCACATTGGCGAGGTGGTAAGTGGGGAAACCATCGGACTTTTGAATAATTTGATGGTCTACCTGATTCCATTCAATTTTCACTTCCCCCCTCAGTTCGTCGTGAAACACGCAAGTCCCTTCCGATGGGACTTTTAATCGAATCACATATTTCTCCCCGCGATCAATTTTTGCCTGAGCCTCTTCTTTGCTCAAGTTAAGGCAGTGCCCGTCATAGCGGGGAGTTTCCTTATTCTGCATTTGCTTTGCCCGGAGTTCGTTCAATCTTTGAGGTGAGCAGAAGCAGGGGTAAGCGTGCCCCATATCAATAAGTTCCTGAATGTACTTTGCGTGAATGTCTTTTCGTTCGCTTTGTCGGTAGGGACCGAAATCACCTCCCTTGTCTGGTCCTTCGTCCCATTCGATGCCAAGCCATTTGAGGGATTCCAGGATCGCTTCTTCCGAGCGTTTTGTAGACCTGATTTGATCAGTATCTTCGATTCTGAGAATCATTTTACCCAAATTTTTCCGGGCAAATGCAAGGTTAAATAAGGCCATGTAGGCGGTGCCCACATGCGGAGCACCTGTAGGAGAAGGGGCAATTCGAGTTCTGGTAGTACTGGACATTTTAAAAAAAGAGATTACACACTACTGATTTGTACAGCTAAGGACGAACAAATTCTGCCAATCGATTTCTTGCAATTTCGGGATAAAAGTTTACGAGTGAGGAAGTGAAAGTTTTAATTGCCGGTGCCAACGGAAAAGTGGGAACAATTTTATCAGGTAAGCTCTGGGGAAATGCGGGATTTTCTCCTGTGGGTTTAATACGCGAAAATCTTCAGCAGACCAAGTTTACTGCGTTGGGGGTGCCATCTGTACTGGGGGATTTGGAAGCCGGTATTTCCTCTTTCTTGCCCGGCTTGGATGCAGTTGTGTTCACTGCGGGTTCTGGCGGGCATACTGGTCCGGATAAGACAACTGATGTGGATCAAAATTCTGCTGTCCGTTTAATCGGAGATTGTGAAAAAGCAGGTGTAAGCCGATTCGTTATGGTCAGTGCAATCGGGGCTGATCCGAATAGTGAGTCGGGTCGGCTAAAGCATTACCTTCGGGCTAAAGGCGTGGCGGATGCCCGTTTACGTTCTTCGACATTGGATTACACGATTATTGCTCCCGGTACTTTAATTGATGAGCGTGGCACCGGGAGAGTTCAGATTGCGGAAGATCTTGGTTTTCATGGGTACCTACCGAGAGAAGATCTTGCAAGTTGCATAATTGAGTGCCTGCAAAATTTTAACAGTATCGGAAAGACCTTTCAGATAGTCTCAGGGGCTCAAAAAATAAAAGATGCTTTTGATGAGGTTGTGGGTAAAAGTTTACCCCCTATTGCCTAGGGTTTTTTAATCAATCCTTGTCTTTTGATCAGATCCATATTTTTATATTTTCCATGCGTGCTTTATTTTTATTCTCCCTCTTCCTGACCCATGCGTCCTTGATAGGAGTTGAGTCCATAACTTTAATCAATGACCGTTGTCCTTTTTCTTCCAAAAGCGTGGATCGATCACAATTTCTTTCCTACGGAGTATGCTGTGGAAGTTGCCTGAAGAAGGTATCCAAAGATGTTTTAGGATTTGTGAAAAATACCAAGCCCAACAATAAAACCTGTTCATTCTCCGCAAAACCCGTCCGGAAATTCTTCAAAATTGGTTTTTGTTGTTCGAAATGTAAAAAAAAGGCATCCTAGTTTTCGATTGGATTTGATTTAATCCGGGAAAACATTTTTAAACCCACTTGGGCCATTTCGTGGTCTATTAATGAAACCTTTTTTTGCATGCCTAGAAGAAACGACATAGAACATATTTTAATAATTGGATCAGGTCCCATAATCATTGGGCAGGCCTGCGAGTTTGATTACAGCGGAGCCCAGGCCTGCAAGGCTCTTCGGGAAGAAGGCTACCGGGTTTCTTTGGTTAACAGCAATCCGGCAACCATTATGACGGATCCTGAATTTGCCGATGCGACTTATGTTGAACCCCTTACCGTTGAAAGCGTTCGTAAAATAATTGAAAAGGAAAGGCCCGATGCCTTATTGCCCACTCTGGGCGGGCAGACCGGATTGAATTTATCCCTAGAGCTATTTCATGCTGGAATTCTCGATGAGTTCGGAGTGGAAATGATTGGTGCCAAACCTGAGGCAATTAAAAAGGGTGAGGATCGAGAACTGTTTAAACAGGCAATGCTGGAGATCGGTTTGGATGTTGCCCGTTCTTTTTCAGTCACCTCTCCCGATGAAGCCGATGCGTGCTTGGATAAATTAGGTGACTTTCCGATTATTTTAAGACCCGCTTTTACTCTTGGAGGTACCGGTGGAGGGATTGCGTACAACCGGGAAGAATTTGATGAAATGTTAAGACTCGGAATTGATGCATCGCCAATCAGTCAGGTTTTGATCGAAGAGTGCCTTCTCGGATGGAAAGAATATGAGATGGAAATCATGCGCGATTACAAGGATCAATGTGTGGTGATTTGCTCGATTGAGAATTTTGACCCGATGGGAGTTCATACCGGTGACTCGATTACTGTGGCACCTGCCATGACTCTTTCAGATAAAGAGTATCAGTTGATGCGGGACGCTTCTTTTGCCTGTATACGGGAAATTGGAGTGGAGACTGGAGGGAGTAACATCCAATTCGCCACCGATCCTGTAAGTGGCAGGATGGTGGTAATTGAAATGAACCCCCGTGTTTCACGCAGTTCGGCACTGGCTTCCAAAGCCACGGGGTTCCCCATCGCCAAATTTGCGGCCAAGCTCGCGGTGGGCTACTCTCTTGATGAACTTCAAAACGATGTCACCAAGCAAACACCCGCATGTTTTGAGCCATCGATCGATTATGTTGTGACAAAAATTCCCCGTTTCACATTCGAAAAATTCCCGGAGGCAGATTCCACCCTTACCTCTGCAATGAAATCGGTGGGCGAAGCAATGGCGATCGGAAGAACTTTTAAGGAATCTTTTCAAAAAGCACTTCGTTCTCTCGAGATTGGATTACAAGGATTTGAGGCGGGGAAATTGGGAGAAATGGAGTTGGATAATTCTTCCATACGGGCCGGGCTTAAAAGACCATCTGCGGAGAGGCCCCAATTCCTTTACTGCGCTCTTCAATCCGGAATGAATGCGGAGGATATCACCAAAAAATCAGGCATCGACCGTTGGTTTACTGAACAATTAAGCGAAATCTATTCTCTCGAGGTATTACTGCGTGAAGTGAGTCTTGAGGAAGTAGAATATGAATTGTTAAGGAGTGCCAAAGAAGCTGGTTTTTCAGACCGTCAGCTCGCCAGCATTTGGTTGTGTGAATCTTCCGAGGTAAAGAAAAAGAGGGAATCAATCGGAATTTCCACAACTTTCAGGTTGGTTGATACCTGTGCGGCTGAGTTTGAGGCATTCACGCCTTATTATTATTCTTCCTACGGTGACGAGAATGAGATCTCTCATTCGAACAAGAAGAAGATTATGATTTTGGGAGGCGGACCTAATCGTATTGGACAGGGGATCGAATTTGATTATTGCTGTGTACATGCATCTTTTGCTCTCCGGGAAGCAGGGTTTGAAACAGTTATGGTAAACTCAAATCCAGAAACCGTTTCAACTGATTACGATGTTTCTGACCGTCTTTATTTTGAACCGTTGACTTTGGAGGATGTGCTGGAAATTTATCATCAGGAAAAGTGTGACGGAGCCATCGTTCAGTATGGTGGTCAAACCCCATTGAATCTTGCTGCTGGTCTCGAAGCTTCCGGGGTTTCAGTGATTGGAACTTCTCCTGAAAGTATCGATCTGGCCGAAGATCGTGAAAAGTTTAAGCAAATCCTGAACGAGATTGGACTAAAGCAACCCCAAAATGAAACTGCACTCGAGCCGGAAGATGCGAGGGATGCGGCTGCGAGGATTGGTTATCCAGTGCTTCTTCGTCCCTCTTTCGTTCTTGGCGGGCGAGGAATGTTTATTGTCTACGACGAGCAAGAACTTGAAAAAGTTGTGAAGGAAGCATTCGCTGTGGCTCCCGGGAAACCAGTGCTCCTGGATAAGTTTTTGGAGGAAGCCATTGAATTGGATGTGGACTGTATTTCTGACGGTGAGACAACGGTGGTAGGGGGAATGCTTCAACATATCGAATTTGCGGGAGTGCATAGTGGGGATGCCGCGATGGTTCTCCCTCCCCATGATCTGGCCGGAGAAATGATAAAAGAGGTGAGGCAAGCCACTTACGATTTGGCAAAGGCTCTTAAAGTGATTGGTCTGATGAATATCCAATTCGCGATAAAAGACGGTGAACTTTTTCTTATTGAAGTAAATCCGCGGGCTTCGCGCACAGTACCCTTTGTGAGCAAGGCAATTGGTGTGCCCCTGGCCAAGCTGGGTGCTCGTGTGATGGCAGGAGCCAAGCTGAAAGACCTCGGATTTACTGAGGAAATAATCCCGAAGCATTGGGCTATTAAGGAGTCGGTGTTTCCATTCAGCCGATTTCCTGGTTCTCCCATCGTACTAACCCCGGAAATGAGAAGTACTGGTGAAGTGATGGGGCAGGACGAGGATTTTGGGATGGCTTTTGCCAAAACCCAAATGGCCGCCAAACCTTCTTTACCGTTGGAGGGCAGTGTGTTTTTAAGCGTTAAGGATTCGGATAAGGAAAAAGCACTTATTATTGCCAAAGGTTTATCAGAACTGGGATTTTCTTTTTACTCGACCGAGGGAACAGCCGCATTTTTACAGGAACATGGTATTGAGGCAGAGAGTGTTTTACGCATTAGTGAAGGCCGTCCTAATGTAGCCGACCTGATCAAGAATGGAAAAATTCAACTGGTCATTAACACACCACTTGGATTAATTCCCCGAAGGGATGAGAATGGAATCAGAAGTGAGGCAGTATTGCACGGAGTTCCTGTTATTACCACTTTGGGTTCCGCGTTTGCTGCCCTGGATGGAATTCGTTCGCTTAAGGATCGGAAGTTTTCGGTTAAATCTTTGCAGGATTATTCCAGATCTTAATTTGAGTATGAATTCAATCACTGCTTTGCTTTACGGGTCAGACAGGCCCGGCATTGTGGCAAAAGTGGCGGGTTGGATTCATCAACGGGGAGGCAATGTATTGCACGCCGACCAACATCTCGACCGTCAGGAGAATGTGTTTTTTCAACGGATTGAATGGGAGTGCTCTACCGTTAGTGATCCACCCAAAGAGGGAACTGCTTTTCAGGAAATGGCTCAGTCTGAATTAGGCATGCATGTTAAGCTGGGATATCATAATGACCGGCCAAGGATTGGGATAATGGTTTCGAAAGCGGATCATTGCCTGCATGATCTTGCCTTGCGGGTTAGGTCAGGTGAATGGAATGCGGAATTAACCGGGGTTCTTTCCAATCACAGGGACTTGCACAAAATTGCGGACTCCTATCAATTGCCTTTTCATTATTTTGATCTGACCCCGGCAAATAAGGCAGAGGAAGAAGCTAAGCAGATAAAATGGATTCAGGATCAGAAAATAGAGCTTTTGGTCTTGGCAAGATACATGCAAATTTTAAGCAAAGACTTTCTTGCCAATGCAGGTTGTCCGGTGATTAATATTCATCATTCCTTTCTGCCCTCTTTTGCTGGAGCCAAGCCTTATCATCAGGCGTATACCCGGGGAGTTAAATTGATCGGAGCGACCGCACATTATGTGACCGAACATCTGGACGAGGGACCAATAATTGGGCAGGATGTTACCCGGGTTAGTCATCGTCATGGTCCAAAAGACCTAATCGAGAAAGGGCGGGATCTTGAAAAGTTGGTGCTTTCCACTGCGGTTCGCAGGCATTTGCAAAACCGTGTGCTTGTTTATCAAAACAAGACTGTGGTCTTCGATTAAGTCAATATCGGTGTAATTTTAATTTCCATTTATAATTTCCCGTGCTCCCCTTTTTGAGCGTGGATTCGGTGTCAGAAGGGATTTTGCATTTTCTATAAGGGGCGGAGTGGTCATAATGTTTTCCCTTTTTTGATCTCCATCAACTTGACCGTTCGAAACTGTTTCAGTAGGTCTATTTCAATGAAATGTCCTGAAATTTTGTTATTTTTATTTACAATCTCGGTTGCCGCGCAAAAACCGAATATACTCTTCATTCTCACCGACGACCAGGCTCCTCATACCTTATCCACCTATGGGAATAAAGTTTGTTACACTCCAAATATTGATCGATTAGCATCGTCGGGTATTGTCTTGGACCGAGCATACCATATGGGTTCGATGAGTGGTGCAGTATGTTCACCGTCCCGAACCATGATTATGAGCGGACGTACCCTGTGGCATCTTCCTGCCCGGGGCAAAAAACATCTCAAAAAAGAAGAGGGCAAGGCATCGGGTGCGGATATCTTAAACAATACAATTCCGGCGGTTTTCAATCGGGCAGGTTATGAGACATTCCGCACCTGTAAAAATGGGAATAGTTATGGATTAGCCAATGCCCTCTTTCAAATTGTGAAAGATAAAAGTTGCCGTAATGCTGATGAGGAGAGCGGCAGTCAATGGCATGGCCGGCAGGTGCTTAACTTTCTTAATGAGAGAAGTTCTCGAAAAGAAAAGAAGCCATTTATGATCCACTTCGGATTTTCTCATCCCCATGATGCCCGGACGGGACGTGCTGATTTATTAGAGAAATACGGTGCGGTTAATTGTGTTGATCCGCCAAGTCAGATTAACCCCAAATCACCCAGGTTGCCGGTTTCCTGGTTGCCGGAGCATCCTTTTCATCACGGTCACCCCGGATTGCGGGATGAGGAACGTGTTCCCGGCGTAAAAACTTCCCGTTCCGAAGCGACGGTCAGAAACGAACTCGGTCGGGAATATGCCTGTATTGAAAATATCGATGAACAAGTGGGACTGGTCATGAAAAAACTGAAAGATACTGGAGAACTTGAAAATACCTTTGTTATTTTCACTGCGGATCATGGAATTGCCGTCGGTCGGCATGGATTAATGGGCAAGCAGAATTTGTACGAGCATTCCTGGCGGGTTCCTTTTATCGCCAGTGGTCCAGGGATCAGAGCGGGTACGAGAGCACCCGGGAACGCCTATCTACTCGACATTCTTCCCACGATTTGTGACTTGGCGGGAATTGAAATACCGGACACTGTGCAGGGCAAAAGCTTGCAACCAGTTTTAACGGGAGAACGCAAATTTGTTCGTGATGTTGTATACGGAGCGTATTGTGGTGGTACAAAACCGGGAATGCGCTCAGTGAGAAAAGGGGACTGGAAGTTAATTAAATATGACCTGCTCGAAGGAGAGGTTCGGGAAACACAGCTTTTCAACCTTAATCAGAATCCGCACGAATTATTGATCCAGCATCACCATGCAGACTTGATTTCGAAAACGGGTAATAAACCGGCCAGGAATCAGGTTAATTTAGCTGAGCATTCAGTTCACACAAAAAAGCTGCGTGAAATGGAAGCCCTTTTACTGAGTGAAATGATCAGGTTAAAAGATCCTTATCGATTTTGGGATCAGCCACAAAATGAACCGATAAAAACTGGGGCAGGTCATCGCTAGAAAAAGAGAAAGTAAATTTGATCCAATGAATTATTTTTCTTTCCTGAGGCTTGATACAGCATTGATTGGATTATGTACTTTGCCAGATGACGTTTTAGTTTGTGTTTGGTCTTCATATTTATGTAAAAGGGGATATCCTTCATTTTTTGAATTCAAGTGAGCGAGGGATTTATTTATTAAGATCACATCATTCGCCCAGGTAAATGAAATTTCAATTTCCGGGTTCGCTTGAACCTAGCCGTTGACTTTATTTAAAAAATAAGGACTATGTTACACTTTCTTATTTTGCCCAATGGCCACTAACAAAGATTCCGATTCCGAAAAAAATAACGACGATTCTATTCCCAACGAGAACGAGGTGGATGGATTGAGTGCCGAGCAGGCGGGTGAGAACACCTACAGTGAAGCGGAGGCGTGGAAAAAAAGTAAAAACACTTTGCTGTTATTACTGGGATTAATTGCCATCAGTGTGGCCGGGTTTACTTTTCTTGATAGTTCGGAAAATGAAAAACAGTCCGAAAGATCTTATCGTTTTCTGTCCGCAAGCATTGATTCCGAGGGGGCTGAAGACCGCTTCCTTTCATTTGCCACCGATTACGACGACTCCCTTGCAGGAGTGGCCAGATACCGGGCCGCGGTTATACAATACCGCGATAAACGCTACGAGGAAGCGTCGGAAAACTTTAAGTTGGCTGCAATTGAATTGAAAGATGATCCACTTGCTGGCCGAGCGTTGCTGGGGCAGGCTGTTTCTCTGATCAGGGGGGAAAGCATGAAAGGAGATGAAGGAAAGGAAATTCTTGAAATCTTAGCCGACAATGAGGCGTACCTTCCCACGGATCGTCATGAGGCGTACTACCTACTGGCTTTGCAGGCTTTGGCGGAAAGTGACAAAGAATCCCTGACCACTTACCGGTCAAAACTGTCTGCGGACGAGAATGCCTCTTATTTCCTTTCCCGAATTGAGGAACTGGTTAAAACAAATGAATTTCTCGCGGAGGCAAAATCACTGCCGGAAATTAATCTGTCCATGGGAAATGCGTTTTTGGAGAAAAACGGTAAGAGCAAGGATGTGATTACATTAAAGAGCGGATTACAATATAAAATCCTCGCCGAAGGTACCGGATTATTACCGCAAGCGGAAGATGAAGTGGAAGTTCACTACACGGGCACTCTAATCAATGACGAAGTTTTTGATTCTTCGATTGATCGGGGTGAACCAGCTTCATTTCAGGTGGGCGGCGTCATAAAGGGGTGGTCTGAAGCTCTGCAATTAATGAAAGAGGGAGCAAAATGGAAACTCTTTATCCCTTCCGACTTGGCGTATGGAGAAAGTGGGAGCAACTCGATTGGTCCGAATGAGACACTTATCTTTGAAGTGGAATTGATCGGGATTACCCCGAAGGAAATTCCTGAGCCTCCTTCGGATCTAAATCTAAACGATACGAATTCATCTTCTGCGGAAGCTACATTGATCATTCCTGAAGTGGATGCCAATTCGACGGTACCAGTGGTTGAAGAGATTGCTACACCACCGGCTGACGGGAACGGAAGCTATATCATTAAAGCCCCTCATATATCTACTCTCTGGCTTTATATTATTATGATCATAGCAACCAAAGACCTTTTTTTGTAGCGAGTATTTTGGAATTTGGTGAAAGAAATACATCATGGCCATAGCCCCCCAGCAAACAGCCATCGTTGAGTGTATATTAGTTTGTGTCCAGTCAAAAATCTCTTTTAACTCTTCCCAATAATCCACTTGCTCAAATTCAAGGTGTTCAATTGGTGCTCCAGTTATTAATAATCCGTCAAATTTATCTTCCGAAATCATTGAAAAATTTTTATAGAAACTTTTCAT
>CAJWWH010000038.1 GCA_913048545.1 uncultured Opitutia bacterium | reverse complement strand
TTCCAGGATATGCACTGGGTTCGCTGTTGCTATTGTTTTTCTCAGTCAAGCTCGATTGGTTACCTATGGGGGGACTAACCAGCAGCGGATTTGATGAACTGTCCGCTTGGGAGCAGGTTAAGGATTTGATCATACATACTTTTCAGCCCCTTTGCTGTTATTTGATTGGTGGATTTGCATTTGTGACCATGTTGATGAAAAATCACCTGATGGATAATCTGTCATCGGATTATGTACGCACCGCAATGGCAAAAGGGGTTTCCTTTGGTGTGGCGGTGCGCAAACACGCGCTGCGTAATTCGCTGGTTCCTCTGGCAACCAATGTGGGCCACCAGGTGACTCTCTTTGTTACCGGATCATTTCTGATTGAAACGATTTTTGATATCGATGGCTTTGGACTGCTCGGTTTTAATTCAGTGATTGACCGGGATTATCCGGTTGTGATGGGTGTTCTTACTCTTTCCGCCTCTCTAATGCTGATCGGGAATGTACTTTCTGATGCTCTGGTTGCCCTGGTGGACCCGAGGGTACGTTTTGAATAAAAATGATTAAGCTTAATCCATTAACCCAGAAAAAGCTGCGTCGTTTTCGTTCGATCAAAAGAGGGTACTGGTCTTTTATAGTATTACTACTGCTCTATATGTTCAGCCTGGCCGGTGAGCTTTTTGTCAATAAACGAGCATTGATGGTTTTTTACGATGGTGATTTTTATTTTCCAACTTACGGAGATCAGATAAGCGGAAAACAATTTGGGCTCGATTATGAATATGAGACAGACTATCGGACTCTTGAAAAGAAATTCCAACAGGAGGACCTTGGGAATTGGATTATAATGCCAATCGTTCCCTTTGATCCTTATGAAATGGACTACAGCAAGGATGAGTCCACGGGCTTTTCACCTCCGAGCTGGGAAACGGGACACTTTTGTGGAACCGATAAAACCGAACGGGATGTCTTTGCCCGGTTACTTTACGGGTTCCGAATCGCAATGACCTTTTCACTGGGTTATCTTTTTCTGACTTACTTTATTGCAATTTGTGCGGGCAGTGTGATGGGATATTTAGGCGGGAAGACAGATATGCTTGGATTGCGCCTGGTCGAAATCTGGGCGAATGTGCCTTTTTTATACATGGTCATAATATTGGTATCGGTGATGCCTGGCTGGTGGGGAGTTGGTTGGCAGGTGTCCTCTCTCTTGTTCATCATGGTTCTTTTTTCATGGACGGGTATGACTTATTATATCCGAGCGGCGGTGTACAAAGAGAAGGCCCGTGATTATGTTTCCGCGGCCAAAGTAATCGGTGCCGGTCCATTGCGTATTATTTTTCGCCATCTTTTACCCAATGTTATTTCTACCCTGGTGACCTTTGCCCCCTTTACTATTGCCGCCGCTATTTCATCGATTACTGCACTTGATTTTTTAGGCTATGGGTTACCTCCCCCCACACCGAGCTGGGGAGAACTCCTGAAACAGGCTGTGGGCAATCTTAAAACGGCTCCCTGGATTGTTATCTCGACAGTCTCCGCATTGGTTTTAACATTAACTTTGGTTACCTTTGTGGGTGAAGCGGTAAGAGAAGCATTTGATCCCAAAAAATTCTCCACTTATGAATAATATGAAAAAAATAAAATTCTTTATTTATCCATTCTTTGCGAGTTGGGCACTTTTTTTTCAGGGTTGTGAAAACCCAAAATTAAAGCAGCCCCGTGAACGCTCGCCGGAACAGACGGAAGAAAGAACCAATCACTCGGATAAAATTGACCGTGAATTTACCCGCGAGCTTGCCCGTGAGTTTGCGAGGGAATTCGTGCTCGAATTTGCCAAACAAATTAATCACAAAAACTTCACCTTTGATGCCAATCAATCACTGAAAAATAGCGATAACTTATCTTCAGCTACCGGCCTTGTTGATACGAACGGAAAACCACATCCTTTATTGAGTCACTGTTCTGAGGATGTTCTTGAATTCTACCAAAAAAATGCGGATTGCTTTTCTATTTTATCAACCGAGGAGATTCCTGATGATTTAGAATGGCAGGACGGTTCGAGCGAAAAAGAATTTTCTTCCCCCAAGGCCAAGAGGGGAGGGACCTTTCATGCCTACATGCGTGATTTTCCACGGACCCTCAGAACAATTGGCCCCGATGCGAATGGAGGATTCCGCAGTTATCTCCTGGATAATAATGTGATTGGTTTAACCCATGCTCACCCTAATTCCGATGGGTACTATCCAGGTGTTGCCAATGAATGGGCGGTTGGTAAGGACGGTCGGACTGTTTATTTTCGCCTCGATTCGAATGCCCGTTTCAGTGACGGAAATTTGGTTAAAGCCTCTGATTATTTTTTCTTTTTTTACTTCATGAGAAGCAAGCATATACAGGCACCCTGGTATAATGATTTTTACGGAAAGGATAAGTTCCAAAAGGTCACGTTATATGACGAACAGACCCTTTCAATTACCTTTTACAAAGCAAAGCCTGACATTGTGGAACGGGTTTCAATCCGGCCCAAGCCCGAGCATTTTTACACGGAACTGGGTGGAGAGTATTTAACGAAATATCAGTGGGATCCGGAACCAACCACGGGTGCTTATGTGGCATTACCCGAAAATGTGGACAAAGGAAAATCGGTTACGCTGGTAAGGCAGGATGACTGGTGGGCCAATGATAAACTGTTTTTTCGTAATCGTTTCAATCCTGACCAGATCAAGGTGAGCGTGATTCGGGATAATGATAAAGCATTTGAGATCTTTCTTAAAGGACAGATCGATGCCTTCGGGTTGGCCAAAACCGAGTTCTGGTATGAAAAATTAAAAAATACTCACCCTTTGGTGAAAAATGGGTACATTACGAAAGTTACTTTTTTTAACCAGGCACCTCCGCCCAGTTACGCTCTTAGGCTCAATTCCCAAAAGCCCCCGCTTGACAACCTTGATGTTCGGATTGGCTTTCATCATGCAATGAATTTTGATCTTGTCCTAGAAAGAATCTTCCGTGGAGATTTTGCTCGGATGAATACAGTGGCGGATGGGTTTGGTGACAGATCCCACCCGAACCTGAAGGCCCGGGGATTCTCAGTGGACAAAGCCGTCGAAAGTTTTGCCCGGGCCGGGTACCTACAAAGAGGAAAGGGTGGAATCCTAGTAAATGAAAGAGGAGAAAAATTGTCCATTGAAGTAATGACTGGCTATAAACATTTTGAAGATGTTCTGGTCGTACTGAAGGAGGAGGCCAAGAAAGCTGGGTTGGAAATCAAATTAAAAGTGCTCGAGCAAACGGCAGCCTGGAAAATGGCGAATGAAAAAAATCATCAGGTTGTCTTTTCCGCATTTGGTACTTTTGTGGAGCTTTTCCCCCGGTTTTGGGAACCTTTTCATTCGGATAATGCTTATCAGGAAAAAGGGGATTTAAAGTATCAGAAAAATGGAGATTTAAAACCCGGGATTACCACGAAGACGAGTACTAATAATTTCACTCAGACCGCGATTCGTGAGTTGGATCATTTGATTAATCAATACCGGGAAGAGGAGGACCTTGCCCAGATCACTGAAATGGCGCATCGTTTAAGTAAAATGATTCACGACCATGCGGTTTGGGTGCCCGCGTGGAAAAAACCATGGCTTCGGGCGGGGCATTGGAGCTGGCTTCAGTTTCCAGATGATTGGGGGCCCAAAGAATCAACGGATTACGAAGAATTTCAGGTTTTTTGGATTGATACGCAAGCGAAGAAAAAAATCCTTGATGCCATGGAAAAAGGCGAACCCGTTTCTGCTCAGCCAACTGTCCGTGAATATAAAAAGTATGAGGCAAAATAAGAATGAGCTCCAATCCTTATGACCGGCGAAGCAAAGACTGATTCATTATTGGAGGTGAAAGAGCTTTCGGTCTCATTTGCCACTGATGAGGGGGAGGTGCAGGCATTGGATGCGGTCGATTTTGAAGTGAAGCATGGGCAAACTCTTGGACTGGTTGGGGAATCGGGTTGCGGGAAAAGTGTAACCGCACTTTCGGTTATGCGGCTTTTACCCAGACCGATCGGAAAAATAACCGGCGGGAGTATCCATTTTGGAGGGAAGGATTTACTGAAAATAAATCCCGATGAAATGAGGCAGGTTCGTGGAAATGAAATAGGAATGATTTTTCAGGAACCGATGAATGCATTAAATCCGGTCCGGTCGATTGGGGATCAGATCAGTGAATCTTTTCTCCTCCATCAAGATATCACTCATAAAGAAGCCTGGCAAAAATCAATTGAAATGCTTGAGGAGGTTGGAATTCCTGCTCCTGAAAACCGGGTCTTTGAATACCCTCATCAGTTATCGGGTGGAATGAGGCAGCGCGTTGTCATCGCGATTGCATTGGCATGTAAGCCCAGGCTGATCATTGCCGATGAACCCACCACTGCCCTGGATGTTACCGTGCAGTCTCAAATCCTTGACCTTTTGCAAAGCCTAAAGGATAAACTTGGATCTTCAGTCCTCTTAATTACTCATGACTTAGGAGTCATTGCAGAAACATGCGATGAAGTATGTGTGATGTATGCAGGCAGAATGGTGGAGCGGGCCCCTGTAAAGGAATTATTTGCCAGCCCGATGCATGCGTATACCCGTGGACTGCTCTCATCGATTCCCCGTCTCGATGGAATTCCCAAAACTGAACTTTCGACCATTGATGGAATGGTGCCGAGTCTTTCGGAATTGAATTCCGGTTGTCGTTTTGCACCCAGAAGTGGCTCGGAGCATACCATGGAACAACTAGAAAAAAGACCGCCTTTTATTGAAATTAATTCAGGGCACTGGGTGGAAGCTTGCCCTGTGTGCTCATCGCCATGACCAACGGGGGAAAATTATTGGAAATTGAAGATCTTCGGGTTCATTTTCCCGTCCGTGGCGGAATCTTCAGAAGAGCGGTGGGGGCGTGCAAGGCGGTGGATGGTGTGACTCTGTGTTTAAAGAAAGGACAGACTCTCGGCTTGGTTGGAGAATCAGGATGCGGCAAATCAACTTTGGCCAAGGCAGTGGTTAAATTGATTGAGCCCACCCATGGCTCAATCAGATTTAAAGGGAAGGAAGTCATTGGACGAGACGCGGAAACCAATTTCCGAAAATCTGTCCAGATGGTTTTTCAGGACCCCGCAGAATCCTTAAATTCGCGAATGACAGTTGGTACGATCATTGGTGAGCCTTTAGATGTTCATCAAGTGGGTGATCAAAAAGAGAGGCAGAACCGGGTTGTACAATTGCTCGAACAGGTAGGGTTACCTGAAACTGCTGCCAAGCGTTATCCTTTTGAATTTTCCGGCGGTCAGCGACAGAGAATAGGCATTGCCCGGGCCCTGGCTTTGAATCCTGAACTTTTGGTGCTGGACGAACCAGTGTCCGCATTGGATGTCTCGGTACAGAGTCAGGTTCTAAATTTGCTGATGGATTTACAGGCAGAATTACAGCTGACCTACCTGCTCATTGCTCATGATCTCGCAGTTGTTAAGCATGTATCTGATATGATTGCGGTTATGTATCTGGGTAAAATTGTCGAAATAGGAAACGCCGAAGAACTTTATTCGAATCCGGCCCACGCTTACACCAAGGCCCTAATCTCTGCGATTCCAATACCAGATCCGACAATAAAAAAAGACCGGATACTTATCCCCGGAGATATTCCTTCTCCCATTAACCCGCCTGCGGGATGTGCCTTTGGTCACAGGGTGGGGGCGGCGAAATATTCCGAAAGCTTGGGAAAAAAGCTGGAGATGCAAGAGATTTCCAAGGATCATTTTGTTTTGGAGTGCCCCTGCTGCGTGTAAAAAATTTATTGAGTATTTACGATCCATTTAATCTCAGAAAAAAGCTTGCGGGGCATTCGCCGATTCTCTTTTATTGTCCTCCTTCCCCATATTAAATTCATGCCCCTTTTAAGAACTACATCCAAAAAGTTTTTCACTACAAGATACCTTTTATCATTATTGGGCATATTGGTTTTCCAATTTAATTCCTTCGGGCAAAGTCCATCTGATATGCCGTTGAGGCAGGTAATCTCGGAAGCACAAGCTTTAATCGGGCAGGGCGATTTTGCGGGAGCGTCTCCCTTGTTGGATGAGTTGGAAGTTCGCTTTGAAGACGAGGAGGATCCAGAGGTGGAAAAAATTCTGCAACAATTCGGATTTGTTCGCGGGGTTGGATACTTACAGAGTTTTGGAAAAACAGGAAATAAAGATTTTCTTGGCAAAGCATCCGCCGCCTTCGGTTTTTTCGCGGAAAAGTTTCCCAACGATTCCAAAGCGGTTATGGCTTTGCAAAAAAGAACCGATTGTCTCCGGGCACTTCACGAATGGAAAGAGGCTGCCCTCGTGATTGAGTTGCTCCTGGATTCCGCCAAACCTTACCGCAAGCAGATCTTGAAGCGCTCCGAACTCATGAATCTCTACTTTGGACGGGCACAATGCTATCACATTGAGCAGGACTGGGTAAAGGGGGAGCCGGCATTTAGGGAACTTCTTAAATTTGGAGATATGGCCAAAGATGAGGATCGTTCTGCGTATGCGGTTTCCTGCCTCACGGAAATGTTTGTTCAAACCAAGCGAATCGATGAAGTTTTTCCTTTATTGCCCCGTTTATCCGGGGACACACCTGCTCGTTATGACCTTCGTCTTAATGTCAACCTGATGCAAGGCGCAGCACAGTTAAAGGATAAAGAACGGCATGTGGAGGCGTCCCTTTTCTACGCCCTCACCATGACCACGGAGGAAATCGTTGCGTTTTACACTGAAAGGCAAAAACAATTACAAGCCGAGCTTTCCCAATATGAGCAAATTATCGCTTTGCAGGGAGGAACCATGCCAAAACGGCGCCTTGAAATCCTCAAGGAGAAGTCCAATTCGATTGCGATGAAGCTTACCACCGCAAAAGGGCAGTTAAAGCTGGCTCAGGACACACCGCCATTCACCACGGTCTTACGCTGGCGAAAGGCGGATAATTTTCAGCTTACCAAACGGGATTGGGAGTCTTTTTGGGGATTCTATTGGTTGTACAAGGACTTCCCCAAGCACGAGAGTGTGGAGAATTTCATTTATGCAGCATTCGCCTCTGCGAACACGGTTAAACATCGCGAGAAATCGATTGAGCTCGGCGAAGAATATCTAGCCCAAAAAGAATGGAAAGCATTCCGGGCTGATGTCACTTTCATTATGGCAAATGCATACAGGCAGGAAGCGGAAACACTCCAGAAAGTTGCGGTTAGCCTTCAGTCCGCTATGGGTACAGCTGATAAAGACAGGGCAGAAAAAGCGAGGGTTAAATCACTCGAATATTATGAACGCTTTTTTGCCCTTTGTGATGACTTTATCGAAGTAATGCCCGAGCATAAATACGCCAAGGATTTTGTGGGAATGATGGGATCTGTATTTTTTAAACGCAGAAAATTTGATGGTTTATTGGAGAAGTTTGCCGGGTTTGAAAATGGTGCAATGAACCGCTCGAAAGGGTATGTTAACCGGGTTGAGTTCAATAACAGCCCGGCTATGCCCACTGCCCATTACATGAGTGGTTTGGCGTTGCTTGCATCCGGAAAGTTTGAGGACGCAAAACCACTGCTCGGTGCGGTTGTGGGAGTTAATGTGGAAGGTCTTCCGGTTGGAGGGTCCGCCTACCAGGATGAAGAGGGAATTGGGGATGAATAGAAATAATTTATTTCTGGGGCATCCTGTTTTTTTTCTGCCCCTCCTTTCTTTTTTTGTGTCATGTGGGGGAGACGAAACTGAGGTTGCACCCGAAACTCCAGTGGATGTCAGTTCGGAGCAATCGGAGGCCCCCGTTGAAGCACTTCCCGCAGCAAAGGAGATTGAAGAGAAGGAACCTGAACCCGAAGTTTTACCCAACCCAAACGGCGTGTATTTACCCACCGCCGAAGAGAAAAATGGAAAACCAGTCTATGCCAATGGGGAGGGCTTCTTTATGTGGTTCAACGGATCAATATGGAAAATTTCCGATAAGGCTGGTGGTGGTAAGACGGTTTCTTCCGGTAAGGAATCAATTAACGATAAATGGAGTGAAGGTGGAAAAGCCCGCCATTTTCCTGATGAAGAATTTGCCAAGGATGCACTTTTCAGGTTAGCGGTTGCCTATCAGGGTTCAACCGATAACCCGAATGCAATTCGTTTGTTTCAGCAATTTGTCAAGGAATTCCCGGAAGACAAGATGGTTGCTGAAGCTTACCTCAGTCTTGGTGATCTCTCGATCAGTGATGTAAAGCCGGATGAGCAACCCACTTTCACTCAGATTAAGGACGCGCAAACCAACTACGGTTTTGTTCGTGAAAAGACTCAGGAAATCCGGTTGATCACCGATGCCACTTTTAACGAAGGCGGACTGATTGAAAGGGTCGCTGAAAATCCTGAAGGGGTCGTGGATCATTACCTTACTTTTGATAAAAATAAAGATGAAGTATTACAGTCCAAAGAGTTTTCAATGATCGGCATTCAATCCGGCAAATCCTTCTCTGATTTTGATTTGAATGGTGATAAAGCAATTGATTACGGAGAATTATTTGAAGTGGCTTCCCATGTGTACTATTCCAATATGGAAAGCCTGTTTGCGGACTACTCTGAAAAATTTGGTAACTCGGAAGGTGCGAGAATTTCTGAAGCGACCGAAAAAATTGGCTTTGCGAACGAAATGCTGGGCAGACCTTCCGCCATGCTCAACCTCTACTTTAAGGATATAGAAAAATATGGAAATGATCCCAGTAATGTGGGTGTGGATGGTATATTAAAAAAGTATATTGAGAAGTACGAAGAGTACGACAAGTTGTATGGTAGAACCCTTGATCTTTTGGAAAAGCTGCAAAATCCTGCTCAGGCGGTCACTTTTACTTATCGAGACCGTAAGGGAATCGAAGATACAATATCTGGAACGGTTGAGGAAATTCTTAATGACCGAAAAAAACTCCTCCCTTTCCTCTCCTCTTCCTATGAGGGTATGGATCCTGATATTTACAGCGATGTCGTCAAATCAAGGGGTGCGATTTTTTCAAATCCCACCATCATTGCGAAGTTTAAAGGTTACCTGAAGAAATATCGTACCTTCCAACAGGGTTTTCCATCTGAAATTTCTCCAGCGGTCGCCTTTTCGAAACTCCTGGAGGATGCAAAAGACAACGATAACAAACCACTTGAACTTCGTATGCGTGCAATTTTGGATAGAGTGGGATCAACATCCGGAGGGACTTACAACCCACAGAAAAGTGATTTCCCTGCAGCGAGTCCCGGGGTTTTAGTGTGGATGGCCGAAAAACTGCTGGCTCAAAATGCAGTCGAGGACGCAATTGCTGCGATGGAACGTTTGGTGAGTGTGTTTGGAGATACAGGCGGAGAATTTCTTTTTGATGCATTTTATATTTTAGGACAGGCCAAGCAAAAAGAACGAGACTACCAAACCGCGGTCTCACACTATGAATCAGCACTCTCCAATTCATCATGGCACGATATGGCAAATGACGCCCGTATCCGATTGGGTGAGTCGCTTTATGAGGTCGGACAAAGCACGAAAGATCAAAGTTTGTTCGATCGTGCAAATTCATCTTTCGAGGAAGTGCGGGGAGATACGGATACCAGCCTGGAACAGCGGGCACAGTCATCTTTTATGATGGGGGAGTGCAAGCGGGCAATCCGTGATCATGCTGGTGCTGCTTACTATTATCTAGATACAACTTTGAATTTTCCAAGTGCCACAAAATGGGCGTCGAAGTCATTCGAGCAGGCAATCCGCTGTTATGAAAACACCGGAGATTCTGATCAAATGAGGAAAGTGGAAAAACAATTTGTTGATTGGCAAAGAAAGTTTCTCAAATGAAAAAAAGTAGAATTGCAAATGTGGTTATAGTCTTTTTCTTACTTGGAAATTTGTTTTCATTTGCCCAGGAAGCACAGGATTACTTTAAAATTCATTCTGGTTCATTACCGGTCAAGATTTATGTCGGTAACGCAGGGAAACCGGGAAGTTTGCTAGGTGTGGACGGACAAAAGGGAATTATTTATGCCCAAATGGAGGGTGCGGGCAGAATGCAGCTGGAACTGCGTGGTCTTCAGAAGCAGAACATTAAAGGATTTGTTTACGACTGGCCAGCGGATGCCATTAAAACGCTGAAGATGTTCTCAAACGAACAGTACAGCAAGGAACTTTTACCAGGCATAAGACCGGTTATGTATAAAGCCCTTCGCTTTCTTGATATTCCACAGCAGTACTTTGCCATTCATGATAATTGCCTAATTTATGCTAAGGCTCTGATTGCGATGGAACAGTTCAATGAGGCATTTTATCTTCTTTCAAGGCTCAATTTAAACAAACTTGATTCTTTTGGATACCGTGATTTTTCTGAGGCTTCCCTCGAACTTGCAAGTAAAATGATTCGGGCGAATTCAAAGTCAGCCAAAACTGCCCGGGCACTGTTGCAAAAAGTCACCATAAGAAATAACAGTGCGGATCATGCCTCCTATTTAAAGCTAGCCGATTCCTTACGTATACAAGGGCTTTATAATGATGCGATTTCCGAGTATGCTCGACTGGGTCCGATTGTGCAAAAATCTCCCGGCAGTCCCTACGCAAAACTCGTCGAGATTTGGCCGATATATTGTTATATTAAGCTTTACGAGTCCTATTCAAAAGCGGCACTTAAAGATGCACGATACAAAGCTCCCGCGGGGAAAATTTTCAACACCGCCATGCAGGCAGTGAAGAAGTTGGATGAGAAACCTCCTGCCCGGCAAACCAATGAATATTCTCTTTACAAGTTAATCCGGGCTCTCCTTCGTGTTCAGTATGCCCGCCAATTCGAACAGGGGGGTAATGAATTAAAAGCAGCCGAATTCTATCGTCAGTCCGTTTTGGAGGTCACCGAGGGTATTGTAAGTGCCCGGGTGGGTTTGGATTGGCTACCCGAATCACTCCTGATGGCGGGCGACGCCTACGAAAAACTAAGTCTTAATGAAGCGGCGATAAATGTATACAAACAAGTTTCTATTTTCTACAAGGGCTCAAAGTGGGCAGTGGAAAGTAAAAAACGCTTGGATTCCCTGCCGGCTTCTTAAATAAATCCTACACTTGACCCATCTTCTCTTACAAGTAATCCTAAGCATATCAATCAATTAAAATTATGAAATCAGGCTTAATCCGTAAATTCAGCATTATTGGAATATTGTTTTCCAGTTTGTCTCCAAATTTTTTCGCTCATGTGGCTCAAGCACAACAAAAGGGTTTTGGTTCCGCCCTGGTCGATAATCTTGGACCCTTCCTTGTTCCTTTTATCATTTTAATTTTAGCAGGCTTCACCTTGATCATTTACAATGGCATTGCCATTCGTAAAAAAGCCTTTGTCAAAGACGATGTCGTCCAGCCAATCATGCAGGAATTGCAAAATCTTAATGTGGAGGGGGCTATGGCTCTATGTGAACAATATAAGCTTCCAGTTACTGCGGTTTTAAAAGGAGGACTTGCCCGGATTCAGGATGATGAGTTGGATATTGAATCCATTGAAAAAGGACTGGAAGAAACTTCCGGTTTAGAGTTGGCCAAGCCTTTTACCTGGATAAACCTGTTGAACACCGTGGGTTCAATTGCTCCAATGGTTGGTCTTCTTGGTACTGTTACCGGTATGATTGGAGCATTCCAAGTTTTGCAAAGCTCGGGAATGGGCGGAGAGTCGAGTCAAAAAATGGCCGGAAATATTGGTAGTGCGTTATGGACTACCGCTTCAGGTCTGGTGGTTGCGATTCCCACTCTCATTTCCTATTTCATTTATAAAACAAAATTTGGAACCATTGTAGCGGAAGTAAACCGAGTCGCAGGAGAAATGGTCTTCACCCTGGTTCGAGCAGCCAGAGGCGGATTTTCAGAGGGTGGTGAAGAAGCAGGTGAGGAATATTATGAAGAGGCACCGGTTGAGGGAATGCCTGCCCCAGATGCACCACCAATGCCTCCCGCTTAATTTGAATATAATTTTCTTCGGTTAATGAGTGGATATAAACCACCTGAGTCCAACGACTCCCCTGATTTAACTCCCATGATTGATGTGGTTTTTCTACTGATTGTTTTTTTCATGGTGGTCGCTCAGAGAATGTCTGAACAGTATATTGAACTCTCGGCTCTCCCCGTTGCCGGAAATTCAAGCGTAAAAGAGCAACCTCCACCCCGTACTATTATTAGTATCGATGACACTCCTGTGGGGCAGAAATTTTATTGGGGAGAACAGGAAATTGATTTGGAAGCGATTGCAACCGCGGTGCGCAGGCATCCTGACTGGAAAGTGTTTTTACGCGTTCATCCGAAAGTGACTCATGCTGTGGTTCAGGATGTAATGAAAGTAATCGGAAATGCCGGACAGGCAGATATTATTTTCGGAACTTGGCAAGTAGGCACCTGATCAAATGGAAGCACTTAGTAAAATTTTAGGTGAAGAGGATGAAGTAGACCTTACTCCGATGATTGATGTTACATTTCTACTGCTTATTTATTTCATGGTTACTACCATGCTTAAGCAACCAGAGGCCGAATTATCGATTCAACTGCCCGGGAAACCTCAGAGCAGTGATATTACACCGATGGATATGTTGAATGTAAAAATTGGAGATACCGGAGAAGTTTATTTAAATGGTTCGGAGATTGAAGATGGATTGGATTTTGAAATGCCTGATTTAGTGTCTAATTTAAAAGTGCAAAAGGGCATGCGTGACCAACTGATCAGTTCGGGTGCTAAAACAAAAGCTGAAGCAGAACTAAAGGTGCAGATTGAATCTTCTGGAATTGCAGAGCACCAGTCTGCGATCAGCGTGCTCAATGCCTGTTCCGAAGCTGGCGTTAACAAAGTAACTTTCTCGTTCTAAGGGAAGGTTCGGGTTTTTTTATGAGTTCTGTCGTGAGTAAGTTCCTTCATACACGATTACGGGTGAGTGATCTTGATGAAACGGTTCAATTTTTTCAATCTGTTTTCGGGCTTGAAGTTTCGCGCCGCCACGAATCCCCCCGCGGGTCCAAGTTAGTCTTTCTGAGCGTTCCGAATAGCGATGAGGAAATAGAATTAACCTTTTTTCCTGGTTCCGGTCCCGTTGTGGTTCAGGAAGATTTAATGCACCTTGCCTTTGAGGTTGAGAGCATGCAAAACTTTCAAAAGCATATTGCACAGGTAGGTGTTATTCTAAGTGATGGTCCCACCCAAAGCTCTTCCGGGTCTGTGTTTGCGTTCGTGGATGCTCCTGATGGATACGAGGTGGAAATCATTGAAAGACCAAAACCCTTGACTTAGTCATACGGTTCACCCTTGTCTTTTTGGTTTTAAACCTGCGTGTAAATTTCTGCATTACTTATGCTTAAAGGTTGAATTTTCATCTTAGAAATTAAAACTAGGGATAAAATTCTTTAAATTTATATTTTTATATCTATGAACAAGCTAATTTTTCTTTCGCCACTATTCTTTCTGCTGGGTTGCCTGCCTGAAAAGAGTCATGCACCGGTTGAGGAAAAATCTTCTTCTATCATTCATTTGTTTGACGGCTCGTCCTTGGATAATTGGTTAATTACAGACTATGCGGGTAGGGGGGAAATCGAAATAGACGGTAATGGCAGCCTGATATTAGAGATGGGTGCGGAATTGACCGGGGTTCATTGGAAAAATCAAATTAAATTACCCAAGGTAAATTATGAGATCAGTTTGGGGGCACGTCGCACTCAAGGGAGTGATTTTTTCTGCGGATTAACTTTCCCGTTTAAAGAGTCTCATGCAACCCTAATTCTTGGCGGATGGGGAGGTGCACTGATCGGAATTTCAAGTATTGATGATTTTGACGCATCTGAAAATGAAACCGGTGACGCTTTCATTTTTGAGGAAAAGAAATGGTATGATATCAAACTCCAGGTTACTGATAAAAATCTTCGGGTATGGATCGACCAGCAAAAGGTTATTGACTGTGATGTCGAAGGAAGGAGGGTGGGCATGCGTTACGGTGAGATTGAAATGTCTGTGCCGTTGGGTATCTGCACTTACACAACAACCGGGGAAATAAAGGACCTACAATTAAGGAC
>CAJWWH010000037.1 GCA_913048545.1 uncultured Opitutia bacterium | reverse complement strand
CTGAGGAGTGAATCTCTGCATCTGAAATGGTTTCATTCGCCCAGACTACGCGAGCCATAAGCATACCAGCCAAGCAGAGTTTGCGTAATTCTTCTGCAGGGAGGTCTGGGGCAATAGCCTGCTTCCCCATAAGGCTAAGCTTCTCTTGGATGAAGTTTTCCAGAGAGTCGTCCTTGAGGGGTTTGTGGCACGCCTTAAGACGGAATGAGAGGGCCTTATGTAGCAAGCGGGTAAACCGCTCCAGAAGTTGAGAGTCTGCACTGGCAAGAATATCTTCCTTCACACGGTCTACCAAAGCACGTTCACGTTCGGTCACTACACCATCGGCATTAATCACGCGCTCAAGCGCAAACAATGCAAAAGCACGCTGCTGCTGGGAATCAAGAGCTTCGATAAGCTCTTTAATAAATGCAGTGCATTGCGCTTCTGTAATTGGTTTTTCTAGGAGGTTTTCCAAAACCTCGGCTTGAATCCAAATGAATTGGGTGAACGACAGTTTTTCTTTGGAGCCGGATGTGACGAGTGCAATCAGTCCGGTTACCGCGGTCGAACCGGTTTGTTTGAGATGATTAAGGCCACCGATGCGTTCCGGGAAATGATCAATTCCGGTGCCGCCACCCTAGTGCTCCGGCAAAAAGCAATTGAGCAGGGAATGCGCACTTTGCGGGAAGACGGGATACGGTCCATTTTTGATGGGGAGAGCACAGTTGAGGAAGTCTTGAAATATACCTAAAAAAATATAACAATTTGCCATGCCTGTATACCAATTTACCGCCACTGACCAAAATGGAGCACCTTCTCAGGGGACTTTTGAGGCACCGAATGAGGAGCAAGCTTTTGCTCAGTTAGCCCAGTACGGACTTACGGTTTCTCAGCTTGTCCCAGTGCAGGAGCAACCGGTCGCCGCTGCTCCTGCCCCGGTCACGGCTCCTCCCTTAGAGCCAGAAGGCAAGGCGGCGGCGAAAAAATCCAAAAAGAAGGCGAAAGCAGAAAAAGCCCCCAAGCCCCTCAAATCCAAAAAGAAAAAGAAAAAAGGCGGAATCCTGGCAATCGAACTGGGAGGTGGCCCCAATTCCGAGGACATCTCCATTTTCACCAGGCAAATGTCGACTCTGGTTCATGCGGGACTGCCTCTTCTGAGAAGTCTGGAGGTAATGATCAAACAGCAGGAAAAGAAACCGAAATTCAAGGCCATTTTGGAGGATATTTCAGAAAAAGTGTCTTCCGGAGGAAATTTGTCAGACGGCTTGGCAGCTTATCCCAAGATATTTGATAACTTATATGTGAATATGGTCAAAGCGGGAGAGGCGGGTGGAGTGTTGGAACTGGTTTTGGATCGTCTGGCCCAGTTTCAGGAAAAGAATATTCGAACCATTAAAAAAGTAAAATCCGCCATGATTTATCCCAGTGTGATCATGTTTGTTGCAGTCGGAATCGTCACCCTTCTGATGATGGTGGTGGTTCCTCAATTCCAGACAATATTCGAGCAAATGCTCCGGGGGGCACCCCTTCCCGGACCCACTCAAATTGTCATTGGCATCAGCGAACTTTTTTCCACGCACCCCATTCTGGTTTTGGGTGGCATGGGGGGCACAGTGGGCGGATTATTTTTATTTAAAAAAACAAAGCCCGGAGCCAAAGTGTTTGACTGGTTGGGTTTGAATGTACCTGCAGTCAAGGATGTGGTCGGAAAGTCTAATATTTCCAGGATTACCCGTACATTTGGCACCTTGTTAAGCAGTGGAGTGCCTATCTTGCAGGCACTGCAGATCACTCGTGACACGCTTTCAAATGGTTTATTTGTAAACGCGATGGGCAATGTTCATGATTCAGTAAGGGATGGAGAGGCGATGGCTGTTCAAATGGAAAGAGAACCTGTTTTTCCCACGATGGTGACCAGTATGGTTGAAATTGGGGAAGAAACGGGTGAGCTGCCCGACATGCTCACTCGAATTGCGGATAACTATGACGAAGATGTGGATAATGCCGTGGCAGGCATGACTTCGTTAATTGAGCCGGTGATGATCGTTTTTCTTGCCGTGGCCGTCGGATTTATTGTTATTGCCCTTTTTCTACCCATCGTTGCGATTATCGAAACAATTGGCAAGTGACGCCAACTACTTGATATTGGGAAAGTTCTCCTTCTGCCAGGCACTTGCTTTTTCCGGATCGGACCGTTTCCAGGCGGAAACTGCCTGAGTCACTGCTTTTTCTTTTGCTTTTGGATCAACGATGGAAAGTGCCCATCCCGCAGCACCCTCCGGATCTCGAGTGGATATTCGGTTAACGAATTCATTGACCACCGGATCCATTTCAAGCTTGGGTGGAAACGAGTTTAACCACTCGGCGGTGGCAATGGGGTCGCGGAGAGCCCACCTTGAAGTGAGTTGCTTCATGCCGTAATATCTTTTCTCTTCTTCTTCAATGTTATCAATCCATTGCGAGGCAGCCTGGGCATCCTTGGTGACCCATTGGGTGAGCAGGTTATCCATTACCCGGAGAGAGGCCTCATCTTTTTTCATTGATTTCACCCATTCAGCAGTGGCACTAAGATCCTGTCTGGCTAACCGTGCCCCCATCTGACCTAATATAGTTTCCCGCATTCTTTCATCTTCCTTGGGAAACTGGTTGGCCCATTCAATTGCCTGTTCGAATCCCGATTCGGCGTATTGCTGAGCAAGAAAAGTGGATGCCTGCCATCGGGCACTGCCCTCGGGTAAGCTTTTGAGAATCTGATTGGCAGAGTCGAGATTCTTTTCTGCTATTCCCTTGATCACACCAAGAAGGAGGGGGTTATCGCCTGGATTTTCATTTGAATTATTAGCTCGGGCCCATTCGAGGGCGCTTTGCGAGTCACGGTTTGCCCATCCAGCCAAAGCTTCAGAAATTCCAAATCTTCTTTCACTTTTCGGATCCAATGAATCATTGGCGTATTGAAGGGCAGCCTCCGGATCAATTGCAGCCCAGCTTCTCATCAACAACTTCATTTCTAAATGCCGACCGTATCCTTTGGGAAGTGCTTCAAATGCCCCGACCACAGACTGTGCGTTACCCTGATCCATTGCTCGCACTGCATCGAGATAGGCTCCCATTCTTTCAATTAAGTCACCGCCTTCCATAATCCGCTCAAGGTTGGGAGGAAGAGTCGGGTTGGAAAATTGGGATGGAATTTGGATAATATTATCTTGGCTGCGTTGATCGGTTGTTTTGAGCGCGGTATTTAATTGTTGAGATTTTAAATCACGATCTACGGTTCCGATTGTGGATGTTGGTGCAGGGGATTGATTAATATTGGATGAACCTAGGTGTAACCCAAAATAAAACACACCGCTTAGTGAAAGAGCCCAAGGAAGTCCGATAGTCAAAAATTTCTTCAAAGAATTATAAAATTTGGGATAAACATAATCAAGCATCTTACAAACCAAAAGAATGGGCAAGAATCAATGTTATGAATTTAATTCATGTAAATAATAAATAAATATAATTATGAATAATATTAATAATAAATAATAAAAAATATCAATTAAATATGAATTAAATAGATTGATATCTATTATTTAAAAACTATCATTGAGTTTGGTTTTGAAACAACCTAACTAACCTACAAACAAAACAAATATGAAAACAAAATTATTATCATTAGCTAGTATTCTAGCTGTATTCAATCTAAATGCGATTGAAATTGGGCCAACCGGAAGCGGTGTTGAAATGTCTGGTTTCGTCGTTATGGATTATGTAAACGACGATGGTGGAAATAACGGTGCAACACCTCCTGTAGACACAGACGATTCTTCTTTCATGCTTTCTGAAGTTGAATTAAACTTTGATTATAGCACCGGACCTGTTTCATTTGCCTTAGATGTCGAAGTTTATAAGAACGGGGCAGGCACTCCGAATGCAGCAGCAAACACATTCGTAGAAGAAGCGGTTCTCACTTACTCATTTTCCGATTCCTTGAGTGTAAGTGCAGGAAGAATGCTCTCTTATCTAGGCTTTGAGGCATATGACGCGCCAAACATGTACCAAATAACCAGTGCCTACAAAACTGGTGCTTATGGTTATCTCTATGATGGTTATGCGGATGGTGTGTCTATTGATTTCGCCACTGACATGTTTGCGGTAGGAATTTGGGCAGATTTGTTCGAGCAGAATAGCTTTGAGTATTCTTTAGCCTACACCGGCGTTGAAAATTTAACTGCTAAATACATCTACGCTGATTATGGTTCATCTTCTGAATCCAAGCAAACCATCTGGGCAAGTTATCAAATGGGTTCTCTTCTTTTGGGTGGTGAAATTGCCGCTCATGAAGATAATGGAGGCACAGCTGGCGATGATACAGATGCCTATTTAATCATGGGTAATTATGGATTCACCGATTCATTTTCTTTAACACTTCGTCTTTCCTCTACAGAAACCGTTGGTACGCAAACTTCTGAAGTAGAAGTCTTCACAGTTTCGCCAACCTACATGGTTACTGACAGCCTTGCTCTTCTTGCAGAATATTCCGATATTGAAGATTCAGATGAGTTTTTTGGAATTGAGGCTATTTTCACATTCTAAACTTTCAGTCTAGTATGTTTGTTGCGGGTGGGCGAGCAATCGTCCACCCGTTTTTTTTGGTTTAAATTAGATCGTAATACATGAATTAAATATGGCAAAATGATAAATAAAATAAATGCAGTAATTTAATTTGTCTTTTTCATAGGTTTTGAAAAATTGGCGCAAAAAATGGAACTTAATTGCAAACCCTAAGCAAAGAAAATGTTTTCTTGGGATCTGTATTAAATCCAAATCAATAAAATCAATATAATGAAAAGAAATATGTTTAAAGTGGCGCTTTCAGCGCTGTTGGGATTGACCATGTCAATTTCAAGTTTACACGCGGTTAAAATCGGAGTTCTTCACTCTTTAAGCGGAACCATGGCGATTTCTGAGACTTCACTGAGAGATGTTGTCATGATGGCAGTAGAGGAGATCAACGAGTCTGGCGGTGTATTAGGCGAGCAGGTGGAAGCTGTTGTGGTGGACCCTGCTTCGGATTGGCCGCTTTTTGCAGAAAAAGCAAAACAGTTGATTACCGAGGACAAAGTTGCGGTCACCTTTGGCTGCTGGACTTCAGTGAGCCGTAAATCATGCCTTCCTGTTTTTGAGGAAAATAATGCCCTGCTTTTCTATCCCGTTCAGTATGAAGGAGAAGAGCAGTCATTAAATGTATTTTATACTGCGGCATCTCCTAATCAACAATTGGTGCCTGCCGCTGAATATATGGCCAAGGAAATGGGATGTAAGAAGTTCTACTTACTGGGCACGGATTATGTTTTCCCCCGTACCGCGAACAAGGTATTAAAAGCTTATTTGAAATCTGAAGGTGTTCCAGATGAAAATGTTATGGAAGAGTACACTCCGTTTCATCATCAGGATTACCAGACAATTGTCGCCAAGGTCAAGGAATTCGCCGCAACTGGCGATGCCTGCATTCTCTCCACTATTAATGGAGACAGTAATGTTCCTTTTTACAAGGAATTTGCCAACCAGGGCTTGACCTCCGACGATTGCCCTATCATGGCTTTTTCCGTTTCTGAGGATGAGCTCCGTGCGATGGATGTACCTCCACTTGTGGGACATTTGGCAGCCTGGAATTATTTTCAAAGTGTCAAGACTGCTGAAAATGCGGCATTTGTTAAAAGTTTCAAAAAGTACTGTGTAAAAGCTGGTTTGCCCGGTGGTGCCAAACGCGTAACCTGTGATCCCATTGAAGCAGCTTATTTTGGAGTATATGTTTGGAAAGCTGCGGTTGAAAAATGTGGATCTTTCGATGTCGATAAAGTGCGTAAAGCAGTCTACGGACTCGAATTTGACGCACCCGGAGGGAAGAAGTCAATGCATCCAACCAATCAGCATACTCTTAAGCCTGTTTATGTAGGAGAAATCCTTAAGAATGGAATGTTCAAAATCGTTTATTCCAGTGACGGGTTAGTTTCCCCGGATTCCTACAGTTCTTACCTTTGGCCTGACGGGAATTTCCCTAAACCAACTGGTGGTCCAAACGGTGATGGATCCCTGTAATCCTGTTTTATTTTAAACTTTAATCCTGGCGGGCTCGGAGAGAGATCCGAGCCCGCTTTATTTTGTTTTTAAATCTTATTTTGAATCAATTTCATTCAGTTTTTACATTTTTGTTCCTCATCTTGTTTCTCTCTGTTGATCCGTCTGTCGAGGCCAGTGATCCAAAAATAGGGGACTCTGATTTGAGTGCTCTTTTAAAAACCCTTGCGGTTGATGATGATGATGTAAGAGCGAATACAATTACTTCATTGGCTAAATCCGGGGACGCTCGGTTGGAAAGGTTTTTTGAATTATATCGTCAGGGTAGTGTCTACAACTGGCCTGACGAATCCGGAGAAGTCAGAATTGTGGTGAATGAGGAAACTGAAATGGACGATGACTTTAATGAGTTCGCCCCTTTATTCGAACCGATAACTGGAAAAGCTTTTTTAGTGGGTGGAAAACAAGCAAAGCCTGATCTTTTTGATCTGGAAGATATTAGCCCGGGACGCTCTCTCAGAAACCTTGTAAATTCCTCCAAATTTTTACTCCGTCTTTTTTCTCCTGACCTTGAAACGAGGAGTTCGGGAGTGAAGAAATGCGGGGATCCACCTTTCCTTCCAGAAGCGATTCCCTTTCTTAAGGAAATTAGTGAGCAGGAGGGAGGGGACGAGAAAATCAAATGGTTGGCCCGTGAAAGTATCGGGCTGATTCAATTTGCAGGAAAAGTTGAGGGCAAAGACAGTTTTGATGACCGCTTGGATGCCCTTTCGAGTTTAGGAGAGTTGAAGAGCTTACGGGCCTACGCCCGAATTGCTGATTTCAGCAATGTGATTGCGAAACAATTTGAAGATAAAAAGATTAGCTATGGGAAAAAGGAATCCATTACCAAGGAAATTTCTAAAATCGAAAGATCTTTGAATGGGCATAAGGATACTGTCGAACTTGCCGGCAATTTATTTCGAGGGATCTCCTACGGTACGGTGCTCATATTAATCGCATTGGGCTTAGCAATCACTTTTGGTCTGATGGGAGTGATCAATATGGCTCACGGGGAATTGATGATGATCGGGGCCTATGTCACTTATGAAGTGCAGATGCATTTTGGGCACACACCCGAGAATCCGGTGGATTCCTACTACTTTGCTGCCCTGCCTATGGCTTTTCTCGTATCCGCTTTGGTCGGATTAATTATGGAGGCCCTGGTGGTGCGCCATCTTTATAACCGTCCGCTCGAGTCGTTGCTTGCTACATGGGGGGTGGGGCTTCTGTTGATCCAACTTATCCGAATACGCTATGGCGACAATATTGGGGTAAATTCACCCACCTGGGCCCGTGGAGGCTATGAAGTTGCTCAGGACATCATCCTGCCGTATGCACGGCTTTATTTAATCGGCTTGTGTGTGGCTTGTGTCAGTTTTGTCTATTTCATTCTTCGCCGGACGAGGCAGGGAATGCTCATCCGGGCAACCATGCAGAACCGAGACATGGCAAGAAGTCTGGGAGTGCGGACAAGAAATGTCGATCGTTTCACTTTTGCCCTTGGTTCCGGTATCGCCGGGGTGGCCGGATATGGCTGGACAATTATTGGAGGCGTCACACCGGACATGGGACAAACTAATTTCATTGTCGATTCCTTTTTGGTTGTGGTTACGGGCGGAGTGGGCGAATTGGCGGGTGTGCTCTTTTCCGGACTTGGGATTGGGGTTCTTTCCAAGGCGATTGAACCGATGGAGTTTGGCACCTTTGTCATCGGGCCGGTCTGGGGAAAGGTTCTGCTGCTTGTTTTCATTGTGGCGTTTATTCAATACCGCCCTTCAGGCCTGTTCGCTCCGAAAGGGCGACTTGCGGATAAAAAATGATTTCATCTCAAAACAAATTTATTGAGTCCAGGCAATCATTCCTGGTTCTGGCATTCATCGGATTTATCCTGCTCCCGGTATTGTATTCTGTTGATATTCTGACCATCGGTCAGATCAACATGATTGGCCGATATATGACTTTTGCGATTCTTGCCCTCGGACTGGATTTGTTGTGGGGATATGTGGGTATTTTGAGTCTTTGCCAATTCACTTTCTTTTGCCTCGGAGCGTACGCGATGGGCATGCATTTGGCTCATCATGGTGGACCGGAAGGAATTGTGGATGCGAATGGATGGAAACTCCCGGCCTGTTTATTCGTGGTTTATCCCTACGAGGTTGGAGAATCCTCTCAGGACGCCTTGGTCCCGTGGTTTTGGAAACCTTTTTGGAATCTACCCCTAACCATTGCTTTAGGCTTACTGATACCGGCAGTAGTATCGTTTCTTTTGGGATATTTTGTCTTTCGCAGCCGTGTCCGTGGGGTTTATTTTGCTATTCTCTCCCAGGCCATTGCAGTGGCAGGGTGGCTGGTTTTTTGCCGTAACGATATGAAGCTTTGCGGAACCAACGGACTGACCCGTTTCGATGTGATTGCCCCGGTGGAGTCGGTAACCACTTTTCACCCGGAGAACGCCAAGGACCTTTGGATTGCCTCCCACAACAGTGATCCGGAGCAGGATCTGAATGGAGACGGGAAACTCGACCAGCTTGATTATTCAATGGCGGATGTCGGCTTCTCCCTTTCGGAGCCCAATGTTCAGCTGTCGCTTTATTTTCTTACCCTGATTTCACTTTTTGGCTCCTTTTTTCTTTGTAAATGGATTGTGAATTCAAGACTTGGCCGAGTGCTCCTTGCGATCCGCGATGATGAGACAACCCTTAACTTTTTTGGTTATAAACCTTATCACTACAAAATATTTGCCTTTTGCATTGCGGCCTCATTGGCGGGACTGGCCGGTATGCTTTATATTCCGCAGATGAAAATCGTCACACCTTCCAACATGGAAGCGGTCCGGTCGGTTCTTGTGGTGGTCTGGGTGGCAGTAGGGGGAAGGGGGACCTTGCGTGGGGCCATACTTGGTGCTCTGACAGTTAATCTCCTTTATAATTATCTGACTTCTGAGCATGATTATGGATTTATTTCCTGGAGTCCGGATTACTGGCCCATTTTTCTGGGGATCGCTTTCATTCTCGTAGTTTTGTATCTCCCCAATGGACTGATTGAATTGTTTGACAAGTCGAAGCTAAAAACAGCGTCCACTCATGGGGAAAAAGAGGGATCGGAGAAAAGATGACGGAGATGACAGAAGAAAATACCGATGAATTGATAAAAGAGGAACCAGTCAATCCTTCTCTTCTCGCCTACAGGGATTTCATTCCAAGTAAGATAAAAAAAGAAATCTGGTCTTCTGAATTTCTGTTATTCGTCGAGAACCTGTCGGTCTCCTTTGACGGTTTCAAGGCAGTGGATATTCCCTACTTTGGTATCAGGCATGGGGAATTGAGGGTGATAATTGGCCCAAACGGGGCGGGGAAGACGACTTTTTGCGATCTGGTAAGCGGAAAAACTACGCCTTCCACTGGCAGTGTCTATTATGACGGTCGAAATATTACTCAGTTACAGGAGTCGGATATTGCTTTGATGGGGATTGGGCGAAAATTTCAAACCCCAACTGTTTTTGATAGTTTGACGACTTACGAAAACCTTCTCCTTGCCCTGCCGGGGAATCAGAACTGGCAAAGTAATTTATTTTGGAATGAAACGGAGGGGGAAAAGCAAAAAATTGAGGAAATTCTTGAAAAAGTGAATCTCGCCGAATTGAGAGATCAACCCGCCAAGTCACTCAGTCATGGGCAGAGGCAATGGCTCGCGATCAGTGCCCTGATCATTTCCAAGCCTAAACTTCTTCTGGTCGACGAACCGGCAGCGGGCCTAACGGATATTGAAACGGAACAGACCGCCGATTTACTTCTCGAGCTTGCACAGGATCATACCCTTGTGGTAATCGAGCATGATATGGATTTTGTGCGTCGATTGGGGCAGAAAGTGACGGTTTTGAATGAGGGAAAAGTCCTCGCCGAAGGAGACTTGGATGAAATGGAGAGTAATGAGGAAGTGATGGAGGCTTATTTAGGAAGATGACCCCCTTTTTAAAAGTTTCCGACATGGAGTTCGCTTATGGGGAAGTTACTGTCCTGCGCGGACTGGATCTTGAGATAAACACGGCTACCATTTCCTGTGTGATGGGCAGAAACGGAGTCGGAAAGACAACCTTCTTACGAAATATTGTCGGATTGGAAAAACCATCCGCAGGCCAGATCTTTATGAACGGGAAAGATGTGACTTCGGCCGAGGCCCACGAACGGGCAGCTCTTGGAATCGGTTATGTCCCTCAGGGGAGGCAGATTTTTCCGCTGCTCACGGTGGAGGAAAATCTTTCCGTTGCCTTGGAGGCGGTTCATACCGGTGAAAGGCGAATTCCAGGAAGTGTTTTCAAAACTTTTCCCGTATTGGACCAAATGAGAAACCGCAAAGGGGGAGACCTTTCCGGCGGGCAACAGCAGCAACTTGCAATTGCAAGGGCTTTGGTCACACAACCCAAACTTCTCGTCCTCGATGAACCGACTGAGGGAATTCAGCCCAATGTGATTACGCAGATTGGGGAAATCATCCGTAAACTGGTGGAGGAGGAGGGGATAACCATACTTTTGGTCGAGCAGTATGTTGATTTTGTCCGTAAGTTCGCCCATTCATTTCAAGTGATGAACCGTGGGCGTTTTGTGGCTCAGGGACAGACTTCTGAATTGGATGATTCCATGGTTAAGAAACACCTAAGCGTATAAAGAGTTATGCACCTTACACCCAGAGAGAAAGATAAGTTAATGATTGTGGTCGCGGCCGATTTAGCCAGGCGCAGAAAGAACCGGGGAGTCCTGCTCAATTATCCTGAATCAATTGCCATGATTACATACGAGGTCATGGAGGGTGCCCGGGATGGTCGCTCGGTTTCCGATTTGATGAGTTTTGGCTCAACTATTTTACAGAAGAGTGAAGTGATGGAAGGTATTCCTGAAATGATTCATGAAATCCAAGTGGAAGCAACTTTTCCAGACGGCACAAAACTGGTAACCGTACATAATCCGATAAGATGAAACCAGGAGAAATCATAACTTGCAAGGATCAGGGCGACATTATTGCCAATGAAAACCTTGAGACGATCACCATAAAAGTAAGTAATTGCGGAGATCGTCCGATTCAAGTGGGGAGCCACATTCATTTTTTTGAAGTCAATCGGGCGTTGGAGTTTGATCGCGAAAAAGCCCGTGGATTCAGATTGAATGTACCCGCCGGGACCGCCGCCCGGTTTGAACCGGGAGATTCGCGGGAGGTGGAATTAGTGGCCTTGGCCGGTTCCCGGGAAGTCTACGGTCTGAATAATTTAACCAATGGAGTAATCGACCAATGAGTTTATCATTAAGTAGAAGACAGTATGCAGAAATGTATGGTCCCACGGTTGGTGATCAGGTTCGCCTTGGGGATACCGAGCTTTTTATTCAGGTGGAAAAGGATTTAATTGCGGAGAATGGCGGGTATGGAAATGAAATAAAATTTGGAGGAGGCAAAGTAATCCGTGATGGAATGGGGCAGTCTCCCCGGGCACTCGATCGGGAATGCCTGGATCTGATCATTACAAACGCCACGATTCTTGATCCATTCCTGGGTGTAATCAAAGCGGATGTAGGAATAAAAGAGGGGAGAATAGCCGGTGTCGGGCATGGTGGGAATCCTTTGATTCAAGATGGAATCGATCCCCACATGGTTGTGGGTGCCGGTACCGAAGTGATTGCGGGAGAGGGAATGATTTTAAGTGCCGGAGGGTATGATTCGCATATTCATTTTATTTGTCCCCAACAGATTGAAGAAGCACTCGCAAGCGGGGTCACCACCATGACGGGTGGTGGGACCGGGCCGGCAACCGGAACCAATGCAACCACCTGCACGCCCGGTGCATGGAATATTGGTAAAATGTTGCAGGCAGCCGATGAATTTCCCATGAATCTGGGATTTTTAGGAAAGGGTAATTCATCAAACCCTGAAGCATTACGCGAACAGGTGCGTGCCGGTGCGATTGGGTTGAAACTTCATGAGGACTGGGGGACCACACCCTCGACGATTGATGTTTGTCTCGGGGTTGCGGACGAGATGGATGTGCAGGTTGCCATTCACACCGATACTTTGAATGAAGCGGGCTTCGTCGAGGATTCGGTGGCCGCGTTCAAAGGTCGGGCCATTCATACTTTTCATACCGAAGGGGCGGGTGGCGGCCATGCTCCGGATATTATCAAAGTGTGCGGAGAGCCGAATGTCTTACCTTCCTCCACCAATCCAACCCGTCCATTCACAGTGAATACCATTGATGAACATCTGGATATGTTGATGGTTTGTCACCATCTGGACTCGAAAATTCCGGAGGATGTTTCATTTGCTGAATCGAGAATCAGACCTTCCACTATTGCCGCGGAGGACATCCTTCATGACCGCGGAGCATTTTCGGTGATGGCAAGTGACAGTCAGGCAATGGGGAGAGTGGGAGAGGTCTTGTGCAGGACCTGGCAGACCGCGGATAAAATGAAACGGCAATTTGGAAAGCTTGAATCTTCCACCCATCCGGATGCCGATAACTTCCGGGTGTTGCGCTACCTTTCAAAATACACAATTAATCCGGCAATTGTTCACGGTATGTCTGAGGAGATTGGTTCAATTGCGGTGGGCAAACTTGCCGATTTGGTTCTTTTTAAACCGGCATTTTTTGGTGTAAAACCAGAGCTCGTATTGAAGGGAGGTTTTATTGCCTTTGCTAATATGGGGGATCCCAACGCGTCGATCCCCACACCTCAACCCATGCATTACCGTCCACAGTTTGGCTCGTTTGGTAAAGCCAAAACTTCGACATCGATTACCTTTGTAAGCGAGGCAGCAATGGAAAACGAATCTTTAAAGGATCTGGGTCTGCAAAAGAAATTCGTTCCTGTTCGTAATACTCGAGAGATTGGAAAAAAAGATCTTATTCTAAATGATTCTCTACCCAAGATCGAAGTGGATCCGGAAACCTATGTGGTCAAAGCGGATGGGGAGGAATTGTACTGTGAACCGGCAAAAGTCGTTCCATTAGCCCAACGGTATTTTCTTTTTTGACGGTGAAAATAATTAAAGAATTTAATCCGATAAATCCTGAAGTATTCAAAAACCCAATTTCTTTAACCGTTGAGAGGCGGGTTCTTGCTAAGCGCAGATGGCGTGGTCAGGCCCAGGACGGGGCTGACTTTGGCTTTGATTTAATTTCACCACTTAGACACGGAATTTGTTTCCATGCAGAAGAAGATAAGAACTATGTAATTGATCAAAAACCGGAAGTGGTCTTCCGGGTTCCCTATCCTGATCAACAGGAAGCTGCGCATCGAGCCTGGCAGGTGGGCAATCTTCATTTCCCTGCTCAATTTTTAGAATCTTATTTATTGGTTGAAGGCGATCTTGCAGTTCGGCTAATGCTGGAGCGTAATCAAATTCCCTTCGAAGAAGGTATGGAAGTATTTCAACCTGTGCTTGCCGCGACGGGTCATCATCATGGAGGTGGTAAGTTACTGCAGTATTTTAACAGGTGGTAGAGTTTTAATTACCATTATCAATAAAATAAAAACCGATAACCTGACGAACGCATCGATGTCTGAAAGTAAGAATTTTGATTGGCTGGGTGGTTTGATCCAAACCACTGATACCCTCTTTCCTAGTGGAGGATATGCTCATTCTTATGGATTGGAGGAAATGGTGGCACTTAATCAAGTCTCTTCCGCGAAGGACTTGGAAGAATTTCTCATGCAACAAATCTTACCCAGTTTAGAAAATCTGGAATTACCCTACCTGAGATATTGCGTGGAAGCGGTTGAGAAAAATGATTTGAATGAATTGGTAAGCCTTAATGAAGAAATTTCAGCTTGGAAGTTGACGCGTGAAATTCGCGATGCGGGGAAATCACAGGGAGCACAATTACTGAGAATGATACTCGAGATCTACGAGTGCCCAGTCTCTGAAAAGTTTAATCAATCATTGCAGGAAGGAAGAGATCAATGCCAACAAATTACTGCAACGGCTCTTCTTCGAAATGCACAAAAAGCTCCCTTGATTTCATCTATGATTGCATGGATATACCAAGCAGTTTCAAACTTTTGTTCAGCATCCATTAAATTACTCAGGATGGGTGAGCTTGCCTGTCAAAAAATAATTCACCGCTGTATCGATCGAGAAAGAGTTCAAAATTTACTTTCCAAATCCCTCGATGTCCAGAGGCGGAGCGCTGGATTTTTTAATCCATTGTTAGACATTGCATCCGCACGACACGAACTGGCATTTTCCAGACTATTTATATCATGACAGAAACAAATAATAATGAATTTAGCCGTCCCGTCCGGATCGGCATCGGTGGACCTGTTGGTTCTGGTAAAACAATGCTCACATTGCGCTTGTGTGAAGTGCTCAGGGATAAATATTCCA
>CAJWWH010000036.1 GCA_913048545.1 uncultured Opitutia bacterium | reverse complement strand
GACACGGAAAAAACTGCAAATCTGTGGATCAACCGATTGCCGCACTCATTCGCGACCTTAGGAAATTAGGTATGCTGGATGATACCCTGGTTGTCTGGACGGGCGAGTTTGGCCGCACCCCATTTGCCCAAGGATCAAACGGAAGAGATCATAATCCATTCGGATTCACAACCTGGTTTGCGGGTGGGGGAATAAAACCGGGAGTAACCGTCGGAGCCACGGATGAATTTGGGTACAAGGCGGTGGAAAACCGCTACGAAATTCATGACCTGCATGCGACAATGCTTCATTTATTGGGTATCGAGCACACCGAAAGTACCTTTCGCTTTGGCGGCCGAGATATGCGCCTGACCGAAGTCTTTGGTCATTTGATTAAGGAAATTCTTTAAATTTTCTGTCCAGAATCGGGATTTGTTGGCAGATCTTTTTTGTATGGAATTTGTTATCTCACTCCAAACCGGGTCGACAACATATAAACAGTATTTTAATAAATACCTTGCCTTTGTGAAAAGGGTGCACTTACATTTTATTAAATATAGTAATAATAGACATAAATAAAATTAAATAAATTCTCCCAAGATGTCCGAATTCGAAATACCCCCTATTGAGCTTCAGCAAACTGCACCTTTAGAAAGCCCGTTTTCGAAATACCTGAGAAATTACAGATTACTCAATAGTTTATTACTGGCTTTATTCTGTATGGTGCTGACCTTTTCTATTTTTTGGAATATGATGATGGGTATTCCTTTGAGCGATGATGCGGGGTCGGATTTCGCGGATGCGGGTCAACCCACGGCTGCTCCCAAAAAACAGGAACAAAAAGTCAGGTTGATGCAGAGGCAGAAACAGGCAAAGCCTTCCCAAAAATTTACTTTTCAGGCACAGGCGATTTCTGATATTTCAGCCCCCGTCGTGGATATTGAGACAAAATCCCTTAATCCTGCAATTGCATTGAGTCCCATGGGAAACATGGGCGATGTGAGTGTAAAGGTGGATATGTCCGTTTTAAATAAAGCATTTGCTTCCAATTTTATGGGAATCAAATCGAAGGCGAATAAGATACTGTTTATCATTGACTACTCTGCGTCGATGAATGGGCGGGATAAGGTAATGAGAAGCGAGCTTTGCAAGGCGATTGAAAAGTTGCCCGCGGTCGGTTCGGTTTCAGTTATCTTTTTTTCCGGCCCGACATGGGTTGCCGGAGAAGATGCCAGGGAATTGCATAAAAATTGGAGCGGTTCCAACAATGGGGGATGGAAACCCAATGATGGATACAACCCCGTTCGTCCCAAGTGGTTACCTGTTACCCCTTCGATCAAGAAAAAATTAACGAAAGCAGTTCGGGAAACTCCGCTTACTTTTGGTACGGTGTGGGACAATTCTTTTGAGTGGGCGTTTTACATGAACCCAAAACCCGATGTCATTTATTTCATGACCGATGGAAATTCTAATAAAAGTTTCCAGGGAATTGATTTGATTAAACAGAAAAAAGGAAAGACCAAAATCTACACGATCGGATACGGGGCTCCTGCAGGGGCTAAATTACCATTGGAAGAAATTGCAGCGATGACAGGTGGTAAGAGTAAATTTGTCGATATGGATGAAATAAGGATGATGGAAAAAGAAATCGATGGAAAAGCTCAGGTGAACTGAGCTTTATACGATTTAAAAAATACTACCTTTTACTTTGCCCGGCGGATTATTCAATCAAGTGCATTGGTTTTAAGGATGAGAGACCATGGGGAACTGAGTGGGTGGCCATAGGAAAATTCACCTCTTTCTTGGTCAAAGATTTTCCAAATAAAAAGAAATTCTCATCCCACTTCATTCCATGCAAAAAAAAGACCATCCGGGGATGGTCTTTTTAAGAAATTTCTTTGAAAGAAATTACTCAGCTGCTGGGGCTTCAGCTTCAGTAGCAGGTGCTTCACTTGCGTTTGAATCTTCAGCTTCGCTGGCTCCACCACCGCAAGATGCAAAGAGGGCCAACGACAGGATGCTTAAAAAGGTAAGGAAGTTTTTCATAGCGTCTAGTATTAGGATGTTTGGGTTTATGATTGAGTTATGTGTCGTTGAATTGATCAACATTTCTAAAATTTAGATTATTATTTCCCTGTCAAGCTGATTCCAAGGGGGAACCGTGCTAATTCTTCTTGATTTAATCCCATTCTAATTGCCAAAACCATCGGAATTTTGTTGGTTTAAACGATGTACTATATTGGAATTGATGTTGGAACATCCTCAGTCAAAGCCCTACTCATTGATGGTCAGGGAAAAGTGATCAAATCAACCGTCCCTGAATACTCTTTTCAGACCCCCGAACCACTCTGGGCAGAGGCTGACCCACTCGACTGGTGGGAAGCAACCCAAACCGCAATTAAGGAATTACTGACCACGGTTAGTCCAAGTCAAATTGCTGGAATTGGACTGACTGGGCAAATGCACGGAATGGTTGCTTTGAATAAAGAAGGTTCCGTTCTGAGACCCTGCATCATGTGGAATGACCAAAGGTCACATATCGAATGCGATGAAATTACACAAAAGCTGGGGTCGGATGAAGTTCTTCGTATTACCGGAAACCCTGTTTTGCCAGGCTTCACCGCACCTAAAATTTTATGGACTCAGAAACATGAGTCCGAGCTATTTGCTTCCATTGACAAGGTTGTTTTACCCAAAGATTTTATTCGTTATAAACTGACAGGTCAGTTCTTTTCCGATGTTTCCGATGCTTCCGGTACTTCACTACTCGATGTGGGAAAAAGAAACTGGTCTGCGGAAATGTTTGATGCATTGGGTTGGCCAATTACATGGATGCCTGAAGTTACCGAGTCCACGGAGGCATCAACTGAAATTTCGGAGGATGCCTCCAGGTTAACTGGACTTTTAGCCGGTACCCCTGTGATCGCAGGTGGGGGAGATCAGGCTGCACAGGCAGTTGGATGTGGGATTGTGGAGGAAGGCTTGGTTTCCACAACTCTTGGCACGAGTGGTGTGGTATTTGCACAGAGTGATGAGTACCGGGTTGAACCCAGCGGGAAACTTCATGCATTTTGTCATGCCGTACCGGGAAAATGGCATTTAATGGGGGTGATGCTTTCCGCGGCGGGTTCTTTTCAATGGTACAAAAATCAATTTGGGCAGGAGGAGCAACGCAAAGAAGACGCGGGGGGCTCGAATGCGTATGATCTTTTAACTGAAGAAGCTGAAACGGTTGCAGCGGGTTCTGAAGGTTTATTTTTCCTTCCTTATCTGTCGGGGGAAAGGACGCCGTATCCCGATCCATATGCCCGTGGGTGCTTTATTGGTATGAGCCTTCGCCATTCCAAAAAACATCACACCCGTGCGGTGTTGGAAGGGGTATCCTACGGATTGAATGATTCCCTCTCATTGATGCGTGATTTAGGAATCAACCCCAATGAAATTATTTTATCAGGCGGTGGTTCCCGTTCCGCATTATGGAAACAAATGCTTGCGGATGTTTTTTCCACCCGCTGTACCATGGTGAACGCACTCGAAGGGGCTGCTTATGGTGCTGCTTTATTGGCAGCGGTTGGGGTGGGAGCTTTTACCAGTGTCCAGGAAGCCTGCCGATCATGCATCCAAAAAACTGAAACTGTGAGCCCCGGCTCGGATCAGGAAACATATCAAAAACACTATCCAATTTATCAGTCCCTATATCCAAGCCTAAAGACCCAGTTTGCACAGATTGCCGATGTCATTACCCGGGACTGATTTTTAATATGGAAAACATTTACGAATCGAACAAGTTACTGGGAGAATACCTCCTTTTTCATTACGGCGAAGACAGTCAGGTAATGCCCTGGGCAGACGGTCCCCAAAGTGCTTTACAGTTTCCATCGCGGAGCGTACAGGAGCTTGTTGATTTAAGTTCATTGCCGAGCAATGGCGGTTCGCGGGCACTTGATGTTGGCTGTGCTGTCGGTCGGTCTTCTTTCGAAATGTCCTCCTTGTGCGACAGCGTGACCGGGTGCGACCTCTCTGAGTCATTTATCTCCGCCGCCCAGACCCTTCTGGATCAGGGCGAGTTATCGTACCAATATCTCGAAGAGGGGGACCTTTATCAGAACGGGCTGGCAAAGGCGCATGTTATGGCCGGTAAAAAGATATCGTTTCTTGTTGCGGATGCCTGTTCCCTACCGATGGATTTAAAAGAGTTTGATTTGGTTCATGCGGCCAATTTAATTTGTCGATTACCGGAACCAAAACTATTTTTAGACCGACTCCCTGACCTGGTCAAACCGGGCGGGCAGCTTCTCCTTGCCACCCCGTTTACATGGCTCGAAGAATACACGCCCAAAAAAAATTGGATTGGGTACGGAAACTCGGAGGAGACCCTCAAGGAAATATTGAAATCCCACTTTGAATTGGAAAAAAAAGTGGAAATCCCATTCGTGATCCGTGAGCACCGAAGGAAGTTTCAATTCAGCGTTTCATTGGGTACCCGATGGAGGCGAATTTAGAATTGAACCGAATTCGCCATGGTTGACTGGTTTAAAAATTATGTCTTTGAAACAGTGATTATTTGTATAAATATATTCAAGTTTTTACTTCATCCTTCATTTTAAACCACAGAGTGTATAACCATTAAACATGACTGAATTTAAGGATTTTTCCGATAGTATTGCTGCCAACACTCAACCGAATCGTGAATGGGTTGATTGTTTACAGGCTCTTTGGTGGGCCCAGAAAGGAAATTGGGAAAAAGCCCATGATATTGCCCAGGATGAGGGAAGTAAGGATGGAGACTGGGTACATGCCTATCTTCATCGGGTCGAAGGGGATTTGGGGAATGCCGCTTATTGGTATAACCGGGCATCACGACCCGTTAAGCAAACGGAATGCTTGCAGGAAGAGTGGAAGGAATTAGCGATCCACTTTCTTTCTTCAAATGGATAAACCGGAAATTTGGGAGTGGATACACAATCAACAGGAATTTTTACCCCGGGAAAAAAGAAGCACGGTCAATTTTTAGAAAAAGAAAAACGGTGGGAAATCTTTTCACCCATCAGCCTGATGATTCTTTGCACGATGAGCATTCTTTTTATTCGCTCTGCACAGGCTTACACAGGTGGAAATCAGTGGCAAATGCAAGTCCTTTGGGTATTGATTGGATTTTCCATATATATCGCCGTTTCAATGGTGGATTATCATTTTTGGATGCGATTTGCTCATATTTTCTATGTTTTGGGAGTGGTTTCCCTCATTCTGGTTTTTCTATGGCCTGAAAAATATGGTGCCCAGAGATGGATTGATTTTGGAAAGTTTAAGATCCAGCCTTCTGAATTTGCAAAAATTGTGACCCTGATTCTTGGTGCCAGCATACTGTCGAGGTCGGAAATTGGCACATTAAAAGACTCCCTGAAGGGGATTTTAAAACTGGGAATTTGTTTTGTTTGCCCAATGTTCTTGATTTTCAAGCAACCTGACTTAGGATCAACTCTAGTTTTTCCACCCATAGCATTTTCACTTTTGTACGTCGCCCGCATACCTTATCGATTTTTTGTTGCTACAGCCCTTCTGTTTGTAGTGATAATTGGTGTGCTTGGGTATGACGTTTATCGTTATTATCAATATAAATCCGAGAACCCGCATCCAACCGAAGCAACTGTTGCTTACGAGGATACCACTCTCATACCACTCAAGGACTATCAACGTAAACGCATCCTCACTTTTCTTGCACCTGAGGTCATGGATCCGAACGGCATTGGAGCGAATTGGAATCGCATCCAAGCCCTGATTGCCGTTGCCACCGGCGGAATCTCTGGCAAAGGTCTGGGCAATGGCATGCAAGCCAAGTTAGGATATCTGCCCTCTGCCGTCGCACATAATGACTTTATTTTTGCGGTTTTGGCAGAAGAATCAGGATTTGTGGGAGGAATTATTGCCATTGGCTCATTCTTTCTGCTTATTTTTGGTTGCGTAAAGGTGGCATCCAAAGCGGCCGACCGCTTTGGAGCAATGCTTGCAATTGGAGTCTCTGTCCTGTTGATGACCCATGTGTTTATCAATATCGGCATGACTATCGGCATTACACCCATTACTGGTTTACCGTTGCCTTTTCTTAGTTACGGGGGATCATTTCTGATTTCCTGTTTTATCCTGCTTGGGTTGGTACAGAGTGTTTATCGTCACAGAAAGGAATTTAGATGAACAAGAATAATATTCTGTCTTGTTTGACTTTTATTCTGTGGACGACCGGGTTTTCTATCCATCATAAAAATGGCCAGAAATACCAAACGCAAACCTAATTACTCTAAACGAAGAAGATCCAAAAATAAAGCAGGTAACAATAAAGCTGCCGAAGAAAAAAATGATCTGACACTCCCGCCCGTTGAACCGGCACCTATCTCTATCGATAAGGGCAAATTGCGAGAAGAAGCAATTGAACGGGCCAAAAAGCGTCCAATCCGGGAAAGAATTCTTGGTTTTTTCCGACGGGAAACCAACAAGGATTATAAAGAATTAATTATTAATACTGAGGCCCTGGAACGCAGGGTTGCGCTGATTGAAAATGGGGTGTTACAGGCTTTCGATGTGGAAAGACTGGACGAAGAGAGAATGGTCGGAGCCATCTTTAAAGGTAAAGTTCAAAACCTTGAACCCGGGCTCAAGGCGGCATTTGTGAATATTGGTCAGGAGAAGAATGCATTTCTTCATTACTGGGACATGCTTCCCGGTGCCAATAACGACCCCTCAATTGAGATTGTGCGTGAGAATAAAAGAAAGACCCCGAATAACCGGGTGGAGGCGAAATCCATTCAGGAAATCCCCAAACTTTTTCCCGTGGGTTCTGAAATTGTGGTTCAAATTACCAAAGGACAAATTGGCAGCAAAGGACCGAGAACCACCACCAATCTGTCTTTAGCCGGTCGGTTCTTGGTTTTAATGCCCTACGCCGGGCAGTGTGGGATTTCAAGAAAAATTGATGATAAGGCGGAAAGAAGCCGATTGAAGCGAATTATAGGCAACTTAAGTCTGCGCGAAGGAATGGGAGTTATTATCAGAACCGCGGGACAGACCAAACCGGAAAGGTTTTTTGACCGTGATCTGCATCTTTTACTTCAGCAATGGGATGAAATTGAGGCAAAAATGAAATCGCAGGATAGTCCCTGTTTCTTATATCAGGAACCAGATTTGATCGGACTGACTGCCCGCGACTTCCTGACGGATGATATTGACCGTGTACAAATTGACCGAAAGGAGGATTACTCAAGGTTAATTGAAACTATTCAACGAATTTCCCCCAAATCAAAATCCAAGGTATCCCACTTTGATGAGGAAATTCCCATCTTCGAACGGTTTAATGTCGAGCGGCAGATTGAACAGACTTTCATGCGCCGGGTTTTACTTCCCTCGGGTGGAGAAATTGTAATGGAGGAAACCGAAGCTCTTGTGTCCATTGATGTGAATACGGGTAGTCACAAGGGAGACCGTAAGGACGGGAAAAACTTCATATTACAGGCGAACATTGAAGCCGCCGCCGAAGTCTGCCGGCAAATGAGACTTCGGAATTTGGGCGGTTTGGTGATTATCGATTTCATTGATATGAAAAACAAGGGCGATCAGCGAAAAGTTTTTCAAAAAATGAAGTCCTCCATGGCGGACGATAAAGCGAAGCATAATATTTTGCCAATCTCACAACTGGGCATTATGCAAATAACCCGTCAACGCCATGATGAAAGTAATTCAAGTGGAATTTACGAACCCTGTCCGTATTGTTCGGGCCGTGGGATTGTTAAGTCCCCTCGGGCGGTGAGTATTGAAATTCAAAGAAAAATCACCAGTGTAGTTAGAAGATTTAGGGAAGAAAATCTTGAAAAAGAGATTAATCTTAAAATCTTTCTCCATCCGAGTACATTGAGAAGATTACGGGGACCGGATTCAAAATTGATCGATCGAATGGAGAGAAATTATGCATTGAAACTTACCTTCGAGGGAGCCGAGACTTATCATGTGGAAAACTTTAAATTGATCGATGAATCAACTCAAAATGAGATTCGTTAAGTAACACGATGCGTATCCTTGCTACATTTGACAAATGCAAGGATTCCCTGACTGCACGGGAAATCTGCACACTTGCGGATGAGGTGGCTACTAGCCAGACATTCGGACATGAATGCCGTAGTTTACCTCTAACCGATGGCGGTGAGGGATTTGCTGATTTACTGACCCGGGCAAAAGGGGGATTACTTCACTCATTTTCCGCCCAGGATTCGCTTGGCGAGGATAGGGAGGTCGAGATTGGGGTGATCCCGGGGGGGCAGTTGAGTTCAAGTTTGCGAGAATTTACCCATTTACCGGCAGAAGGGAATCTGGCGGTAATCGAAATGTCTTCGATTGCCGGACTGTCTGACTTACCCATGGAAAAGCGGAATCCTTGGCTTACTTCCACAACTGGGGTCGGCCAGTTACTGGAACATGCCGCTTCCTTGGGAGTCAGTGCCATTGTCTTAGGGATCGGGGGAAGTTCCACTAATGATATGGGAATAGGCGCCCTCAGTTCCTTGGGAGTCAAGTTTTTAGACCAGGACGGAGAACCTAAATCCCCCCCGAATCCTGATTGCTGGTCTACGATTGAGAATATTTCCACCCGTGAACTGGTTTCCCTTCCTCCCATTCGAATTGCCTGTGATGTCAGTAATCAATTACTTGGGGAAGAAGGTGCCACTTATCAGTTTGGTTTGCAGAAAGGTCTTTCCGACAGTCGAAAGAAAGAGATGGAAAAGAGGATGGAGGAAATGTCTGAAACACTGGCCAACGCTTTTAATAAACCATTGCATTTACGGGAAGGGGAGGGCACAGGAGCTGCAGGGGGAATTGGATATGGCTTGAGCCTTGCCTATGATGTTCAATTTGTACCCGGATTCTCGCTTGTTTCGAAATGGTTTGATCTGGAGTCCGCGATTCAGGAATCCGATTTAATTCTTACTGGAGAGGGGAGGTTCGACCGTACCTCACTATATGGTAAAGGTCCGTATGAAATTATTCGCATGGCATCCCGGCATGGAAAAAAGGTCATCCTGCTCGCAGGTTCTGTGGAAATGGAAGCAGCCGAAAAATGTTTAAGCGAATTCCCCGGCCTTGAAATTGCAGCATTTGGAAGCGAACGGTTGAGCCTGAAAGAAAACCTGCAGCGTGCTGCGGAACTTTTTAAACAAAAATTAGACTTTCAACTGTCCGTTCATCGATGAATTCCACTGAATGCCCTGAAGACAAAGAAATCCGTTTTAAACGAATTCGTCGATTAAAACGATGGATGCGACCGTTACCGAGGCGTTCAAACATTCACAATTATCCGGTTCTGAAATGGTTTTCCGAAACCGCATACAAAAGATCTTATCTATGGTCTTTTAAAGGAAATACAATCAAGCCAGCCCTCTTCTGGGGAATGGTAATATCATTTTCTCCTTTAGTGGGTATTCAAATGCTGATTGCATTTTTCCTCGCTCTGTTTGCCCGGGCTAATCTGCCCATCATTGTGGCTTTACAGTGGATTTCAAATCCATTTACGATGGGACCGATTTATTTTGCGGACTATAAAATCGGCCGAGTTCTTTTGGAATTAGGCGGAATGAAAAGTAAGAGGAATCCTCTACTCAGTCCGGACTATGACTGGTCACAGTTTAAATTTAAGGATCTTCTTGTCCTGCTCGATACTTTTCCTCCCATGCTCGTGGGCGGTGCAGTAATCGGGGTATTTTTTGGAGTTATTTCAGTTTTTTTCTACAATGTGCTGGCAAAGTTTTACCAGAGACCACAAGGTAAACCACAATCCAAATAATTATGAAACACGAGCCAATGAGTATAAAATTATTTTTAACCAATCTCTCCTTTCTTCCCTTAATTTTTCTGATTTTTGTATCCTCTCCGGAGATTGTAACGGGGCAACCTTCGGTTAAATTGGGTATTGATTATCTCGAAGAAAATAAATTTCTGGTATTAGCAGGCAAGCGGGTTGGATTATTAACGCATCCGGCTGGAAAAAATGGAAAAGGAGAAAGCACTGTAGATGTTTTTGTCCGTTCTCCGGATGTGAACTTGGTTGCCCTTTTTGGACCGGAACATGGAATTTATGGGGATGAGAAAGCATCGGTTCCAGTAGAGGATAAAATCGATGTGAAAACCGGTTTGCCTGTATTTTCACTTTACGGAAAATTTCGCAAGCCCTCTCCCACGATGTTGGAGAAGATTGATAGCCTGGTTATTGATTTACAGGATGTGGGGGTTCGTTGTTACACTTATATCAGTTGTATGAAGTATGCCATGGAAGCCTGCTTTGAGGCGGGAGTGGAAGTGGTTGTGCTTGACCGCCCCAATCCATTGGGAGGAATCAAAGTCGCGGGCCCATCCATGGATGAAGCCTGCATGAGCTATGTGGGCGCTTTTCAGATTCCATTCGTTCACGGAATGACGATTGGTGAGCTTGCATTGTGGTCCAAGAAGGTATCCGGTGTTCTGAAAATCGGGGAATCCAGTCGTAAAAAAGGAAAACTGACCATTGTACCCATGTTGGGATGGACTCGTCAGATGATCTGGCCACAGACGGGACTTTCCTGGTTTCCGACTTCTCCTAATATACCGACACTTGATTCGGTGGCCGGATACCCCATGACCGGACTGGGGGCACAGATGGGAAAATTTAAGCATGGAATTGGCACCAAGCACCCCTTCCGTTTTTTGACTTACGAAGGAAAATCTGCAACCGCACTTAAATCTGAATTGGATCGGATCCAGATCCCCGGTCTTTCGTTTCAGGTCAAGACTCTACAAAAAGCGGATGGAAAAACCGTGGATGGAGTCTATATAATAATCAGTGACTGGGATTCCTGGCAGCCTACGGAATTACCCTTTCACATGATGCGACTATCCGCTTTGTGGGAGTCCACGAGCCCATTCACTCAGGCAACCGAGTCGGAAATTACTCTGTTTAATAAGCATGTGGGATCTCAGGCATGGTGGAATGCACTGGCAAGGGATGGCGGACAAGTTGATCCGCAAAAGTTTTTCTCTCTTTGGAACGCCGATTCCGAGGAGTTTACTGCTTTGGTAAAACCCTACCTGCTTTATTGAGGTTTGAAATTAGCGGGTAAACTCGTCCAAAGAGAGCACGCGCATCCCATGCTTTAGGAGTGCTTCCTCTCCGATGTCCTCATCCTCCATTGCGAGGGCGAGCACAGGTTTTTTGTTGGGTTGATGAAGAAAAGGATAGACATAATGAATGTTGATTTCAGCGTGAAGTAAAGACTGGGTAACCAAATGGAGGGAGTCTTCGCCTTCAATTTCAACCGCGATAATGTTTCTCTCCGTAAAACTGATCGAGCGGGATTTTAGTAATTGTGCGGTTTCCTTCGGGTAGTTTGTTACTAACCTGATCACCGCTGAATCGGTCGTGTCTAAAACGGAAATTGCCATGATATGGATATCCTGCGACTTGAGCATTCCGATAAAATCATTCAACCACCCCACCTTATTTTCAGCATAAATTACAAATTGTCGGATTGTTTCTTTTCCTGGGTTACGCAGGGTGGATTGAGATTGGGCAGATAAGTCCATAGTTTTTTAAAAATTGGAAGTGATAATATAAGCTTTTTCCCTGACCTCTCGCAAGCAATTTGAAAATTCATTAAAATTGAATGCTTGCCACTTCTATAGGAAAAGTCTTCAAGAGGTTAAAGAAAAGATGTCATATATAACAAAATTTTTACTCGCTTTTTTTCTTCTACACTGGCCCGTGTATTTGAACGGAAATGAAGGGCGAAAGTGGATTGAAGAAGATTTGAAAACTTTGGAGCGAAGTGCCCAGGAAGGGGATTCCTATGCACAGGGATTTTTAGCTCTCTGTTATGTTCATGGCGATAAAGGCTTGGACATTTCTTTTGATAAAGCAAGCTACTGGGCAAATTTGTCCATGGAAACCAATCATTGGCTTGGTCTTTTTACGATGGGCTATTTGAATCGTTTCCCTCCTATCGGGCCGAACCCGCAAAAAGTCGGCAGTTTATACACCAGGGTATTCTCGGATCCTGATGGAACCTTGGTCAAAAATGTGGCGGCGAATGATCCCGTTGCCTCGTATGTTCTTGCGGAGATTTTCACCGCGGAGGAGGTTGAACCTGAACTGAGTCCGGATCTTCGGTTTGCCGCAAAACATTACGCCCGTTCGTCCAGTTCTGGATATGCTCCTGCCTCTGTGCAGCATGCCCTGCTTAAGTTACATGCGAATGCAATTGAGGGGCAAAATATTGATATTGGAAAAGATCTCGCTGGAGGAGTTTCATTACTAAAAGAAGTGGCCGGAAAAAAGCTCCCCTCCGGACATCATTTTTTGGGAAGGTGTTACTTCAAAGGAATCGGAGTGAGTGAAGATTATGAAATGGCACTCGTTCACTTCCAGGCAGCTGCGGACCGTGGTTACACGACCGCTCAGTTAATTGTCGCTCACTTTTACGCCTACGGACTGACCGGGCCGGCTAAGATTGATCTTGCCCTTCGATACGCCAATCTCGCCCTCCTACAGGACAGGGTGAAAGCTTCTGAAAAAATTGCCGAGTATGAACAACTTCTCGCGGATCAAGCGAGTGGGAAAGAAAGGCCAATTACCCGGCAACCCTTAAACACGGTTCCTTCACCCACCGTTTCTTCGATTATGGAACCCCCACCGTTACCCCCTGAACCCACAGCGGCCAATATTCAACCACGGGATCCCGTTTTTAAACCCACCGTTAATCGGTTGCCCTCCATTTATGAAAATATCGGATCCACCGAGCCACCACGACCACCGGATATTCCCTCCTCTCCTGAAACAGGCTTATCTCCGGAAGAAATCCCTCCGCCCGCTCCGAATCGTCTGCCCCCTTCCGGAACTTCCAATTCAAATGCAGATTTGGAAATGGCGAAGAAACACTACTTTGGCCTGGGAGCACCCATAGATATTGATCGTGCTTATTCACTTTTTTCCCGTTCTGCTAACCGTGGAAACCCGGAGTCCGCCCGCTATCTTGGTATCATGTATCTTCGTGGTAAAGGAGTTCAGAAGGACACCAACAAAGCACTTGAATGGTTTACCCGGGCAGCTCAAGGCGGAGATGAATTGGCCAAGAAGAATTTGAAGACACTCCAAATTCTTGGTAATTAGTAGTAAATTCTTGTGGCTCTCAATTTTTTGTGAGCGAATCCTGCCGGTTTTTATTTCTTGTAGAAAGCAGGAACAATTTTCCCCGGTAATTCCTTGAGCATGTTCCCCATTCCCTTGTTATGGGCGGTGGCCACAACCACCAGTTCGAAGGTGGGAAAGATAAAGATAAACTGTCCCCCCGCTCCGCATCCCTGAATCATGGGATATTTCATCCCTTCAAGTTCAAAGGTCAAGTTCCACCAAAAATAACCGTAAAAATATTCTTTGTTGGTTTGCACGAGTGGAGAGACGGCCAGCTGGAGATACTCGGCAGGCACTAGTTGTTCACCGTTCCATTTTCCCTGATTCAATAAGAGTAGTCCAAACTTAACCATGTCACGGGAGAGCATACTGGAGCCGGCGGCAGATTTGGGAAAGTGGCTTTGATCCCTTTGCCAGAGGTAATTGAAAATACCCAGAGGTTTGAGTAATTCGTCACGAATAAATATTTCCGCCGGTCCCGGAACAATTGCCTCTATCACCTGCATGGTTAGGTTGGGGTCCGAAGCCTGATATTTGTAGGCCCGGGGGTGGGGTGGAATGGGCGAACTGAATTGTAGGTATGCCTGAGCTTGCCCAATGCCAATTAGTTGCCTCGCATCGGTGACAACTTGATGAATTCTTTTTTGGGGCAAACGAATGCCCGAGCGCATCTGCATGGCTTGATGAAGGGTAATCGATTCGGCACCCTGAACCAATTTGTCGGTGTTGAGCTTGGGAAGAAAAGAAACTAAGGGCTTATGCAAGTCTTCCATGGAAAGGTGACCTAATTGAATCGCCCGCCCGAGGACAAGGGCGGTGTAGGATTTGGTGATCGACATTTGAAAGTGTGGATAGTTCGCACGCCCCCGTCGATAGTACGCTTCAAAAACGAGCTTTCCTTGATGGGCAATGAGCAGACTGTCGGTCATGCCAAACTTAGGATCGGCTGAAGGCCGTCCAAGCTCCCTTGCGTAGGCAAAAACAAGGCTTTCGTTACTATCATGACCCCCAAGCTTTCCTACTTTTAATTGGTCATTCTTATCCCTTGGGGACGAGCTCATGTAGGGTTGGGGAAGGTCGGGTATGGTCATTTCGTCGTGGTAGGACGCCCGCTTGACCCGGTCCTCGCTTACCAACGGGGCAAGTCCGGATTGTGCACCCGCTAACAAAAGAGAGAAAAAACTCAAAAGGAGGGTGACCCAAAATAATTTCATTCTTACATGACTACGAAGTGGAATGAGAATGATCGAGTAAATTTTTTGGATGAGTTTACGATTGTGCTGAAATCAGGTATACACCGAGGGACTTCTTATAG
>CAJWWH010000035.1 GCA_913048545.1 uncultured Opitutia bacterium | reverse complement strand
AAAGATAAAAAAGGAAGATTGGGTTTTTTGTTCATGGAGATCTCATTATCAATGTCTGCTCAAAGGTGTACCACCTACTAAATTAAAAAAAGAAATATTAGATGGAAAATCAATCTCACTTTGTTTTCCAGAATATAAGATTTACTCCTCAGCAATTGTAGGTGGAATCTTACCTATTAGCTTAGGAGTAGCTTTATCTTTAAAAAGAAAAAAAACAAAAAATAAAGTTTATTGTTTTATAGGTGATATGACATCTGAAACTGGAATTGCCCATGAAACTATCAAATATAGTATAAGTAAAAAACTACCAATTCATTTTATAATTGAAGATAATTCAAAATCCGTGTGCACTGATACAAGAAAAACATGGTCACTTAAAAAATTAACCTATGAAAAAAAAAATAGTAAATATATTACTTATTATAAATATAAATTAAAATATCCCCATGCAGGTGCAGGTAAGAGAGTTCAGTTTTAGATGAAATATTTTGAAGAATTAAAAAAATCAATGGAGTATTTAGGAAAAAAAAATAATACAATATTTATTGGCCAAGCCGTAGAAGTTTCTGGAACAGCTATGTCAAATACTCTTAAAAATATTAACAAGAAAAAATTGTTAGAATTACCTGTAGCAGAAGATATGCAAATGGGTATGACTTTGGGTTTAGCGATGGATTACAATGTTCCCATAAGTATTTTTCCTAGATGGAATTTTTTATTATACGGAGTAAATCAACTTATTAACCATATTGATAAATTTAAAGTAATGTGTGGTAAAGAAATTGTTCCAAAGGTAATTATTAGAACAAGCATTGGTTCGCAAAGACCTCTACATCCTCAATTTCAGCATATTGGAGATTTCTCAGAAGCGATACAAAAAATGTGCACTACAATTCAAGTAGTTAAATTAAATGAGGCAAAAGATATTTTTCCAGCTTATAAAAAAGCATATGAGAGAATTGATGGAATTAATACAATTTTAGTAGAGTACGGAGATTATTATAATGAGAAATAATGACAATAACTAAAACATCCCTTAGAATTTCTTTTTTTGATCGAGCCAATCAATTAAGGCAATTATATTTAAAAGAAATAATAAAAATTAAAGATTTTATTAAATTTAAAAATGTCGAACAAGTTCATTTTTTTGATTATTATATTGGTAATTATCCGTATCTAGAAAAGAATAAAATTATACAAATCACAAAAATTTTAGATAAGATCTTTTTTTAGAATGAACAAAGAAAAAAATTTAGACTGTTTATTTTTAGTTTCTAAAAGTTCAAGTAAAACATATCAAAAGTTATCAGTTACATATTCTGCAATTGAGCCTCCAACCTGGGCTCTGCTACTTGCCCAATCAACTCGTAGTGTTGGATTTAAGGTAAATATTTTGGATGCTAATGCCGAAGATTTATCAGAAAAAGAAATCTTAGAAAGAATAAATTTATTTTCACCTAAAATGATTTGTTTAGTGGTTTATGGACAAAACGTTAACGCTGGAACTACTAATATGAGTGGTGCAGTACATATAGCTGAATATTTAAAAAAAATTATAAAAACACCTATTTCTATAATCGGCTCACATGTTCAGTCTTTACCATTACAAACTTTAAAAAAGGAAAAAAGTATTGACTTTGTTTTTACAAACGAAGGAGTCTATGCCTTAAGAAATATTTTAAAGATTGAAGAGTACACCTCTAAAAACTTATCTAAAATTAAAGGAATTGCATATAGAAATAAAGATGAGGTTATCATGAACGCTCCAGAGTCTATTGTTCCGAATGATAAAATGGATATAGATTTACCCGGTTATGCTTGGGACTTGTTGCCTTATAAAAAAGAACCATTAGATTTATATCGTGCACCTATGTGGCATGCCGAATATGATTTTGAAAAAAGAACACCGTACGCAAGTCTACAAACAAGTTTAGGTTGTCAATTTGGATGTAACTTTTGCATGATAAATATTTTGAATAGAGATGATGCTGATGAAATTGGTGTTGCATCTAACTATAGTAAAATGAGATTTTGGTCTACAGATTTTATAATCAAAGAATTTGATAAGTTAATTAATATGGGTGTTAAAACTATTAGAATTGTTGACGAGATGTTTTTATTAAACCCAAAATATTATATTCCATTATGTGAGCAGTTGGCAGCAAGAAACAAAGATGACTCTTTGAGAATTTGGAGTTATAGTAGAATTGATACAGTTAAGAGACCAGAAATCCTACAACTAGTTAGAAAAGCAGGAATAAAGTGGTTAGCTTTAGGTATTGAAAGTGGAGACAAGGCAGTTCGTCTTGAAGTCGATAAGGGAAAGTTTGAAGACGTAGATGTACAAAAAGTTATTCAAAAAGTTCATGAAGCCGACATTAATGTTATGGCAAATTATATATTTGGATTGCCTGGAGATACAAAGGAAACTATTAAGAAAACTTTTGAATTAAGTTTTATCGATGCTCCTGACTATGAAAACCCGCAGGATTTATCCTCTGGTTTGCAAAAAGATAATATCTATATTGCAGAACTGCAGTTAAATGATTCCCATTCTAACACATTCCCGCAGCTTCAGATAAAAGTAAGTAACCAAAATGACGCTCCTATTTTTACCAATACATTATTCACAATAAGTATTTTCGAGAATGTAACTTTTATACAGACATTCCAAAGCAACGACAATGATAGTGGACAGAATCTGCTCTATTCAGTAAAGGGTGGCAAGGACAGTCAGTACTTCGAGTTCCGCAACGGAGGTGAACTGCATTTCGCCGCCGCACCTGACTTCGAAAATCCGAAGGACTTGGGCGGGGATCAGATTTTTGACAATGTTTACGAAGTTGAAGTTCAAGTTTCTGATACTGGAGTCATTCCTCAATCGACCTCAAAAGTAGTTACCGTCATTGTATTAAATGCAAATGACGCCCCCAACTTTACGACCTCAGCAAATTTGACAATTAATGAGAATGCAACATTGATCGAAACAATTGAGGCTTTCGATCCGGATGCGGGAACCACTTTGACTTATTCAATTCCCAATCTTACCAATGCATCTCCTGTTTTGATCGATTCCCTGACAGGTGCTTTAACACTCAAACAATCCCTCGATTATGAGGTGAAGGGTATCTATTCCTTCCCAGTTACGGTAAGTGCTTCGGATGGAAGTTTGGCAGTGACCAAAGATTTTACTGTTTCTTTACAGAATTTGAATGATAATCTGCCGTTACTCGACCTCAATCTGACTGGACAGACTTTTGTGCATTATGAATTTTCCGGACCAATCACTAATGTTGTCGGTTCAGATGCGGATAAAGATGTGCTTGCCTACATGATTGAGGGTGGTGCGGATCAACAGTTCTTTACGATTAATCAAGTCTCAGGAGAGCTTTCCTTTAAGTCGCCTTATTCTTTTGACACCAACAACTCGGAAGACGGTGATGACATCTATGAAGTGGGAATCAAGGCATTTGATGGCAGTAAGTATTCTCCCCTCTATCTCATTAAAGTGGATTTAAGACCTATAGATCAAACTCCTCCGCGAATTTACGATGTTGATGGTATTGCCAAACCAAACAATGTGACTTTCACCCCAAGTGTTTTTGAAAACAGTATGTTTATTTATGACCTTAAATTTATTGATTCGGAAACTTCGAATGTGATTATTTCCCTAGCAGGCCAAGACAAGGATTTGCTTCGCTTTGATGAGAATTCATCGAGTCTTTACTTTATTAATCCTCCGGATTATGAATCCGGAAAAACGATTTATCAGGTGGATGTGGTGCTTTCCAATCTTCCTGGATCGGGAATAATATCCGATGGCAAGCATGTGTCTGTGGCAACTTTTTACATCATTATTTTGCCGGTGGACGAAGGGCCCAAATTGAGTAACCCAACCACCCAATTCACCTTGGATGAAGACGGTGCTCCCATTAAATTAGATCTACCTGCTGTGGATCAGGAGTTTCCGTCCACAGCCGTGGTCTACCAATCAAGCGTTCCAGCGAATGGGCAGTTAAGCGGCGTTGGACCCAGTTACTACTATGCTCCCAATAAGGATTTCTCCGGAACCGATCAGTTTACGCTGACTCTTCTGGACACTAATCAAAATTCAACCGATTATAATGTGACTTTGGTGGTCAATCCAATCAATGATTTACCCCTTGCTTCTGCGGATACCTTCGAGATAAACGCCGGTGATGCTAACAGTTTCTCCCTCGCTGTGACTGATAATGACTCCGTTTCACCTGATCTTGGAGAAACCCTTCAACTTGCAAGTGTGGGGCAGTTGTACAAGTGGGAAGGCAAAAGTTGGGGAGTTGTATCCGGGCAGGGTTTGAATCAGCAGGGTAATGCGGTTATTTTTACTCCCGAATCGAGTGCACTTGGACTGTATAAATTTTCTTACACCGTGAACGATGGTAACGCTTCTTCCACCTCCTCCGCAGAGGCAGAAATCGTGGTTACTCAGTCGCAGGACTCCGCACTTGCGGAATGGAGATTTTTAAAGAATTTTGGGTACTACAGTATGAAAGGAAATCAGTGGGTTTTTCATTATCAGCTTGGATGGCTCTACCTGACTACTCCCAACGGGGAACGGACTTTTGACTGGATGTGGAGCGAGACATTGGGATGGATCTGGACCGGAGACTCTCATTCTACGAAGCAGTTAGCCTATCCCTATTTTTATTCAAATGAACTTATGGCATGGTGTAATATTGAATTTCTATCCAACGGATTACCGGAGACCCTTTCCTCTGGAAACTGGGTCGTTCATAAATATAGTGCGAATAATACTTCCAGCATTACCCTGTCCTCCAGCGAATATGGCACCAGTATAATCAAAGAAAACTTAAGCAAAGCCACGGATGTGAACTCTGCCATACAAGTAATTCGCGAATCTTCCCTATTCACTTCCTCAGAGAAGGATGCGATCGAATTACAGCTTTTATTTACCGGTCGATCTTCGATTTTGAGTGACGCAGGCATAACACTTAGCTTCTGAATTACCAAATGAGACCTAAAGGCATTTCTATTCTTCTGTTTTTTCTTGCCTCTTTAGTTATTGGCTCTGCACAGGATCCAAGTGCCAAGCCCACACGAAGTGAAATTTTTGATCGTATGGAGGCTAGGGCACAGTCCTTGGCTAAGCGAATGCAGGAAATGTCAGGAAAGGAAAATCAGTTACCTGTAGAAGTAAATCCAAATGTACAAACTCCAGTTTTATCTCCGTCCAACCTACCCCAAAATTCTTCTAAATCTGAGGTTGTGCAAGAAGAGAAAAATGGGTCTTTTCCCGTTCAATATACCGAGGCTTCCGAAAATCGGAGTCCTGACCCATCAGGCGGATCCTTTTATGTGGTGGACGACAGTGAGGATTATCTGCCAATCGAAAATGCTCAGGATTTATTGGGAGATTATTATATTTCTCCTTCACTCGGATTTGTGCTTTCATCGGAAAGTAAGGTTACTTACATGCTAGGTTCTTCGATGGAAGTAAAGGATTTGGATAATGAAATGGGTTACGGCGTAGGAATGAAAGCCGGGATACGATTTGAAAATTTTTTCACTGAATTTGGAATTAGATACTCCAGTCTTGATTGTAAGATTTATGGATCTGTACCTTCTTCAGGAAGTCTTTACACCGGTGATGGTACGATTGATGTATTAAACTTTAATGCACGGCTAGGTTACACATTTCCTATTAATGAGTTGATTTCACTTAATGGTTCGGTTGGTTTAGGTCTAACAAATCGTAAAAATGTAATCGATAATTATTTGGATAATAGCAATTTTTTTATTAGTTCCGTCTCTAGCAGTGAAACTGTTCTTTCCTACGATTTGGCTTTTTCAATCAGCTATTTAATGGCTGAAAGTTACCTGATTTCTTTAGGTTATAATTATATGAATGTAGGCAAAATCTCCCAGTTTGACGCGTTGAATTTGCATTACTTTGAGCTCGGTTTGGGCTTAAATTTCTAGCCTTTTTCAATTTTCTTGTTCATTGCCTTGACGAATACTCATTCAAGGGCTTGCTTGTTTGTTTTCCTATGAGCAAAAAAGGCACAGATACCCCAATGATGAAGCAGTACCGTGAGGCACGTGATAGTCTTGAGGAGGATACCTTGCTTTTTTTCCGGCTGGGTGATTTTTATGAATTGTTTGAACGGGACGCGGAACGGGGAGCGGCCCTTCTTGGCATTACTCTGACTAAGAGACACGAAATGCCAATGGCGGGGATTCCCTCCCACTCGGCGGATGGATACCTCACCAAGCTACTCAATGGAGGTCACAAGGTTGCGATCTGTGAACAACTGGAAGCCCCACAGACCGGGAAACTGGTTAAACGCGGGATTACACGGATTCTGACACCAGGAACGGTGTTGGAGGACCGGCAGCTTGATGCCGGTCACAACCACTTTCTTCTCGCGGTTGATTTTGACAAGCGGGGAGCACGGGCATCCTGGCTCGATTTATCAACCGGTAAGTTTGTGCTTGCGCAAAGTGAAAAGCCACAGGATTTTCTCTCCATTCTTGGGGCCTTGGCCCCCCGCGAAATTCTGGTCCCTGAAGGTATGGAAAAACGGGTGGCAGCAATGAAGGACGGGGGAGTACTTGCCCAGGAATTGGACCGGTTATTTACCGGAGTGACCCGGACAGAGCGACCTGATTTTGATTTTGAACAACGCTCCGGTGCCCGGGAGGTGATGGAGAGTATGGCGGTAATGAATCTCGAGGGCTTTGGCATTCCGATTGATCACAGTGCTCTGGGCCCCGCGGGGGCACTCCTTATTTATGCTCAGGATGTGCTTAAGGGAAAACCGGGAAACCTGCGAAGAATTGAAGAATACCGTACTGGGGATTCTCTTCTGCTTGATCCCGCCACCCAGCGAAATTTGGAAGTATTTAAGACCTCAGCTCAAACCCGTAAGGGGTCGCTTCTGGATGCAATGGATCAGACTGTGACCTCGGCGGGTGCCAGGTTACTGGAGAGCTATCTTTCGAGCCCGGAACGAAATCTGGTTGAGATTCATCGGCGACAGCGATGCGTTGTGGAATTTTCCCAGGCACCCTCCGCGGTGGAGGAAGTGGCCTCCATTTTGAAAACGGGAAGCGATCTTGAACGTATTCTTGGCCGCTTGCGTAACCGTCTGGTTCGTCCCCGTGAACTCGGGGGCTTGCGGTCCACGATTCGCGGACTGCCCAAGGTGTCCCATTGCATGCTGGGGCTGGGAGAACGATTTCCAGCTATTTTCCAGCTTGCACAGCGGGTTCAGACATTTGAAGAATTATGTGCTGTGCTTGACCGTGCTTTGGAGGAAGAACTTCCGGCGGAAATTAAGGTTGATGTCAAAGGGGAGGGTGGCCGGGTCATAAGGGTGGGGTATGACACTCAGTTTGACGAGCTACGCGAGCTTGGAAGTGGGGGGAAGAGGTGGATCCTTGAATTAGAGGCCACGGAGCGGGAGAATACTGGAATAAATAATTTAAAGGTAAAATATAACGGAGCATTTGGGTATTTTATCGAAGTAACCAAAGCTAATTTGCATCTTGTTCCTGAGCATTACATCCGCAAACAGACAATGACCAATGCGGAACGGTATTATACAGATGAACTGAGACGTAAGGAGAAGGAAATTGTGAACGCGGAGGAGCGTGCCGTGGCTAAGGAACAGGAGCTTTTTTTGAGTGTGGTTGAACTCGCCCTTGAGCAAGCGGATGCCCTTGCCCAAACGGCCCGCGTACTGGCCGAGATTGACCTGTTTTCCTCATGGGGGGCAATCATGCGTGACCGTGACTACTGCATGCCTGAATTTGTGGAAGATTCCCGGGAACTGGAAATTAGTCAGGGCCGGCATCCGGTGGTGGAAACCGTTCTCAAACAGGAAAGCCTCGGCCTCGCTGGAACCCACGCGTTTGTTCCTAATGACTGCCTGCTTTCCTCCGATCGTGAACAAATTTCCTTAATAACGGGTCCCAATATGGCCGGGAAATCAACTTTTATCCGACAAGTCGCCCTGATCACCCTGATGGCCCAAGTCGGGTCAGCGGTACCGGCGAGTAGTTGCCGTCTCGGGCTGGTGGATCGGATTTTCTCCCGGGTGGGAGCGGGTGATGAGCTTGCCCGGGGTAACTCCACTTTTATGGTGGAAATGAATGAAACTGCGAATATCCTGAACCACTGCACTTCATCGAGTCTGATTATCCTCGATGAAATTGGACGCGGCACCAGCACATACGACGGCTTAAGTATTGCCTGGGCGGTGGTTGAGCATTTACACGGATCAGGTGAGGAAGGTCCCAAGACACTGTTTGCGACCCATTATCATGAACTGACCCGACTTTCCCAGTCTCTTCCAAGGTTGAGAAACTTCTCGGTGGCGGTGAAGGAATGGAATGACGAGATAATCTTTGTGCGTCAAGTCACTCCTGGAGCATCCGGTCGTTCGTTCGGAATTCAGGTTGCGCGTCTTGCCGGATTACCGGACCGGGTGGTCGGGCGGGCAAAGGAAATTCTTTCAACCTTGGAAAATAGTGACTCCCAGGCACTTCCGTCCTCGGACAGTCCTCCAGTGGACAGGGTGGAATCCAATAATCTCGAGGAGGGACTCATTCCTGTTGTTGAACAGAACCCGACTGCTAAAGCTGAAAAGAAGGAAAAACCGGAGCCTTCTCAAATGGAGTTATTTTGACCAATTTATCACTGGTTCACGCAGAACTGCACGGCGAGGACGGACCTCCTCTTATCCTGATGCACGGTTTGTTGGGATCGTCAAGAAACTGGCGTTCCGTGGCGAGGGAACTTTCCAAGGATTTCTCCCTTCACTGCCTCGACCTGAGAAATCACGGGAATTCCTTCCATAGTGCGGATGCCACAATTCAAGCCATGTCCGAAGACTTGCTTCGCTATGCCGATCATTATAATATTCCCAAGTTTTCTCTGTGCGGGCATAGCCTGGGCGGGAAAGTGGCGATGCGTTTTGCCTGTGACCATCCATCCCGTGTCGGAAAGTTGATTATTGCTGATATTGCTCCGCGGGATTATCCATCTGGACAGCACATCCCCACGCTTGATGCTTTACTGGAAATGAACCTTCAGACTTTGCAGTCCAGAAAACATGCCGATGAACTTCTTGCGGTCAGTATTTCGAACTGGGCGTTTCGGCAGTTTCTATTAACGAATCTGGTTGAAGATGGAAGTGCGTTCCACTGGAAAACGAATATCCGGGCGTTGCGTGATTCAATTGATTTTCTTTCGTCCAATCCCCTTGCCGGGAAGGATCAGTATAAAGGGCCCACTCTTTTTATAAGGGGAGGAAAGTCGGGCTATTTACGATCTGAGCACCAGCCTGAAATTATTGAATATTTCCCTGCAGCGAAGTTTGAAGTCTTAGTTAATGCCGGGCACGATTTACATGTTGAAGACCGTGCCGGTTTTCTGACCGCAGCCCGCGAGTTTCTTGTCAGTGGCTAATATCTTTTTCCAGGGGATCCCGTGAACGGGCACCTGAAGAGGGTAAAAAAGAATGGAAATGGGGAGTGGAGCTCCATTTCGAATCATATTTTTCCGCCACTAAAGACGCGTCTTCTTCGGAGAATGACAAGGTGGTCCAAGCCAAAACGGCTCCGCCAAATCCACCCCCGGTAAGTCTTGCTCCCAGTACTTTGTCATTCCCGATTAACTGACTGACCATAAAATCAAGTTCAGGCAGGCTGTTTTCAAAAAGTTTTGAAGAACTTTGGTGGGACGCGTTTAAAAGCAAACCGAGTTCCCTGGGAGGTGTTCCATTTTTCAAACCCTCGCCAAAGTGGAGGACCCTGTCTTGCTCCTCGACCACATGACGACTTCTTTTAAGGAGGTTTTCGGGCATATCAGTTTTTTGGAGTAGAGAGGGGGAGCATTTTGCAAGGCACTCCAGAGTGGGATCGTTTTTTTGTAACAGGGCCAGTGCATCCATGCACTCCTGGTTCCTTGTCCCATAGAGTGAGTCAACCAAATCGTGTTTGATTCCGGTGTCAAAAATCCAAAAGCTGGTCTGGGGAGGAAGGGCGAGGGTGGAAAAACTTTCCTCCGCACAATCGATCTGCACGATCTGATTGGTTTCCCCAAACGCGGAGGTTCCCTGATCAAGTATTCCGCAGGGTAATCCGACCCATTCATTTTCTGCCTGCCGGCAAATAGTAACCAACTCTTTTTTACTGACCTCATGCTTGGCTAGTTGAAGCAGGCACTGGGCGGTGGCGAGTTCCACCGCGGCACTGGAACTAAGTCCCGCGGACATAGGCAGGTCCGTGGTGAGCGTAAGGGAGAATCCATATTCAGGAGCCAATCCCATTTTTTGAAGAACCATGAGGACACCGAGGCAATAATTCCCCCAACTCTTCTTTCCGCTTTGCTTTTCGATTTTTTCGATGGAACCGAAGATCTCCGCGCCCTCGAAGCTTTCACTGAACAGTCGAAATGAGGAATCCTTCGCGGGGAGTGCGAGACCATAAATACCGGCGTTAATTGCAGTTCCAAGAACTACGCCTCCGTTGTAATCGAGATGATTACCGAGAAATTCGATGCGTCCGGGTGCGAATGAGCCCACCGCATCTTTCATAAATTCAGAGTAGGCTATTTTGGACTGTTCCTTGTCGGGTATTGAATCCATGTTGTTTTTGAATGATTATCCAAAAAAACCCACGGTTACCCGTGGGTTTTAAAAGGGGTATGATATTCAAGCAATTATATAGCTGCTTTGAGCTTTGCGCCTGGCTTGAATTTTACAGACTTGGAAGCCTTGATTTTGATCTTTTCACCGGTTTGTGGATTGACGCCTTTACGGGCGGCACGCTTCACAATTGAAAAGGTACCAAATCCAATAATTTGAACACCTTTTTCTTTATCCTTCTTCACACCTGCAGTGATGCAATCGATAACTGCATTAAGAGCAGCATCGGCGGCAGCCTTGGTTGTGTCTTTGCCCAGTTTTTTTTGTACGGCTTCTACTAGTTGTCCTTTATTCATGTATGTTTCCTTTTTTTGGAAGTATTGTTAGATGAGTTATAAGCTCTATTGCTCTTTGTTTTAGGGCTTGTGGTCAAACACTTTTTGCAAAAACCCCCTTTTTTTCTGGGTTTTAGTCATTTTTAGGCTCTAAATCAGCTTGATCACTCGGTTTGAGCATACCTTGCGCCCCATACACCGCGACTTCAAGGAGTTCGCGTAATGCATCCGTTTTGGAAATATTTTCATTCCTCGATCGCTGTTCTGCCCGTTTTATGAGTTGCCTGGCCATTTGAAGTGCCACTTTTTCTTCGGCTCCCAAATTGGTGAAAATTTGGGCGACCTGTTCGCTTTCATTTTCCTCTCTCATGCTTTCTGTATTCTTCCGTTTGGGAAACCTTCAATTTCCAATCCTCCGGTCTGCAATGCTTCCTCGGCACTCTCATGAATCAAAGCCATGCCGATTGCTTTTTGTTTCCCAAGAGGAATCAGGCTTTTCAGGACCCCTTTTTTCTTCTGATTATCATATAAATTGCAGGGTAGATCAGGAAGTTCTTCACCATTCCACATTACTGGAAATGTCAGTCTTCTGACCCTGCCCATCGCGTGGATTCTCGCCATCGTTTCCTGGCCCAGATAGCAGCCTTTGTCAAAATCCACCGCATCCAATTCCAATCGTCCCTCCTGTGGAAGATCGGTGGGGCCGATTTCACTGGGTACGGAAACCAAGCCAGCCCGTATCCTTTTGATCTGGAGAGAATCATAATCCATTTCTCTCAAGTTTACTCCCTGTGGAATTTTGCTATGCAAAGGCTGTAAAATCGAATAGGTTCCCGGTGAGATTCTGAAGTCTTCAAAAAAGTAAGATTTGTCGGCATGAATATATTCGCCCGCGGATGGTTTTTCTGGCCAATTTTCCATTTGAACATTACCTGAACCGTTTTTCCAAACAGTAATTAATTCCCATGCATTACTTTCGTTGATAAATTCAACCTCGTCCGCCACGATGTTTTCATTCAGGAGAGAGAGTAGATCGGCGCCTTCACATTCTCTGCTCAGGAGAATGAATTCCTCTTCATCAAGACGAAGAAAATAGGAATCACCCAGAACTCGGCCACGGGTGGATAGACGTAATCCATAACGAATTTTACCGGTGTCCAATTTCCTCAGGTTTATACTGCATTGGCTTTGCAGGTAGTCCACTGCGTCTTCTCCCATGACCCGGATTACTCCTTTGGGGCACAATTTGTAAAAAAAAGTTTCCATAAAAGTGTAAATTCTAAAAGTTTAGCTTGTTCATGCAAGCTCCTCATTTATGTTCTGTTCCTGTGGATAAAGTTACAAATTTAAGAATTACCAATTCGGAAGCCCTGCCCGCACCGGTTGAACTGTGCAACGCGATTCCCCGTTCCCCGGATCAGATGGGGTTCGTCAGAGAGGCGAGAACCGCCCTGCATTCCCTCATTCAGGGGGAGGATTCCCGTCTGCTCGCGGTGGTGGGACCCTGTTCGATTCACGATCTCGCTTCCTGCCGCGAATATGCGGAACGCTTTGCCAAGTTAGCGGACGAACTCAAGGATCGGCTGTTAATGGTGATGCGGGTCTATTTTGAGAAGCCCCGTACCACAGTGGGATGGAAAGGTTTGATTATGGATCCGAAGCTTAATGGAACCTGTGACATTCCGGGTGGACTGCGAATTGCCCGGCAATTCCTTGGCGAGGTTTTGGATATGCGAATCCCCACCGCCACTGAGCTGCTTGACCCCATTACTCCCCAGTACATTGCCGATTCTCTTTGCTGGTCAGCAATCGGGGCACGCACCTCCGAATCACAGACTCACCGGCAAATGGCTTCCGGTTTGTCGATGCCGGTTGGATTTAAAAATGCCACCGCCGGCGATCTAAAAGCGGCGGTGAATGGCATTACAGCCGCCACGATGAGCCAGACATTTCTCGGAATTACTGAGGATGGTCGAGCCTCCGCGGTGACCACGGAAGGGAATCCGGACTGTCAACTTATTCTTCGCGGTGGAACCAACGGCCCAAACTACGGGGCTGATCATGTCCGTGCGGCCGAGCAAGCCCTGCGTTCCGCAAACGCCCCGGTTTCTGTGATGATTGACTGCAGCCATGCAAATAGTGAAAAGGACCCGGCCCGTCAACCGGTTGTGCTGGATGAGGTACTTGCGCAAATTCAAAACGGGGCGGATGTGATTCATGCAGTGATGCTTGAAAGTCATTTAAATTCTGGTAGTCAATCTTTTCCCCGTCCATTGAATGAACTCGAATACGGAGTATCCATCACCGACGGGTGCATCGACTGGTCGAGCACAGAAGCTTGCCTTCGTCGGACAGCCGATGTAATTGATAAGGCTCGTTTTTCCTGAAATCTATTTTTTAACCATTCCCATTATTTCCTATTATGAATGATCAAGCACCCATCCGTGTGGCTGTGACCGGAGCAGCCGGTCAAATCGGTTACTCTCTTCTTTTCCGCATTGCTTCCGGAGCCGTATTCGGTCCCGACCAACCAGTCGCTCTCAATCTGATTGAGATTGAACCCGGTATGAAAGCCCTGGAGGGAGTTTGCATGGAATTGGACGATTGTGCTTTTCCTTTGCTTAAGGATATTCGCCCGACCTGCGATTTAAATGAAGGCTTTAGCGGGGCAAACTGGTCCCTCCTTGTAGGCAGTGTGCCCCGAAAAGCAGGAATGGAAAGAGGAGACCTTCTTGGAATAAACGGTAAAATTTTTACCGGACAGGGACAGGCCATTCAGGCAAACGCGGCGTCCGATGCCCGGGTTCTGGTGGTGGGTAATCCATGCAACACCAATTGTCTCATTGCGATGAACAATGCCCCGGATATTCCGAGAGAGCGTTGGTTCGCCATGACCCGTTTGGATGAAAACCGGGCCGCTGCACAGTTAGCTGCCAAAGCTGGTGTTCAGGTATCTGAAGTTTCCAATGTTACTATTTGGGGAAATCATTCCGCTACTCAGTATCCTGATTATTATAATGCTCAAATTGGCGGAAAATCCGCACCCGAAGTAATTTCGGATGATACATGGGCCCATATTGACTTCATTCCGACCGTGCAACAAAGAGGTGCTGCGATCATCAAAGCACGGGGAGCCTCCTCCGCCGCCTCCGCGGCCAATGCCGCGATTGACACAGTCCGTTCGTTAATCAATCCCACCCCAGCGGGTCATTGGAACAGTGTGTGCGTGGCTTCTGATGGAAGTTATGACACCAAGGAAGGCCTGATTACCTCCTTTCCGGTCCGTTCCGATGGGAAAGATTGGGAAATCGTACAGGGTGTGCCGATTAACGAATTTGCCCGTGGGAAAATTGACACATCTGTGAATGAACTGGACGAAGAGCGCACACTTGTGCGTGATCTCCTCCCCGGCTGAGTACAGCCCTGTTTTTACTACTTATTTCCCCTGATTCCCCAGCCGGTGTTCGTACATCCGCACATCGTGGTATTTCCCGAATTTGTATCCTCCCTCGTGAAGCAGACCGGCGACTTGAAA
>CAJWWH010000034.1 GCA_913048545.1 uncultured Opitutia bacterium | reverse complement strand
CCCAAAATTCCCGTAAAAACGATCAATCCAATGGTCGGAAGGAATCCAATACGCGAACCTAACATAATTAGGAGATAAAGTTCGGCAATGGGAATAAATATAAAAAGAAATAGCAGTCGACTAAACATATATTTAATGTATTTTGCATATCATCATGAGATAGACAAGTTAGTTACGCATTGTTATTGGTGTAATTAATCTTTATTTTACATTTCGTGAAATTTGAGCGTATTCCGTTCTCCGTACGCTTTCTGTAATAAATGACGGATGTTGCGTTGGTCGCTTCATTCTATCCACTGAATAAACCGCAGGTGCATTATGAGTCCTTACTTATTTTGACATCGCGAGGGATGTAAGCCCGGGGCGATCCATTGTGGCCATTGGACGAGTTGCATTGTCCGAACGTGTCGATTCGTTTCAATGGATTGCTTCGTTGGCCAATCTTTACCATAATCATAATGACAAAAGAGAATGGTGAAATTGTGAATTCTAAAAAACCTCAAAAGGGTTAGAAAGTACCATCGTTACGGGGAGTATAATTACAGCAAAAAATCAACTAAATTTAGCTGTATTCCCAATAATAAATATGCCTAATAATAATCCTGAAAATCTCAAAATAAGAAAACAAAAACCTGAAATTTATTTTCTAAGGTAGATTTTACCGATGATACTTTGAGGGTGACGGGAGTATGAATTTTCTGTAAGTTGTAATTTCACTTTTTTATTATGCATAAGTTAGTATTACTTCGACACGGCGAGAGCCAGTGGAATTTGGAAAATCGGTTCACCGGTTGGCATGATGTCAACCTGACAGAACAGGGGGAACGCGAGGGCAGGGAAGCCGGTCGTTTACTCAAAGCCGAGGGCTTTGAGTTTGATATGGCGTACTGTTCCGTCCTGACCCGTGCAATTCGCACGCTCTGGCTAGCCCTTACGGAAATGGATCAGGTCTGGATTCCGGTGCAACGGGAATGGCGTTTGAATGAACGGCACTACGGATCATTGCAGGGATTAAACAAGGCGGAAACTGCTCAGCAGTACGGGGATGAACAAGTCTTGGTTTGGCGCCGGAGTTACGATATTCCACCACCACCAATGAGTAAGGATGATGATGGTTATGCCGGGAAAGACCGTCGATATGCCCATTTGAGTGAGGATGAGTTACCCCTGTCTGAATGCCTGAAGGATACGGTTGATCGCTTTCTTCCCCTCTGGGAAAATACGATCGCTCCCCAGATTAAGGCGGGTAAGCAGATTATGATTGCCGCTCACGGGAATTCCCTTCGGGCATTGATTAAGTATCTCGATGGGGTAACTGATGAGGATATTCTCGGCATGAATGTTCCCACGGGTATGCCTTTGGTCTACGAGTTGGATGAAGATTTAAAACCAATCTCCCGTCAGTACCTGGGTGATCCGGAAAAAGTGGCCAAGGCGATGGAGGCAGTGGCAAACCAGGGCAAGGCAAAGTAAAGCATTTGCAATCCGTGCGATTTGCTTTCACTTGAAAACTGAACAAAATTTCTCCTATGGAAACCAAACCAAATTCCTCCGATAAATTAATCCGTACTTACGACCCGAATTTTCAGGTCACTCCGGAATACCGGGATTCCCTGCCCGATGTGCAAAATTCGGGTTGTGCTGAGCTTGACGGTGCCCGTGTGCCTATCTTGCAGGTTGGGATATCTGGTTTCCGTTTGCCACTAAGCTATGTGGGGCCGGATGGTGAAAACCTGAATATTGAAACTGCAGTTACCGGTACAGTCAGCCTGGATGCGGATAAAAAGGGAATTAATATGTCCCGCATTATACGGATTTTTTACGAGTACAAAAACGAGACTTTTTCTCCGGAAATTTTTGCCCGTATATTGAAGGAGTACAAGGAGAAGCTTGATTCCCGGGAAGCCCGTTTAAAGGCCCAGTTTTCCTACCCCATGTTGCAGGATAGTTTACGGAGTGGCTTGCAGGGCTTTCAATTCTATGACTGCTGCTTTGAGGGGATTATTGACCGGGCGGACAGGATAAGAAAAATTATCCATTTTGACTTTGTTTACTCATCTGCCTGCCCATGCGCATCGGAGCTTTCCGAGCATGCCCGGGAAAAAAGAAACCTGCTCGCGATTCCCCACTCCCAGAGGAGTAAGGCAAGAATCAGTGTGGAGGTGCACCCGGACAAGGAAATTTCCCTGCTTGAACTGCGTGATTTGTGCATTCATGGACTGAGCACCGAGACTCAGGTAATGGTCCGAAGAGAAGATGAACAGGCATTTGCTGAATTGAACGGTGCCAATGTGAAATTTGTCGAGGATGCGGCCCGTTTGCTCTACGCCCAGTTAAATGAGGAGCCCAAGATTATTGATTTTCGGGTGGTCTGCTCGCACTTTGAGTCCTTGCATTCACATGATGCGGTGGCTGTGTTGTGCCGGGGTGTGGATGGCGGTTTCCGGGCTGAGTTTGAGGATTTTTCAAACTTAAACAGCTAAGCTATCCAATATGGCTGAGCTTCCAGTTCGCGGGGATTCGGCGGATTTGGAATCAGTCACTTTTTCCCTTTGTCGAGATGTGGATGATTTTACTCCCCTGTTTGTGGAAGTGGAGGAACTCCTCGACCGGGCAACCGTACGGAATCCATATTTTTCTCCCGAATGGATTGAGGCATGGTGGAAAAGACGGGATCCCCGGGAAAAGCCCCTCATTGTTCTCGCCCGGAATGGGGAGGGTAGGTTGGAAGGGTTTTGGCCGTTTGTCGAAAGGCCAGCCATTTTATGGTCCAAGGGGCTGTGGCCAATGGTGTATGACGAGGCGAATTATTTCGTCCCAATTGCCACTGACCTGGGTATGGAATCCTTATGCATTGGTCTTAAGGAACAGCTGAAAGAATTCCAGTTTTTCTGGATTCCATTGATGAATGATTCATTCTGGAATAAATACTGGGTTGGCGAGATCACCAGTTCGACTTTTTTACATATTACCCGTGTGCCCAGGAAGACCTCCATTTTAGAAGCTGGCAGTGGTTCTTTTGATGACTACTGGGCGAAAAAAATGGGCACAAAGAGCAGGAAGTCTTTGCGCTATGACCAGAAAGCACTGAATGAGCAGGGTGATTGTGTGGTCGAGGTGGCAACCGATGAAAAAGATGTACGCATGATGTTACCCGGTTCCTGCTTGGTGGAGGTGAATTCCTGGAAGTCGGAACAGGTGACCGGGTTGTATTCGATAAGGGGAAAGCGGGCGTTCTTTTTTGATCTGCTCCCAAAGCTGGCTAAAAATGGACGGGTTCGCCTGACTATGATCCGGGTGAATGATGAACCGGTTGCTTGGGAAGTTGATTTGTTGGACAGGGATTTTTTGGGGATTCATAATTTGTCCTTCGACCAGAACTGGAAAAAGTATTCCCCGGGTAAGCAGTTAATGGAAAAAAACCTGAGGCGGGCATGGGAGGAGGGGAGAAAAGTTGATTTCCTGCCGGGCAACCTGGACTATAAGGAAAAGGTGGCAACCCGGGTGGAACCAGTCCGGGAACTTCACCTTTTCAGAAAGTCTCTGCGTGGATACCTTGCCAAGCGGTTAATCGTGTGGAATATGAAGGTGAGGAAAAAAATAATCTTGCGTTCCAAGCCAACCAAGGCGAGTGAGTCCCTGCGTAAATCATTGGAGGGGGAGAGTTGATGTCTTTTCCATTGCCAATAACCTGTTCAAAAAGGAGAATTTAATTGTGACTGATCTAACACAACAACTACAGGATATGCGCGAGGAGTACGATGGTACGCCTTTGCGCAAAGCTGATATGGACGCGTGTCCGTTTGCCCAGTTTTCCAACTGGTTACTCGATGCACAAAAAGCAAAGGTTCCGGACCCAAATGCCTGCAGCCTGGCCACGGTGGACAGCGAGTCCAAACCCATGGCCCGAGCGGTTTTACTCAAAGGACTGGAGGAAGAGAAATTTACTTTTTACACTAACTACAATAGCCGGAAAGCAAAGCACCTGGAAGGTAATCCGCATGCAACGATGCACTTCCCCTGGTTTTCGATGGAGCGCCAGGTAGTGATATCCGGCCGGGTGGAGAAGGTGGCGGTGGGCCAGTCAGTGGAGTATTTTCAGTCTCGGCCCCTGATGAGCAAGTTGGGTGCCTGGGCATCCCAGCAGAGTGAGTCCCTGGACTCGAGGGAAACATTGGAGCGGTCATTTTTGGAAGCCCGTGAGCAACAGGGCGAGCAACCCGCCAAGCCTGACCACTGGGGAGGTTATGCACTGGAACCGGTGTTAATTGAGTTCTGGCAGGGGGGGCAAAGTCGATTGCATGACCGTTTTATTTATGAACTCGGTGAGAACGGGCATTGGAACATTCAACGATTTTATCCGTAATAAAATATGAAAGATGTAGAGGAAAGACCTTTGGACGATTTACTATCCCTGCGCGGCAAGCCTTTTTCCGACTGGAAGGAGGAACGCAAATACTTGCGTGATAAATGGGGGATGCAGGGCAGGCAGATTACCCAGGAGGAAATGCAGGCAGAAAAAGAAAGCAGGGAACAGGATAAGCAGAAGGAAGAAAAATCATGACTTGGCAGGCTGCTGGTAATTTTGAGGACATTCTCTATGAGAAGCAAAAGGGAGTTGCCAAAGTAACCATTAACCGCCCGGAAAAGCGCAATGCATTCCGGCCCAAAACGGTTAGTGAAATGTACGAGGCATTTTTGGATGCACGGGAAGACTCGACGATTGGAGTTGTTCTCTTAACCGGTGCCGGTCCGCATACTGATGGAAAGTACGCCTTCTGTTCGGGTGGGGATCAAAGTGTACGCGGGGAGGCGGGCTATGTTGGGGACGATGGTGTGCCCAGGCTCAATGTGCTCGATTTGCAAAAACTGATCCGCTCAATCCCCAAGGTGGTGATTGCTCTTGTGTCCGGCTATGCGATTGGTGGTGGGCATGTTTTACATGTGGTCTGTGATTTGACGATTGCGGCGGATAATGCGATTTTTGGACAGACCGGGCCAAAGGTCGGCAGCTTTGACGGCGGGTTTGGCTCAGGCTATCTTGCCCGGATTGTCGGACATAAGAAAGCGCGTGAAATATGGTACCTTTGCCGGCAGTACAATGCAGATGAGGCCTTGGATATGGGGTTGGTCAATAAAGTGGTTCCGGTTGCTGAACTGGAAAAGGAGGGACTGCAGTGGGCGAGCGAAGTGATGGAAAAAAGCCCGTTAGCGATCCGTTGCTTAAAGTCAGCATTTAATGCCGAGTGTGATGGGCAGGCGGGTATTCAGGAACTGGCAGGAAATGCCACATTGCTCTATTATTTATCCGAGGAGGGATCGGAAGGGAAAAAATCTTTTCTTGAAAAAAGGCCGCCAAACTTTTCTAACTATCCTTGGTTACCTTAATTTTTTCTGACCTATGCAAATTTATCTTCATCAAAATAACCAGCAGGAAGGGCCTTTCACATTGCCGAGGATTTCGGCCAGGCTGGTTTCCGGGGATTTGGATTCCGCCACACTCGCATGGCATGGAGGAATGGATACCTGGTATCCATTACACCATGAGAAGTGGCAGGCTCTGGGAATTGTTGCCGTTCCACCCAAGCAAAAGGAACCGGTAAAACAAGAACCGTCTACAGATGAGCTAAAGGAGGAGTCGGCCGTGGTTGAATCCGGTTCTGAAGAAGTTTCCCCAGTACAGCATTCCAATGAGGGACCGGTTGAAGAAGATAGCACAGATGAACCAGAACCGGTCGCTGAGGAAGAACCGGTAGGTCCGTCGTTTGCATCCTACACGGAGGAAGATTTTAAGCCCCCATCTTTTGATGAGATGGAAAAAGATATGGTTGAACTTCGCAAGAAGAGGGCAGGGTTTCCGGAGGCGATTGGCCGCCGTGCTCATGAGATTAATTTCCGGGATGAGGATATTGAGGATGCATGGGTAACCCTGGAAAAAGCATTGGAATCGGGAAAAGGGGAGGGCAAGGCTTTTGCCTCCCTGGGACAGGCTATTTTATCCGCCGGACTAAATGATCCCGGACTGGAGGAACTACGCGGTGAGGAACGGGAGGTCGCCGACCGGATGTTAAATCTGCAAATGCAGCTTAGGCGGATGGGCGGTGGAAAGAGAATTAAGAAAGGCTCCGGCTGGATGAAATGGGTTTTTCTTAGCCTGGTTGTTTTACTTTTGGGTGCGGTGATTGCCGCGGTTATTCTGTCTGATTGATACCCATTTTTTAAGGCAAAAAAAAGGCATTCCCCGAATGCGGGAAATGCCTTTCTGGTTTTAAAATTTAGACCTGGGTTATTTTACAACTTTCATGTTTCCACGCATGATGATGTGGTGCCCGGGAAAGGTGCAGACATAGGGGTAATCACCAAGTTTGGTTGGTGCATTAAACTCAATCACCTGTTCCGCTCCGTGATCTACCAGTTTACTTGCCCAAATGACATCGTCACTCTTGGGTACAAATCCTAAATCAAACCCTGTGGCTCCCAGTTTCATTGCTGCCATGGCCACTGCATCCGCTTTGCCGGGGTTTACCAGCACAATGTTGTGTGGCATGAAGTCAGGGTTGGAGAAGATAATTTTTATCTTTTTACCCGCCTTAACAGTTAAATTTGAAATGTCGTATTTCATTTTTTCAACAACTGTAGCAATTCGGATTGTGGTCAGTTTATCGGTATCTGAAATAACACCCGATCTTTGGGTGACCTCGGCTTCTTCTTCCTCAATAACCTGTGAGCCTTTCGCTGGATCTGCATTGTACCAATGATGTTGAACGGTGAGAGCAGCCATGCGGGCATGTGGATGGGGGGACTTCAGCATGTCATTGAGCAGTCTACCATTACGGCGGTTATGCTGTTGGTGAACCCATAGAGCTTCCATCAAGTGATGAGCGTCCTCTTTTTTCCTAGGGTTGAATTGTTTCATCCATTCCTGGGTTGCTTTGATTACATCATTTGTATCGCGCTCACTCAATTCCACCCGGGTACGATGACGGACCCCGTCGACTGGGTGCTTAAGGTTTTCGAGAAGCTTTTCAATGGGTTGCCCATCGATTTTAACCGCTTTTTGGGCAGGCTTTTTGGTGTAGCTTACGCGGAAGATACGACCGTGTTTGTGATCCCGATTGGGGTCCCGCACATTGTGCTGCATGTGTCCAATAATTACATTCTGCCAGTCGGAAACATAAAGGGCACCATCCCCTCCAAATATAGCATCTGATGGACGGAAGTTTTTATCACCACTGAGCATAAAGCCGTCCGACTCCTCATCCAGTTTTGAACCATCCGCAAGTAATTTTGTAACTTTTAACTTTTCACCATTTGGTGTTCCCCAAACTTGTCCGAGCTCAGTTACTTCAATTACTTTTTTGGCATTTTCCCCGCGGCCAATCGTTTTGGCGATTTCATAACCACCGTCACGATGGAGCTTATATTGTTTGATACCAAGGAATCCAATGGAATTACAAATCAGGAAGTCACCCTGCATGTCATCCGGGAAATTATCACTTGATAGAATCTCGCATGCCGGAACGGGACGCACTTCTTTATTGAGCAATGTGTGCATTTTCCAACTTTTTCCATCGGGTCGAACCTGATAGGATCGTCCACCGGTGCCATCTGTTGCGTATTGGTATCCCCAGTCATCAAATGCTGTGCCATGTGGGTTGGGGCTGTTGCTGCCGTGAAAGGCAATCGTATGGCGGCGCGGATCGAACCTGTACATTGCGGAACTGCCAGTGTTGAGGGAGCTACCCCAAGGGTGTTCGTGGTTATGCTGTAGGAAAACACCTGATTGCCAATAAATTCCACCATCCGGTCCGAAGATCAGGTTGTTGGCTGCGTGGTGAGTGTCTGAGGTTCCAAGACCCTGCAGAATTACATAGCGCTCATCTGCTTTGTCATCTCCATCATTATCCCGTAAGAAAAGAAGGTCAGGTCCTGATGTGACGAGCACGCCACCATTCCAAAATTCAAAACCAAGTGGGTTGTGAACTTTTGCGAATTCAATTATCCGATCGGCTTTGCCATCATTATTATCATCTGGAAGAATAACCAATGCATCATTCATTTCTTTCATTGGCTCCCACATTGGATAGGTTGGCCAAACTGCTGCCCAAAGACGACCTTTGGTATCAACCTGCATTTGCACCGGATTAATTAGCTCTGGGAATTGGCTTTCATCAGCAAAAAGATTAACTTTGAAACCGTCTCGAACATCGAAGCGTTTAACGCTTTCTTTTGGACTGAGATAGTTTGGATTTCCCTCTTTACCCGCATTTGAACTGCGGCTTTTACCGCCGATATTAGAAATTACAGATATGGGTTTGGGTACATTGCTGTCGTCTACCTTGTGCTTTTTACCCTGAGCGGTCGCCCAAATTAACTTATCACGGTTGGCGGTCATCACATCTAGCATGGAAAGCTCGTGCTGAAGGACTACTGCGTTGGATTGGTCATTTACGAAGCGAAGATTTGAGCGTCCTCCCCAGATATCATTTCCATCCGTAGCCCGGTAACGATTGTGCCAGGTCCAGTTCTTTTGGTGTATGGCTTCTTTAATATTGTGAAGGGAGGGCGATGCTGGAATATCTTTGCCGAGCAATGCCTCTGCAATAATCTCTGCAAGCAGACGGTTTCCTTCCTCATTGAGATGAGCACCGTTGATGGTCAGTGGGGTTTTGTTCTGTTCAAATAATTTCAGCGTTGGATTGAAGAGGTCAATAAATTGTACGCCAGCCTCTTTGGCTGCCTTTTCAGTTGCTTTTGTATAAGCGGCTAAGTTGCGATTATGGGCTCTTCCGTTTGGAAGATTCCGGTCTTTCAAGTTTTGAAAAGCAATTGGGCTGAAGAGAACTATTCTGGGAAAGCTTTTACCGTTTGGTTTGTAGCTGCGTATTTTTCCAACGAAATCAATCAGCAGGTTTGTGTGGTTATCTGCATTTTGTGGACCGTCAAAGGATTCATTGTATCCAAACATCGCAAATACCACATCTGCCTTAACATGTTGTAGGTATTGATTCATTGGGATGAACCCTTTACTTCTGGGGTGTTTGTTCGGACGGTCTCCGGAAAAAGACATGTTACGAAAAGATATACCCTGTCCCTTTAAAGCACTTTGTAAGACTGTTTCCATCCATGCATCATGCTGCATCCTGTCTGCCAGTCCATTGCCGAGAATTGCAACTTTATCCCCTTTCTTAAAGGAGAATGGTAGTGCGTCTTTATATCCTGCTGGGACCTCAGCAATTACAGGAGATGAGACCAAAGATTTGGGTTCCGGTTTTCCATTGTATAGTGTAAAATCAATAATAGTTCTGTTCTTCAGGGTAAACTTAATCCGCTGGGCACCTTTGGTTTTTCCGCTTTTGTAAATTTGTTTACGGTTCGCATCCAGCAACTGAATGGTGAATCCATCAAGTCTTTTTTCAAAGCCCTGCCTGTTCCATACCAGAACGGTGTCGACGGTAAATTCTTTTCCAAGGTCAACTTCCCACCATGGATTCGTGGTTCCGAATCCATCAGTATGGGTTTGACCAGCTCCTCCCCAGTCCGGGTTCTTATTACCGTCAATCCCACGCTCTGGAACCCCTCCGGAACCAACGCTGGACTGTTTCGCCTTGCCTTGGCGGGCAACATTTTTTCCTCCACTGATGATTTCTACTTCATTTAGTGTAAGGATTTTGTTGTCGCCAGGGATTTCAATTCTCAGGAATCGAGCTCCGTTTGTTGGCGATTCGCTAGGCTGGTTTTTCTGAGCGTGTGGGGTCGCTGGTATTGGACTGTCTAGTTTTGCATACATGGTTGGTTTAACCCCCCTGACTTCTCCCCTGTTTTTGAAAGTACTGGGTTTGTATGGGCCCACAAAATCGATTTTAGAATCAGATTTAATTTTATTTTCCAAGCCCAACGTCCAGTACACTCCATTGACTATCATTCGACGATATCCCGGATTTAAGAGATCTTCAGATGCTCCGTAAAGTGAGGTGAATACCCTACCTTTTTTCCCATTTTTGCCTTGGTAATGCCGGGTCCACTCACTGGCCATTGGAGGCTTTGTTTTGTCATCCGCACCATCAGGTTTCATGGACATAAGTGGCTGAGCCATAGTCAGGATGTCCCAGTCTTTCTGTGCTTCCGCGTTGTAGCCTCCGGCCTGAACATGAACTTTATTAACCCCCCTGAGGATTGGATGGTTTCTCTTATCCTTAATGATGTCAATTCGTGTGCTTTGTGTGTGATTTTTTCCGTAATGCCCAACCCAGCTCTGTCCCAGGACCTGATGACCGAACCCAGCTTCGTAATCTTTGCCGGTGTAGCGAAAATGGTATTTGTAATAAGGATCTTTGTCGTTTTTGTAATTGAACCCATGGGTTGAAGTACGAAGCCCAAGAACCGGTCCTGCACGGTTGAGGTAGTCGTCAATATGTTTCATCTGTTCGGGTGGGAGGGCAAGGAACCGGGTGAAAATAACCATTCCATCTGCTTTATTAAGTGCTTCCAAACCGGGAATGTTTGATATTCCTGCCTCGATTTCTCCATCTTTGTTCAGTCCGAATAGCACGGTGCAGTCGATTCCGTGATGCACCGCAAGAATACGGGCAAGTGCAGGGATTGTTTCCTCGGCTCGGTACTCATGGTCGCTGGCAATAAGTACAAGATTCTTACCTTTTTTTTCCTTTACTGAACCCGTGTACTTGACCGGGTTTGCGATCAGGGCATTAAAAAATCCAATAAAAATAATAAGGCAGGAGGACAGGACGGTTACTTTCTTCATATTTAGTAAAAAGGAATGAGGCTTCTAGCTATAAAACTTAAGAAAATTATGCTATCAGAGATCTTATAAAGTCCGAAGCAATATTTTTCGAAAAAAGATATTTTTTAAAATTAGGTTCCTGAGGAATTTATAATGAAAATTGATTCCTTTCCCGAAAACTTTTGGAGTTTCTTGGCGGGAATGGTAAGCATGAATAGTAACAGCGACAAATTAGAGATATCCAATTGGAAAACAAAGGATTTTAAGGTTACTTTTTCCGATAGTCTTTTTCCTGAATGTAATTCGGATTTGGTATAGCCATGTCCACCCCTGATTTATTTTGCCAGGATTTTAATTTTTCCAGCATCTTTCCAGCAATCGATTGTCTCTCTTTCGATAAATCATGTAATTCTCCAGGGTCACTTTCTAAATTGTATAGCTCAGTTTTTCCGCTCTCAAAAACTTCGATTAATTTATACTTCCCCATTCGAATGGCACCGGATGGTCCCATGCTATTAATGTGATGATAATGGGGAAAATGAAAATAGAGTGCCTCCCGCTCGATCTTTTTGTTCTTTCCGGAAAGGAGGGGTTTGAGGCTTTTACCATCCCTGTGTTGTTCCGGGATTAAGGGGAGGTCAAGCAAGTCGAGAATCGTCGGATAAAGATCGGTGCTCAGTACGGGTTCCTTGATCCGTAGACTGGGCTTTGTTTTGCCGGGCATTTTGATGATTAAGGGTACACGAATTCCCCCTTCATAGAGCCATGCTTTGCCTGCCTGAAGGGGGGAGCAAGATGTTGGCATATTTGGACCGGAACCTGTGGACAGCCCACCATTATCGGAACAGAAAATAATCAGGGTTTCATTTTCTAAATCCTGTTTTTTTAGATGTTCAAGGAGTCGCCCAATATTCTCATCCATACTTTCAACCATACATGCATAAGCCGGAGAGCTTTGTTCCTTACGGGATATACTCTGCCATATGGGAGTGCCGCTCTTGTACTTTTGACTCAATCCCAAGCGGTCGGCCTTTTCTACGTATTTCTGAAGCTTGTCTTTTTTGGGCTGAATGGGTGTGTGAACCGAATAGTACCAAAAGTTTATAAAGAATGGCTTATCTTTATTATCCTTGATGAATTGGATAGCCCGGTCTGTCAGGGTATCTGTTAGGTAATCCCCCTTTTTTCCGTCTTTCAGGCCGGGTACATTCGTACTTGGGTGCCTTTCACTTTTAAATGGAAAATAGTAAGACCCTGGTTGTCCCATTCTAAACCCGGCAATGTTTTGATCGAAACCATGTTTTTCAGGGTAGTGTGTTTTTCCTTTATCCGTGTGGTTTTGTAGGTGCCATTTTCCAATATGAACAGTTTTATAGCCATTGGAACGAAGAGCTTCGGCCAGGGTGATATCTTTGGGGTTAATATTACCGGCGCTGTTTGGAGCATTTAAGAGATACCCAGGACCCTTGGGGCCTGCGGTCCCACTTATGTATGTCATCTTAATACGACTTGGATATTTTCCGGTCAAAATACTTGCCCGGGTAGGTGAGCAAACTGGGCTCGCTGCGTATGCATCACTAAAAAATACCCCTTCTTTCGCTAAGCGATCGATATTGGGCGTTTCGTAAAATTTACTCCCCGTAAGGCTGAGGTCGGACCATCCCAGGTCATCAACCAGGAAAAGAATAACATTTTGTTTTTTTGCAAAAACACAAAGGAGATGCGAAACGAGGAGAAGAAATATAAAGGGTAGGAGGGACATTTTCACTGCTGATTTTTAATGAATTTACTTTGGTTGTTAAGTACTGCCATTTTCAGTTTAGGCATTATTTATTTATTCTTCATGGTATGCAACCATACTTAAGACAATTGTATTTTCTATTAAGTTTTCTGAAATGTTTCGATTTTTGATCCGAAGTTCTTTTGGAACAAAACAACTATTTCCTTTTAAATACCCTTTTTGTAAAAATAAGGATCTGATTAAATGCGAAAATTCGTGATCACAACAAGTGAGAGAAATGAAGTGGTCTTTTTATAAAAAAAGTGGGCTTGCATACGGCAAGCCCACTTTTAAAGAACACAGATTTTCCTGATCTATTTAATTTTTATCCATGATGGAACGGAGTAGCTGTATACAAGTTCGCATTTTCCAAATGATTCTTCTGGGAAGAATATCCATCCTTGCCCAAGGTTTCCAACGGTGTAAGTCATATTTGGGATTTCACTTTTTAACCACATCCATCCAATCTTTTCACTGTAAACCCAGACCGAACATTCATCTTGGCAAACTACAGTGAAGCACCATCCCATCTCGGGTTGATAGATCCAACCCTTTCCTGCCGAGTAAAAAGCTCCGAGACCTGGCATGCTGTACCAATTTGGTGCATTCTCGATTTTCTTAGTTGATTCAAGACTTGTGATATCTTTTTCAAGATAGGCAGGTGATGGCTCAACTGTAGTTAATTCATCCTGCTCATTCCCATTATCAACATAAGTGCCTTCATCGGGTATGTATGTATCTGTACTAGATTTTGTATCCAAAGAAGATGAATCTTTGTTTTTCAACTGATCGCCTTCAGGTTCTTTTCCATAGGTGTTATTATTATCTAATTCTGTATCTGTACTAGATATTGGAGCCAAGAAAGAAGCAACTTTCCAAAGGTTAGATCCATTCTCCAGTTCATGATGGAACGAGAAATTTGTTTTTGGATCCATGGAAGGAAGTAAGTCTTTCCATTCTTCGAGGGTCATGATTTTTGCATTCGCGGGAAATTCACTGAGCGACCCACGATGATTAAGGGATGTTTTACTTTGATCCATTCTGATGATGTGATTAGCTGTTTCCTTAAGGACTTCGTTTAATTCATAAACCATAGTAACAAATGCCTGCTCCTTTTCTCCTCCATCAATGAAGTCGACATAAATTCCAATAGCATTTGGATGCTCCATGATGGGGAACTGAAGTGCTGATTTACTTGCGAGTTTACCATCGCTCACCTCAATCTCCAGTTTCTCCACACCGGTAAATCCTGGGTCGGGTAGATAGACTAACTCTTCTTTTTCAATGACACATGTTCCGTTTGCAGGTTGTGTTGCAACTTTGATTTTCAGAGAATCTCCATCAATGTCTTCAGTCTTTAATTTTAAGCGGTAAGGTGTTTCTCTGTACCCAGTGCTTAGGGTTCCCAAACTTGTGAATGAAGGGGCATCGTTTTTACCTGTTACAGTGAGGTTGATTTGAGCCCCATTACTTTCGGTTTTACCGTCACTCGCAACAACTTTAAACGAGTCGTTACCAAAGAAGTTTTCATTTGGTATATATACGTATTCTGGACCGTTGCCGACTAATTTGCCATTCTCAGGTTGTTGAGACACGCGGAATGAAAGCTTATCTCCATCTGGATCACCAGCGATCAATTTAATGGGTAGAGTTTCGTCTTCCATTACTGCGAAGTTTGCATCAGAAACTTGTGGAGCCTGGTTTGTTTGTTGTACATTAAAAGATACTTTGGCCAAGTTTCCTTGGGTTTTCCCGTCGGATGCACGAAAGGTAAAACTATCATTTCCATTATAATTTTCAAATGGTGTGTAGGACCATTTTCCTGAACTTGTTTTAAGTCTTCCATGAGCGGGATGTGAGACGATATTATAAGAGATTTGGTCGCCGTCTACATCTGTTGCATTGAGATCGAAGTCCAACCGTTTACCCTCTTCGGCAATAAGGTTTGTGTCCCATGCAATGGGAGCGTCATTCACCGATTCGATCGTTAGTGAGATTACAGTTTCTGTTTTTAGCTTTCCATCGCTTACCTCGAAGCGAATCTCATCAATTCCATTATAGTTTGTATCGGGGAAGAAGAGCCATTCACTCCCATTCTGGAATGCCAGTCCATTGGATGGGTTTTGTGAGATTCTTATGGTGAGTGGATCGCCATCAGGGTCCCCAAATAATGGGTCTATGACAACAAGAT
>CAJWWH010000033.1 GCA_913048545.1 uncultured Opitutia bacterium | reverse complement strand
TCCAAGCCCCATACTTAGGGCCCGTAGTTGGATTGCCTTCACGGATGAAGCCACTCATGTAAGTTCCGTAATATTCATTAGGAACAACATTGGCTTTTCCGTACAAAAGGATTTTCGTAAGAATCCCGTCTTTTGCCGCTGTGTAACTAAACCAATTCTTGGAAGGTACGTGGCTAAAGCTCGTGGTGTGCTGATCCTTATAGTACTCTTGGAATTGATCTAGTTCCTCGATGTAGACAACGGGGAAAGAATTGTCCGGCTCTTCGATTGGATCGGAGGCAATAGGTGCCGGCCTGTTTTTCAAGGAAGAATCCGAAGGGATTTCATCAGTTTCATCCGAACAACTCATAACCCCGCCGAAGGCGATTATTAAAAAAAAGGGCTTATGAAAGAGTTTCAAAATGGGCACAGTAATAATCCACGGAAACGAAGGGGAATCACCCATTTAGCAGACGAATTATAACAAATACAATGTTTTTCTTTAGTGTGTTGAGAATATTTAATGAAAATATTGCGCTCGTCTTCAAGCGGATCTTGAACAGAATGGGTTTTCGTTATGGATAGCTTGGCTTTTTGGTTGCCTTTGGCCCTTCTTTTTTTCTCCGCCCTAACTGGTACGGCTTTAAAAAGACGCTCACGTGACCATTGCCTGAAAAAATTTCAGAAATCAAGAATCATTCTTCCTCATGGGGATGGGGGATGGGAGGTAGGACTCCTGCGTGTTTTCGCTCAAGGGATTGAGCTCTTTTATTCAGAAAGCCGAAGTGAGGAAGTAGGTCCCATTGACTCGCTGGTACTTCATCCATCGGAAGTAGAGAAGATTCCTTACTTGCTTCGCCCTGCACCGGAAGCCGATACAAGACAGGGAGCCGAATGGGCAAAAGAACTCGTACGGATCAGAAAACCCTCATTTTTTGATCGTGTCATTCGGGCATCCTTGAATTTCTACAACATGTTGCGGGATGCCTTTGGCCAAGCTTCGCAAGCAATTCTTGGCGCAATAAGCAAGGATTCCTCCATAGGGAAGATCAAGAACGCGGATAAACGCGTCAATGAAATCGGAACTGGTTTGACCGGGTTGGTTCCCAACGCCTGGGAGCCAATTCTCGAGAAACACAGAGGACACCGGGTGGTTGTAGAGCGAAAGACAAAAGCTGGTTTGGTAAAAGAATCGGGTGTACTTGAAGATTATTCATCCAAGTACCTTCTTGTGCGGGAGGTCGTGGTTCGGGATGGTCCACTCCTTGATTACCTTTTGGGGCAGGGTGCGAAGCGAGACGCAAAGAATGATTTTTTGTATTCTAGGACAACTACAGTAGTCCGTCATACAATTTCCGAAATCTGAACGTTTTCTCTCTATCTAGTAAGTGCAACTTGACCGCGAGAGGTTCAGCGACTAGATTAATGTCAGACTTCTGCATCGTTCGAGAAGTTACTTTGGTTCTTTTCCTTACTCCAATCATTAAGGGAACCCATCGACAGGCGTTTGCAGTCAAGCCGTAAATCGGAAGACTAAGAGCGTCGCGAGGGTACCCACCTGGCCTTCAAAGGTCATAGAACCGGAGAGTCCGATGCACGGCGAAGGCAGAAGTCGCTTACATTTTTCCCCGAATCGCTTAATCCAGTTCATTTTTAAATATGGTCATTCATGCGGTTGAGCCCCATTTGCTTTCCTGTCCTCTCACACGTCCAGTCTGCTATGAGTTTTACGGAGGCAGGCGCACCATATTCAAGCGTGATGCCATGGTTGTTTGCATCAGGGCAAAAGGCGGCATTGTAGGTTATGCGCCAGCTCCCGCATCCGAGGAATCTGCAAAAGTCATTCGTGAAGATATCGCTCCTTTATTGATTGCTGGCGAATTTCGTGACCCTTCGACCTTCGTTTCTTTGGCTAATTCGAAATTTGGTACCAAGGCATTCGCGGAGATCGGTGCGGTGGAAGTTGCCCTTTATGATCTTTGGGGCAAGATGGAGGGGGTTTCGGTAACCGAATTTTTCGGAGGACGGAAGCAGGAGGCAGTTTGCTGCTACGGGAGTGCGGGAATGTACCAAACCGCAGAGTCTTACGCTGAAGAAGCCGCTGCTGTCTGCGAGCTTGGTTTTTCGGCGTATAAGTATAGGCCTGCCCTTGGCCCGTCTGAAGACCTCCGTACGGTCGAGCTTATGAGGCAGGCTGTTGGTCCCGAGGTTGGACTTTGTCTCGATGCTCATGGTTGGTGGAGGATGGGAGACAAGTCTTATGACGCATCAACAATTGAGAGTCTTGCCCGCGATATCGCTCCATTCGGAATAACTTGGTTGGAGGAACCTCTTCCTCTGGATGATCGTTCGGTTTACTCCAAACTAAGGGAAAAGAAAATCGTTCCGATTGCGGCGGGGGAGCATGAGCATGATCTTCGGGGGTTCAGGAATTTGATTGAGAGTGGGTCAGTAGATATTGCTCAGGCAGATGTTTCTCACCATGGTGGTTTCAGCGGGGTCTCGGAGATTCTCAAGTTATGCCAAGATCACCAGGTGAGTTTTGCCTTTCATAATTGGGGTACCGCTTTGGAGACGGTTGTAGATGGTTTGATCGGATCCTGTTTCCCACGTGAAACAGCTAGGTGGCTTGAATACCCGCAGTATGCTCACCGTGATTCGCGCGTCATGTATCCGTTTCCCCTTTCGGACGAACTTGTTCCGGATGCTCCGATTCCCGAAAAAGGTGAGCTACCTTTGCCTGAAGGTCCCGGCTTGGGGGTTTCAATTGAAGAGGCGGTCTTCGATAGGTATCCCTATCTTCCGGGACCATGGAGCATCTTCGAACTCGAATCGCCTCCAAGCAAATTGGCTCTTAGCGGAGACCATGCCCTGCCATGGGCTAAGGATGGAAATTAAAAGCCTCTGATCCCGATCCTGAGTTTTTTCGCCTCGATCAAAAGCTTTGGTTTATTCAGCAGAAGAACTGATCCTTTCTGTAAGGCTACGTTGCCAATGCCTGCCTTTGACATTGCCTCCAAGGTCTTCAATCCGAAGACCGGTACGTCAAATCGGGTATCTTGGCCGGGTTTGCCTAGCTTTACGAACAAGCAATTTTTTGCTCCGAACGAACCTGCCCGCTCAAGCATGAGGTTGGTTCCCTCGAATGCCTCTATTGCGAGAACTGTTCCTTCGCTTACTACCACGCCCTGCCCCACGTCCAATTGGGCGTTTTCGCGTGCGATCTCGATCCCGTGACGGAGGTGTTGATCTTCGATCTTTTGCTTTCCCTTGACCATAATACCTTGGTCCGCGAGGTCCTCGTCCATGAAGCTGCGTGCGTCGAGAAGATGAACGCCATGATTTTCAATCTCGTTTCCTATGGCGCCGAAAATAGTCTCGGCATTTTTTTTGTCCAGTCCGGCGAGCATACGAATGGCCTTGAGGTCTGGCTGCAAACCGCGAAAAAGTTTACCCGGAGTCACTTGCCCGGCCATGACTGCATAGCCTGCATCAAAGCCTTTCAATTCCTTGAGTAGCTTTCCAACTTTCCCGACTTTTACAGCCCTTCGTTTCTCGGGAGTGAACTCAGCAACGAGATCGGGTGACGTTTCGTCTCCGAGTTCGATCAACCGCAACTGAATGCCAGCTGCACGAGCTCTTTGGGCAAGAAGTATGGGGTACTGTCCCTGTCCGGCAATCAAGGCGAGCGGTTTTCCCTCGTCGAAATTTTCCGGTAAAAATCGGGACATTGATCTTTCAGGTTATCCCTTGATCGCCAAATTGACGAGTTTGCCTGGGACGTAAATCTCTTTCACGATTTCCTTTCCCTCTAGAAAAGATTGTACTTTTTTATCCGCTTTGGCTGCAGTGATGACCGTTTGCTTGTCAACCTCTTGTGGAAACTGCGCTTGCCCGCGCAGCTTTCCGTTCACCTGAAAAACAATGGTAATTTCCTCGGCCACGAGGAGTTCTTCCCTTGCCTTGGGCCAGGGTTGATTGGCAATGGATGGGGAGCCTCCGAGCTTTTCCCAAAGTTCCTCGGCCAAGTGCGGTGCAAAAGGAGCCAGCAACTGCAGGAGGGTCTTGGCGCTTTCGACCGAGTAGTTTTCAACTTTTTGCATGTGGTTGGCGAAAATCATCATCTGTGAGATTCCCACGTTAAAGCGTAAATCCTCGACTGCTTCCGTTACCTTTAGAATCGTTTCATGAAGAAGGCGCAGGGTTTCCTTGTCCGTTTCCTCACCTGAAAGGTGCTTGTCCTTGCGTAGGCATTCCCGGTTGACCTTGCGCAGGAACCTATGGACGCCTTCGATTCCTTTCTCGCTCCAAGGTTTGACCGCCTCCAAGGGCCCGAGGAACATCTCGAAAAGTCTGAGTGAGTCAGCTCCGTAGGCGTCGATCACGATGTCCGGACTGACTACGTTGCCCACGCTTTTGGACATTTTGTTTCCGTCTTCACCTAGTATCAAGCCCTGGTGGAAGAGTTTTCCGTAGGGTTCGGGGAGGGCGAGCACGCCTTCGTCATGAAGGAAACGATGCCAGAAGCGGGCGTAGAGTAAATGGAGGACTGCATGCTCTGCTCCCCCAATGTAAAAGTCGGGACCTCCCCAATACGCTTCTTTTTCCGAATCAACCAGACTGTCCGAGTTTTTCGGATCAAGGTAGCGAAGGTGATACCAACAGGAACCGGCCCATTGAGGCATGGTGTTGGTCTCGCGGGTCGCAGGCACCCAATTTTCTCCCTCCGGTCTCGATTCGTTTTGGGAGACCGAAAGACCCGTTGCGAGGTCGTACCAAATATTAAGCCACTCCGGAATGGTGGCCAATGGACTCTCCCCGGTTCCCGATGGTTGATATTTTTCAACCTCGGGTAGTTCTAAGGGTAGTTCTGTGGACGGAATGGGCAGAGCATATAAAGTTGCACCATCCTTATCTGAAGTCACGGGTTCATCGGGTAAGAGATCGCGAATAATCCCTTCAGTGGCCTTGGCCTTTTCAAAATCCTCAGGTGATACCCAAACTAAGGGGATGGGTTCACCCCAGTAGCGCTGGCGCGAAAAAATCCAATCACGCAGTTTGTAATTCACCGCCCCTTTCCCAATTTCTTTTGATTCGAGATCGGCAATAATTTTGGCTTTGCATGCATCTGCATTCATCCCGTCGTACTCAGCGGAATTAACCATTATTCCTTGTCCGGAATAGGGTAGCTTTGATTTTTCTTCATCGCCATCTTGGTGTGCAATTACCCGTTTGATTGGGATGTCGTATTTCTCCGCAAATTCAAAGTCTCTTTCATCGTGTCCCGGGACAGCCATGATTGCACCCGTCCCGTAAGTGATCAAAACATAATCTGCGACCCAGACAGGAACTTTCTCGCCACTTACGGGGTTGAGGCAATAACTCCCCGTGAACACACCCGATTTATCCTTGGCCAGATCCGTTCGGTCGAGGTCACTCTTCTTCGCGGCTAACTCAACATAAGTTTTTACCTTCTCCTCGTTTTCAGGAATTACCAGTTTTTCAAGAAGCGGGTGTTCGGGAGCAACCACCATGTAAGTGGCTCCGAAAAGAGTGTCGGGTCGGGTGGTGTAGACCTCCAGTTTCTCGTCCATTCCCTCGATTGAAAATTGAACTTCAGCTCCTTCAGACCGGCCAATCCAGGCTTTTTGTTGCCTCTTGGTTGAACTGGGCCAGTCGAGATCATCAAGACCGGCAATTAGCTTTTCCGCATAGGCGGTAATTCGAAGAACGACTTGTCTCAGGTTCCTTCTCTCCACCGGATGTCCCCCGACTTCTGATTTTCCGTCCACCACCTCTTCGTTGGCGAGCACGGCCAGTAAATTGGGGCACCACCAGACTGGTTTTTCAGCAACATAAGCAAGCCCGCGCTGAAAGAGTTTAAGGAAAATCCATTGGGTCCATTGATAGTAGTTCGGATCGGTGGTGTTGATTTCGCGATCCCAATCAATGGCAAAGCCGATACTTTTTATCTGCCGCCTGAAATTATTCACATTTGCCTCAGTGGTGACCGAGGGGTGGGTACCAGTTTTAATTGCATATTGTTCCGCCGGTAGTCCGAATGCGTCCCATCCCATGGGGTGTAATACATTGAATCCGCAGGCTTTTTTATACCGGGCAAGAATATCAGACGCGACATAACCTTCCGGATGACCAATATGCAAACCCGCACCTGAGGGGTAGGGGAACATATCCAACGCATAAAACTTGGGTTTTATAGAATCATCTTCAGCACGGAAGGTTTTTTCCTCTTCCCAAAACTTTTGCCATTTTTTCTCGATCGCGAGAAAGTCGTATTGTTTTTCTTCGTCTGCCATTTTTATTTTTGTAAAAATTCATGATGAAGACTTTATAATGATTTGGCAAAAGCAAAGCCAAATGGATCCCTGATTAGAATGGAGAGTGGTTTTTACTTAAAAAATAAAACAACACTCAAGAGAATGAATCATTTTTTAGTGGAAATGGTGCTACTTGAATTTCTTCTCTTCAAGTAACTTCTTAATTACATCCATTTCCCCGGTAATTTTTTTCATTTGTAACTGCAAATCATATATTCCATCCCGTAAAGGTTCAGGGCGAGTCTTCCTGCGTATTAATTCCTGTTTAATTTTCATATCTGCATTCGATTCGTCCATACTGTTCATGATAACTCCGATCACCAGATTGAGCACGATCATGGTTCCGATCAGGACAAAGCTTACAAAAAAGAACGCCGCTCCAAGCGGTGAGGCAGAAGAAACCGGGGCCCATTTGGCTAAGTCCTTTGAGCTGTAACCGTAATTTTCCGAGCCATACATATTGATATACATTACATCAGTCCAGTCCTCGAGGGTGACCACACGGAAAAGAGATAGAATGGAAGTCTGCAAATTTCGGAAATGAATGGGGTCATTTTCCGAGTACAGAAAAACCGCCATGGTTCCATAGATATAAAAAAGAATGAAAAGCAGGATACTGACATAGAACATGGAGGGCAGGCTTCTTAGTAGGCAACTGACAAGAAGCTGGAGCTTGGGGATTGCCGATACCAAGCGAAGCACCCGCAGAATACGGGCCAGGCGCAAAACGGGCAGGAACCCGGCACCCAGATGAATAATGGGTTCGAGTAAGCAGGCCGCGACAATAACAAAATCAAAGACATTCCATGGATTCTTGAAATAATTTTGAGGACGATTCCCTTCCGCGAGAATTTTGATGACGGCTTCAATCGCAAAAATTCCGAGGATTATCGTATCCAACATGTCGAGGATGAACGCGTTTTCGATCGCAAATCCTTTGTAGGTCTGCATCCCGACGACAATTCCGGCAAGTAGAATGGTGACAACGATAAGTCTTTGAAAGAATTTACTGTTGACTATCGATTTACAGGTCGAGCTCATAAACAAAGATTTAAACTAGCGAGAAAGCACTATTTCTACTTAATCAGCAGGAATAAATAAACATCAATTGGTTAGTTTGAGAAAAAATATTCTTCATTTACTAATCAAGAAAATTGATTCTATGCTTCACTATCTCCGGATAAAAAAATCGCCCGTACGGGGAGCCTATTAATGCCGGTTTCTGGAACGATTCCTCGGTCTGCTTTTGGAGGAGGATGAATTACTCGAGTCCGGTTTTCTTGAAAATCTTCGGCGGGGTGGTCTGCTTTTATTCGAAAAATCACTGGGTTGATTATTCTTTTCAACTTTGGGGAGTTCAGGAGTTTCTTTTTCCGGGATTGGTTTACGGAGAAGTTTTTCAATACTCTTCAGTTGATCCGCTTCTTCTTTTCCGCAGAAGGAATATGCCTCACCTTCTGCACCCGCTCGTGCAGTCCGACCAATGCGATGAACATAAGTTTCCGCTTCCACGGGTAAGTCAAAGTTAATCACATGGGTCACATTGTTTATATCCAGGCCACGGGCAGCCACATCGGTCGCGATCAATGCACGGGACGATCCGTTCTTGAAATCCTGAAGTGCTTTGGTACGGGCGGACTGGCTCTTATTACCGTGAATAGCGGCACAGGATAAGCCCTGTCCCTGCAGTTTTTTGGCCACCCGGTTCGCCATATGTTTCATTTGAGTGAAGACGACCACCTTATCCAATTCCGGGTTTTCGAAAAGTTTTAACAGTAAATTGATTTTGCTTTGCTTGGGCACGCGAAAAAGACTTTGCTTTATACGATCGACCGCAGGTTCTTTGGGGGCAATTGAAACCCGGACCGGATTTTCCCGGACCATTGAAAGAGCAAGCTTTTCCATGGAGGGGGGCATGGTTGCGGAGAAAAAGAGAGTTTGCCGGTCTTTGGGTACCACTTGAAGGATTTTTCGAATCGCATGGATAAAGCCCATATCTAGCATCCGGTCAACTTCATCGAGTATGAAACAAGAAATCTCCTCGAGATGGACATAACCTTGTTCCATCAGATCAATTAGTCTGCCTGGAGTGGCCACCAGTATGTTCACTCCTCGACGTAGAGCGTTGACCTGTGGTTTCTGCCCCACTCCCCCAAAGATTACCGTGTGTCGGAACGGTAAATTTTTCCCGTATTTCTCAATACTTTCCGCAATTTGAGAGGCTAATTCCCGAGTGGGGGCAAGGATTAAAACCTTGGGGTTTCGTGTTTTGAAGTGGCGGTCATTGGCCATCATCCTTTCCAACAGTGGAAGCGAAAATGCGGCGGTTTTCCCCGTGCCCGTCTGGGCAATCCCAATCAGGTCTTTGCCTTCTGATATTGGACGCATGCATTTTTCCTGAATGGGAGTTGGTTGAGTGTAAGACTGATCGATTAACGCTTTTTTTATCTCATCACGGTACTCCCGGAACACGCCTTGCAACGCATCCGATTCAATGGAGTCGAAGTTTTCTTCGGTATTATTTTTCATATAGGTATCCGGATTAATAAGAATTTCCCTTACCCGCCGGATGCGAACAAAAGCACAGAGTTAATATTGATCCGAGGGGAGTGCCGGTTTTTGAATTCAAAACCCAAATAATACCCAAGAATTACACCACTAACTTATGATGCCCAAAGAATTGCGAAAAAGCAATTTAAAATTGCTCCTGTCCGAAGCGATACAGAATACGATAATGTCAATCAGCCAATCAGGGAAGGCAGTTGAGCATATAATTTTGAACAACCATATCCGATCGAAGAGACAATCTCGTCGTAGTGATCGTCCACATCTTCTTCCTCTCCTCTTTCGTAAGGATCGTTAACATAGGGATCGCACCCCGGAGAAAAGAAAATACCTAAAGGCTTGGCGATTCCGCGAATGTAAGATTTGTGATTATGTACAAATTCTTCACTTTCCTGATCGAGCGTTATGATTATGTCTGCACTGGCGAGGTCAGGAATGGTAACGAATCGAGAGAATCCTTGAAGGAAGTACCCGAGTTTATTCGAAAATTTACTCATCCTCGCATCGATTGGGCATTGATCGTAAGCCGGTGTAACCCCACGGGAAGACGGTCGAACTCGCCCAAACAACTCAGACCCGTCAAGCAGAGTACGCATCATTTCGCGGGCAAGGGGCGACCGGGACATGCCCCGTTTGCTGAGAAACAATATTTTCGTTAAGTCATTACCGCTGTAGGGTTGACTGTATTGGTTATGATTGGGAAGTTTGGGAGGGTTTTCATCTCCTGGGTTGGAGTTTCCGGGAGTGAGTTTATTTAAACCTTTCCTAAATTTCCAAGGTTTGTTTGTGTTATTCATTGTTTTAATCCGCCAAGTTGAACAATAGGTTGTAATGTTTAATAGTGTAATAGTGAGTTTTCTCAAATTTGAGACAAATATTTATGTTTGTTGTATTGCATTGAAAAAAATGATTAATCCTTCCATTCTATCAAATTGCATATCTTATGCCAAGGATAGATAAAAATTATTTTTGATAAAAATCATTCTTTACCTTCCATCGAAGAAAATTCTGAGATAATATCTAGTTTAGGCAACTCTTTGGAAGTTCAGTGCACCGCATCCGGAAAACTAGGGCACGAGATAAGTCAGGACCTATCCCCAATGATAGAGAGATTAATTTAACTTATTTTGATGATAAAAAACACAATACTCCTAAAAAAACAAACATTTGCGAGCATCTCTCTATCCACTATTTATTATTTGAAATTTCCAAACTTTTTGTTAACGGTCCGACAATTTCAACATAGTTTCCGTCCGGGTCTTTGAGCATTAGTAAACAGACATCCTGGGGCAATCCTTTGGGAAGAACTTGTGGGCTTTTTGCATGTGCTTGATATCCGTTTTTTTCTGCCTGGGACAGAACTAAATCCACATTTTTTACGAAAATGGTGAGGTAAGAAATACCCGCGACTGAATGAATGTAGGGTTGTTTCACCACACGGGTAGATTTTTTGGCTTGTACCTGCATGAGTTTGAGCTTGGTGGCAGTTTCTTCATCGCCCAATCTAAGCACATGAATATTTAAATCAGTACCGTCAGTCAGTCCGACTAATTTTGGAAATTTTCCACCCACCTGGAAACCCTCTTTTTCTTCGAAACCCACCACTTCCTTGTAAAATTTGAGAGACTTTTTTAAATCAGTTACAACCAACCCTATATCAATAGTTTGACTGGCGAAATTGGATTCCTTTACTGCAATACTCATGCAGGGGAATAAAAGAACGAGAATGAGAAGGGTGGATTTCATAAGGTTGATTAATTACGTAAAAGAGTGTTGAGAAATTGGCGTTACCATACTTTTTCGATGTGTTTACCCGCAAGCCCATAAAACAATATACCCGGTGAAATATTTTCCTACTTGATCTATTGAAAGGGGCATGTAATTCATTTTTAATGAAATTAATACTATTTTTAGCTAAATTTTGTATGCTTTTACTTGGGTTTTCCCTTTGGGGCAGTCCATCGCGCCCCAATGTGATTCTTATTTTTGCGGACGACCAAGGCTACGGTGATCTGAGTTGTTTTGGCTCAACCAAGATCAAGACTCCCAATATTGACCGTATTGCCGAAGAGGGTAGGAAGTTTACCAGTTTCATGGTTGCATCTCCAGTCTGTACCCCATCCCGGGCAGCGTTATTAACTGGATGCTATCCCAAGAGGGTGGGGATGCATCAGCACGTTTTATTTCCCGCATCAAAAAAGGGCTTGAATCCAAATGAATTCACCATGGGTGACCATTTTAAATCACTCGGGTACGCCACCGCTTGTTTTGGTAAATGGCATCTTGGTCATCATAAGGAAGTGCTTCCCACCTCCAACGGGTTTGATACCTATTATGGCATTCCCTATTCCAATGACATGAATCATCCGGACAACAAAGGAAAACCGAAAGGAGGAGCGGACGGCATGGATATTCTCTGGGCTGATCCTGAATCCACTCTCACCAAATGGAAAACCCCCCTTTTTGAGGACGAGGAGATCGTCGAGCTCCCTGTTGATCAGCGTACGATCACCAGGCGTTGCACTCAAAAATCAATCGATTTTATGAAGGCGAATAAAAATTCACCATTCTTCATTTATATCCCGCATTCAATGCCTCATATTCCACTTTATGTGCCGGATGAAGTGCGCGACCCCGATCCCAAGAATGCGTACTTCAATACAATCGAGCACATCGATTCAGAAGTGGGGAGAATATTAAAGACTCTCGATGAACTTAAACTCACTGAGAAGACTTATGTGATCTATACCACGGATAACGGGCCTTGGCTTTCATTCCGACATCACGGAGGCTCAGCCGGTCCGTTGCGGGACGGAAAAGGAACCACATTTGAGGGTGGTCAACGAGTGCCATGTGTGATGAGGGGACCGGGGATTCCTGCGGGAACAGAATGTGGAGATTTAATGGGAACCATCGACCTGCTTCCGACTTTTGCTTCGATTACCGGACAGGCATTGCCCAAAGGCAGGAAGGTGGACGGTGTCGATGCCACCAACCTGCTCACCGGAAAAGGAAGTCCGCCCCGAAGTGAGTTTGTACATTATACCTCCAGGGGAGAAGTGGAAGGAATTCGCTTGGGAAACTGGAAACTTCTGATCAAAAAGAAGCGGGGAAAGGCGGCAGGAACGGAAGAGGTGCTTCTTTTTGATCTTAAGAAAGATCTGGGTGAGAAAAATAACTTGGCTTCCCAAAAACCGAAAATCGTGGAAAAACTGAAAAGCCGTATGCTTCTTGTGGACAACGAGATTACTCAAAATGCCCGGCCTCCATGGATGATGGAATAGATTGAGACTTGGCTCAATTTCCGGGATCAGGAAAGAATCGAAATTGCTTTTTTCACCGCGGTTACGAATCGTTCCGCATCTTCAAGAGAATTATAAAAGGCAAAGGATACCCGGGCGGTGGCAGGCACTCCAAGCACTTCCATTAAAGGCTGACAGCAGTGATGTCCGGTACGAATCGCAATTCCTTCTCCATCCAAAAGGGTTGCCAAGTCATGGGGGTGAACACCCTCAATTGAAAAGGAAATGACGGCGGCTTTGTCAGCCGTGGTACCGTGAATTTTCAGTCCGGGTATTGCCTGAAGCTCATTTTGGGTAAAGTGAAGCAGGGTATTTTCGTGCTGAGCAAGCTTTTCCATATCCTGACTGGCAAGATAATCGATCGCGGCTGCCAAACCGATTGCACCTGCCACATTGGGCGTACCGGCTTCAAACCTTTGCGGCGAAGGGGCATAGGTGGTGCCACGAAAACTTACCTCGTCAATCATGTCACCTCCGCCCTGATAGGGGGGGAGAGATTCAAGGATTTCTTTTTTTCCGTACAGAACACCGATTCCCATTGGGCCAAAAACCTTGTGTCCGGAAAAAGCAAAAAAATCGCAATCCATGGCTTTTAAATCAACCCGGCCGTGGGGAACGCTTTGAGCACCATCCACAATTACCTGCACATTGTGTGCATGCGCTTCCCTGATAATTTCATCCATTGGATTAATGGTACCGAGTGAATTTGAAATGTGGCATAGTGATAAAATTTTAGAGTTTTCCTCGGCGAGAAAGGAATTGAGTTCATCCAAATTAAGGGAACCGTCTTCGAGAACAGAAACCACTCTAATTTCAAGATTTTTTTCTTCAGCCACCATTTGCCAGGGGACAATGTTGGCGTGGTGTTCCATCTGGGTCAAGATGATGGAATCCCCCGAATGAAGGTTCTTTTTCGAAATTGAATGAGCAACCAAATTTAAAGCCTCCGTGGCACCTCTGACAAAAATAATTTCCTCGGGGCTGACATTGAGCCAATCCGCAATTGTTTTGCGGGCACCATGGTAATGAGTCTCCGCTTCCTCTGCCAATGCATAGACTCCCCGATGGACATTTGAGTTCTGCTTAAGGTAGTAATTTGCAACTGCGTCAATCACGCAGCTTGGTTTTTGAGAAGAAGCCGCATTGTCCAGATAAGCGAGCGGTTTCCCACGATTGAGCTTTTTCAGAATGGGAAAGTCATCCCGGACAGCATTAATTTCATCGGTCATACCCAGGCAATTAAGAAATGACCGTATTTAGGTGATGACGATAAAACTCTGAAAGCAATCCAGATCAAACGATCCTCTAATCGAAATATTTTCAACAAAACCATAACTATTGGTTAATCGGTTTTTCCGCAACTACGGAAGAAAGAATTCCGCTCAGGATGAAAGGAATTGCCAGGTCGCTAATGTACGGTCCCCTTCGGATTTTTGAAAGGAGATCCTTGTTTTACTGTATTCTCCGTGGGGTTTTTTGAAAAGGAAACAATACTCCCAGTTATTTTTTTCCGGGTCGTCTTTGAAAATTTCCTCTTTATTTTCATCCGGATGAATGCGGGATAAGAAAAACTCGGGATCCAGTAAATCGTATTTGTCGTATCCAGTAATACCGGTTGCATTATCGGAAAAGTAAGAAAATGACAGGAAATTATTTTTCTTTTCCGCCTCGATTAAAATTATCTTTAAAGCGAACAGAATATCTGCATTTTTCGCTAATTGAGAGCCCAGTTTTAGGAAGATTTGCTCCACTGACTCGTCTTCGATTGGTTTCATATATGAATTTTCCAAACCATCCAAATATTTTTTAATGGCAAACCGCATGATTTGGGAAACCGAACGATTTTGCCTGAATGACTGTTTGGATAAAACCGTTTTTTCCATTTCATTGAGAGAAACAGAAACCTGTGTTCTTTTTTTTGTTTTATCGGGCATTACAGAATAAACAACGAATCATACTCAAATCTATCCCAACCTAAATTCAAAAGCTAGCATAATGCTAGCAAATTATACAGCTAGTGTAATATTTTCGCGTGAGGGAGTGCCTTGCGCAATTGGCTTACGCCACGGGCACTCACATCGGAATTCCAAAGATAAACTTCCTCCAAGGTTTTGAGGGAAGCCAATGTGTTGATACTGTTGTCGGTAATTTTTGAGCTTACCAAATTTAAATAAGTAAGGTAGGGCATCTTGCTCAGACTTTGGATTCCCCGATCTGTCACCGATGTATTTTTCAAGTTGAGCCAGGTCAGATGGTTAAATTTTTTCACCTCGCCCAAGACATTGTCCGTCACGGATGTACGGGAAAGATCGAGATGAGAAATATTGTTTTTAATACTGGATAGAGCACCGATCGCGTCATCTTTAATTGAAATTGGACCTGAAGAAAACTCGGCCCGAACCATTGAATGTCTGGTTGAAAGCAGCGTGACTAATGCCCCCGATTTTTGAGCAGCTTCCATCTGAGGTTTTGATGGTGCCTTCAAGCGCCTAGCCAACTGATCGACGATAGAAGCTTCTTTTTCTTCGCCGCCAGCTTCTTGGGATACTGCAACTTCTTCAGTTGGCTTTACAAAGGTATCGGAAGGGTTTTCCTTGGCTCCTTCGGAAATCCATTGCTTGATCATGTTTATTTCTTCTTCAGTAAGGGGATCCCCTCTGGGAGGCATAATTTCCG
>CAJWWH010000032.1 GCA_913048545.1 uncultured Opitutia bacterium | reverse complement strand
GGCTGATTGATCTCGACGGTGACGGTTCCATCACGGTCAACGACGCCAAACTGCTGTTCGACTCCGATGACTTTGACTCCGACGGAGACGGTATCAGCAACTTCATGGAGCGGGCATTCGGTGGAGATTCCTTGAGCAGCGATGCGAAGGATACCCTACCCCGTTCGATCAAGAAACCCGGGTCTAAAAAGCAAAGAATTACATTTCAACAATATAGTTCAGGCTACAATACCGAGGGAATTGAATACATCGTTGAAAGCAGCACGGATCTAAGAACCTGGTCAACTTCCGATGTAACTCAGGTTGATCTTAATGGACCCTCCACTGCCGGTAAGGGAGTGGATGCCGGGGGAGGCATGGAACGTGTGCTCTGGGAAACCACAAACGACCGAGCTACCGGCAAAGCACAGTTCCTTCGTGTGCGGGTAAGAACCAAGTAATCTTCATTTCGAATCAAAAAGAAGGAAAAAATAGAATTAATTTCGCTTAAGGAAGCGGCCCACATTTTGGGCTATCAACAAAGCACCCCAATCCTCGCTTTAATCAAAAATAAATACCTTAAGACAAAGAAAAAAAAAGAAAGCAACCGAAGATGGCTGAATAAAGCGGAAGTTCTTGCTCTTCCGACCCTTATTTCCAATCCCCAGTCAAATTCTTACCAGGAGGGCGGAGATCAATGGATCATTTAAGCAGACGGGATATATGGTAGACGGTTAAATAGAGTTGAAGTGAGATCATGAGAACCTGCTTCGCAAAAGCGGTCGCAGTCAAAATCAAGTTTTGGCTTCCATGTGACACCGCTTTTTAGGTAAGCTGAAATAATGAACAGCCTGCTTTCCACTCAAGATTTAGTCATATTCTTTGGCTCCCTTTTTATAGTAATGGCTTTTGGGCTTTGGTCCGGAAGAAAGGAGAAAGACTCGGAAGACTATTTCCTGGCCGGGAAAAGTACCAGATGGTGGGGAGTGGCCGGCTCGATCTTTGGCTCCAATGTGTCCGCGAATCATATCGTTGGAATGATGGGGGTGGGATTTGCGGTGGGCTTCGCCCAGAGTCATTTCGAAATCACCGCCATTGCCGGACTGCTTATGCTTTGTTATTTCTTCCTGCCTGTGTATCGGAAACTTAATGTGTACACACTGAGCGATTATTTAAGCAGGAGGTATGATGACAAAAGCCGGGTCAGTTATGCCTTTATTATGGTGATAATTATGGTCGTAATTCAAATGGTTCCTGGATTCTATATCGGTTCCCGTTCAATTAACCTCCTTCTACAGGGAGACACAGGGAGGAAGGCAGTGGCCGAAGCCACGATTAACGACCAGGGCAGCCTGAGTGAAATAACCGTAAAATACGGCGGTGAAAAATATGGTTCTCCCCCGAAGGTCCGGGTCGGTACAGAGATCAGGGAAAGTATTTCCCCTCTTCTTGAAAATGGAAAAATTACCGGGGTTGTAATGAGTGGGGAAATAAACGGATTTACCCCCTCTCTTCCCATGCCCGTCTCCTTTGTCGGTGGAAATATAAACAACCCGGAAATCTCCCCGGGCGATGTGGAGCCTTCGTATTACAAGCTGGGTATTCTAATTATGGCAATTGTCACGGGTGCTTATGTGATTTTTGGTGGCTTGAAAGCAGTGATTGTGACCGATGTTATTCAATCCGTCCTCCTTCTATTCGCCGGTTTACTGGTTGCTTTTATCACTTTCTCGCAGCCTGAGATCGGTGGCTGGGCGAATCTCGTGGCCCGGGATCTCGGTGCGGAAGGGGTGGAGCGACTCCATCTTTACAATGCTTCAAACCATGAAGCTCTGCCTTGGACCGGGGTGCTGACCGGGTTAATGGTTCTCCATTTCTACTATTGGGGAACCAATCAGTTTATTGTTCAGCGAGCTCTTTCCGCCCGAACCGATAAGGAAGCCAGAATCGGCATACTGGCAGCCGGTTTCTTTAAACTGCTCATTCCTTTCTTTTCGATCGGAACCGGTATTGCCGCCTATTATCTCTTCAAGGACCGTAATCTTGAAGTTGCTCAGGATGCGGTTTTCATCAAGTTACTCACTGAATTAATTTCTCCTCTAGGATTTGGTTTGGTCGGACTGATTGCGGCAGGAATGATTGGAGCCATTCTGTCGAGTTTGGATTCCATGATGAATTCTGCTGCCACCATTGTCACTTTCGACCTCTATAAAAGATATTTTAATCCGGACGCAAATGGGCGGAAATTAATTTCCGTTGGCCGGATTTCGATCGTTATCTTTATCACAATTGCCGGCTTTCTGACTATTTTTACGATGGATCCCAATTCACAGGACAGCTTCTTCCTTCATGTCGCCAAACATCAGGGAAATTTGATTGCCGGAGTGGTGATTGCCTTTGCCGTGGGAATGTTATGGAAAGGTGCAACTGCGGCGGGCGGGGTATCCGCGATTATTGCCGGAGTAATATTCAGCTACGGGATTCCCCCGGTCTACGCTTCCTTAGCGGAGCAGAATGAGACACTCATTGCACTGTTTGGAACCAAACTTAATTTTATGCACGGAGCCTTTATATCCGCAATCCTCAGTGCGTTGGTTCACATTTTTGTCAGCCTGAAAACCAAAACGGATCCGAAAAAAGGGGAGCTTACCTGGACGGGGCTTGGAATATTCACTCCCGAACAGTTTGCCGTTTTCGGAAAGACTCTCGCCATTACCATGCTTATTTATGCCGTTCTCGCTACCCTCGTGGTTCTCGAGACTTTGAAACCGGTGCATGCCGCATGGATTGGTTCGCTTTGGACATTTAGTTGCTTTTATCTTTCCGCCCGTCTGAAAGCATCCGAAAATGGTGAGGCTGTTTATAAGGAGGACCGATTTTGGGCGGGGGGACTGGCGGGTTGCGCCATCTTTATGCTCTATTATTTTTTCTAAATTTTTTGGGGAATTTCCTCCGCCAAGTCCTCTATGGGGTAAGTCCAAATCTCAGAAAGTGTGGGATGGTACCAGTCGGCTTCCATTAGGTCGTGAACCGTTGCCTTCAGTCCGACGGCTACCGACATTGAATGGATAAGTTCTCCGGCGTCCTTGCCTGCGCATTCCGCCCCCAGCACCCGTCCCGTCCTGGTCTCCGCGTGAACCGCGACATAGCCCATTTTGGCCTCCATAAGAATAGATTTACCATGGTCGTCAAACGGATAGGATGCGGTGGAAAATTCTATGCCCCGCTCTTTGATTTTCTCGGGACTTAAACCAACTACCGCAAGTTGCGGATCCGTGAATACAACGGTGAGCAAGGAGTCGTAGTTTAAGGGCATGACTTTTTTTCCCAAGGCATGCAAAGCGGCGGTTTCCCCCTGTTTTATTGCAATATGAACGATCTCATGGGGACCGGCGCAATCTCCGGCCGCATAAATGTTTGGGCTGTCGGTTTGCTGAAACCCGTTTGTTTTCACATGACCACTGGGCAAAAGGTGTACCCCGGCTTGGTCCAAGTTCAGGAACTGAGTCAAGGGGATACGGCCAAGAGCGAGAAATAAAAAGGTAGTATTAATCTCTTTATCCTCCCCTCCTTGTGAATAGGACACCAAAATCTCATTTTGATCAGTCTGCCGGAAACGATTCAGTTCCACCCCCAAATTCAGATGAATGCCCTCCCCTCTCATCGCACCCGCAAGAGTGTCCGAGGCTGACTGGGGAAATCCCTTGAGCAGCCGTTGACTTCTCTGCAAAATAGTTACCTTCGATCCGACGCGTGAAAGAAATTGAGCCAGTTCACAGGCGACCACACCACCGCCCAGCACCACGCATTCCGGGGGAACGGAATCCAGTTCCAATACATCATCACTTGTCTGGTACTTTACTTTGGACAAGCCCGGGATGGACGGAACTTTCACTTCCGACCCAGTCGAAACCAAAATTTTCCCGGCTTTTAAAAGATCACCGTTGTCGAGAATAACCGAATGGGCATCGACGAACTTTCCCTGCGAACGAAAAAGCGAAAAGCGACCATCCTCAATCTGCCCCTTACGATATTCTGCAAACTCTGCGATCACATCTTTTTTGCGGGCTTGCATCGCGGATAGGTTGGCCCGAGGGGATTCGCCATCAAAACCGAAGACGCCACCCTTTTGAGCCATATGCAAGACTTCAGCAGAATAAATTAGGGTTTTAGACGGCATACAGCCCCGCAGAATACAAAGACCGCCCAGTTCTTCCGCTCCATCGACCAAAGCAACGGTTCCCCCGCTTTCATGAAAAGTCCGGGCCGCCGCATAGCCGGCACTCCCTCCGCCCAGGACAAGAAAATCAAAATTATGTTCCATTACTTGATAATTGTGGGCTCGACTATTAACAGAGTCAAAGACAAGTTGTCGACAACAAGACCAATGCAGACAAGAACAGAGATTCCTTCCTTATCAGTATTACGGAAAGAAAAATTCAGTTTTTCCTTCATTCCTGTTCTATTGCTGTGGGCACTGGGATGGGCAAATTCTCTCAATGCGAATAATTCTTTGAGTAGCCCTGAATTTAAGGAATTAGACCGTTGGTATGAAGTATTTCTTAATGGATCAAAAATTGGAAGGGCTCACTCAACGGTCAAACTGATTGAGAACGAAGTGGTCTCGGAAAGTTCCTTCAGTATGGCAATTAAACGGGCAGGAATTTCAGTCGAAATGAAAGCCCGGGAAAGGACACGCGAATCCCTCGCCGGAGAAATCAAAAGTTTCTCCGGGGAAATCAATATGGCCGGGGTGCCAATAATAAAAAGAGGATGGATTGAGGGAAATGAGATAGTGGTGAAAGAAAAACAGTTTTTTACGGAAACTGAAAAACGCTACCCTTTTGATCCGGAAGGCAGAATGACATGGGGATTAATGAAGCTTCTGCGGGAGAAAGGGTTTCAAGAACGCGGTAATGTATTCGAGACGAAAATGTACGCAGCGGATTTTGGAATGGCCTCCACAACCCGGGCAAAAATTATGTCATTGGGAGAAAAAACGATCACGATTAAAGGAGAGGAAAGGAAAGTCTACCAAAATGAAATAACACTTTTAACCGAAATGGGAGAAATGAAAACGGTCAACTGGCTGGACCAGGACGGATTTGCGGTCAAAACCCAAATGCAAATGGGTGGGATCCCCATTGAGATTAAACAATGCTCCGAATCAGATGCGAAAACAAGTGGGGATCCCGAAGACTTTCTTTTCCAGACTTTGCTCTTCCTTGACCGGGAAATTCCGCCCAATGCGACTTCCGTTCGATTTAATGTGCAAGTACTCAATGGTGAAATGACCCCCAAATTGTTCTCCAACCGGAATCAGAAGATTGAATGGATCAACCGAAAAAATTTGATCGTCGATGTCCGGGCTGAGCCATGGAGCGCAAATTCACTGCGAAAAGAAAGTCATCAGAAAGTCGACCCCGAATACAGGGAGTCGAATCTGATGATCGACTCGAAGGATAAATTGATCCGACAACTTGCTAAAAATGCCGGACAGGGTTCCAAGAACATCATTGATTTATCTGAAAATCTTTTTCGGTTTACCCACCAGTATATTCGTCATAAAAATTTCAGCGTGGGTTTCGGTACCGCCGGTGAAACAGCGAGATCCCGGGAAGGAGACTGCACTGAACATGCGGTTTTCCTTGCCGCATTGGGCCGGGTTCTCGGAATCCCCACCCGGGTTGCGACCGGACTTGTGTTTATGAGGGAATTTGAGAATAAAAAAAATATAATGGGCTTCCATATGTGGACGGAATTCCACCTGAACGGGAAATGGCGCACTCTCGATTCGGCGTTAAAGAAGATTGGTTCCCATGCCGACCGGATCACCTTTTCCGTATCCTCCCTCAATCAGGATTCACTTTTGGAAATCGGGTTTAGTCTCGCCGAAATGATTGGAAATATAAAAGTTGAAATTGAGTGGATTAAATCAAGTCAATGAAATCTTAAAATTTCGGTAAATAAGCACTTACATATTATTCCAATACGCCTAATCTTTACGAATTTATTTGATCCCTAAACAAAATTAGTCGATTATTGATAAACAAATTTCATGATCAGATTACAAGAATATTCAGAAGGAGATATTGTTCTTAATGAAGGTGAGCTCGGAAAAGGGTTTTGCATACTCGAATCGGGTTCACTTGAAGTGGTAAGGGAAGGAAAAACCCTCAGTGAAATTGATCAACCCGGTTCAATCTTCGGAGAACTCAGTGAAATTCTTGGAATGAAGCGCGATGCGGTAATCAAAGCCAAGACAGCCTCGAAAGTCAGACATGTGGAAGAGAGTATTGAGGATATCGTGACCAAAAACCCGAAAGTTTCGGTTAAACTGATACGCACTCTCGGGAGAAGACTTTATCGTATGAACCGTCTGGCTACCAAGGAAATGAGTGCAAATGAGACGCATACCCCAGCGACCGGAGAGACCACAATCAAAATCCTCGTTGTGGATGACAAACCAAACATCGTTAAACAACTTACTGATATATTTTCCAAAAACGAATGGATCGTGCAAAGTACTCCCGATGAGGCTGGTGCTCTTAAGATTTGTGAAAGTTCATCCTTCTCCGCTATTTTAATCAGTATGGCACTTGAGGGCGACTCCGCGGTAGATTTGCGCCGAAAATTAAAAACCAACCACAATGTTTTAAATACACCCGTGATTGGAATGATCGTACAGGGAGACGAAGCTGCCCAGAAAAAAGCACTCAATTCGGGATTTGCCGATTGTATCACCAAACCATTCAACCCGAACAAAACAGACGCGGTTATGTTTAAGGTTATGGATCTGGATTCTTCCGCTCGGTACTTCAAATTCGTGGAAGATTTTCTATTCTTTAAACTGCCTCCTGAATTATCCCCCTTTGTCATCAACGATATCAAAGAAAACATGGATAACCGGATTCGGAACACGATCAACGAAGGTATTCTTAAACTAATCATTGATGTTTCCGAACTTGAGGAGGTTGGGGAGGAAGCCATTGAAGTGGTCGGTGAATTTGCTGAAAAAATTGATGACATGAAACTTCCCATGAGAGGAGCAATCATTGCCACCGGAGAGGAAGCGGAAATGTGGAATAACCTCGACGGATGCGAAGAATGGGGCATCTGTGAAGATATCGAATCTGCGAAGGAACATCTCGATAAGGATCCGGACGACGAGGAAGACGAATAGAGCCCTCCCCCCGTCACTTTTTCACCACAACTTTTTGGGTCAGTTATTGCGGGCGTGCAAAATGAACAGGCAGAACTGGTAAAGTCATTTTTAATTGGCTTGCAAACTAGTCTCGCTGCGGAATTGAGAAATGCTGACCCCCATGTGGATTACCAGGAAGACGAGTGGAAAAGACCCGAGGGGGGAGGAGGAAAGACACTTGCGTTCAAGGCGGGAAAGGTCTTGGAGAAGGGGGGAATTAACTTCTCAGATGTATCTGGAAAAAAACTACCCAAAACCGCCACCCAAAACCGTCCAGAATTGGAAGGCTCCGCATTTCGGGGGATGGGAGTTTCTGTGGTTTTTCATCCGGACAATCCAAAAATTCCCACCACCCATGCAAATGTTCGTTACTTTGAAGCCAGAAAAGAAAATCATGCTCCTGTCTGGTGGTTTGGAGGAGGCTTTGATTTAACTCCCTACTATCCGTATCGGGAGGATGTCCTCGATTGGCATCTAGCAGCCAAATCCGCCTGCGATCCTTTTGGTGTTGAATTGTACCCCAAATTCAAACAATGGTGCGATGAATACTTTTACCTCCCCCACCGCAATGAAACCCGGGGAGTGGGGGGAATTTTTTTTGACGATTTTGATGAGGGTGGATTTGAGAACAGTTTTTCATTCATGAAAAAAGTGGGACAAACCTTTCAGGATTCCTATTTCTCAATTTGGGAAAAAAGGAGCGAACTTCCTTTCACCGAAAAAGAAAAAGAGTTTCAGAAGTATCGTCGGGGCCGATATGCGGAATTTAATCTTGCCTACGACCGGGGAACCCATTTCGGTTTGCAGTCCAGGGGTCGAACGGAATCAATCCTCATGTCCATGCCCCCGGAAGTCACTTGGACATATGGATGGACACCCGAAAAAAATTCTCCGGAAGATGACCTCTATCAAAATTATTTGCACCCCGTCAACTGGCTGGACATTCAATGAATTCACGAAAAAAAATTCAACGGGCCCTGAGTAACAAGAATGTGGGGCGTCCCCCCCTTTGGGTGATGAGACAGGCCGGGCGTTATCTTCCGGAATACCGGGCCCTTCGTTCGCAGTATAGTTTTCTCGAAATGGTGAAATGCCCGGAACTCGCGGTTCAAGTATCCATGCAACCCATGCATCGGTTCGCGTTGGATGCTGCGATTGTATTCAGTGATATACTGGTGGTGCCCGAAGCAATGGGGCAACCCTACCACTTTCGTGAACAGGGGGGCATTGGAATGGATTTCAGGTTGGAAAATGAGAAATGTCTTTCCAAATTGGACACCGAGGAAGCGGTGGGAAAACTCTCCTATGTCCGCGATGCCCTCGTTCTTCTTCGGAAAGAACTCGGTGAAGAGAAAGGTATGCTTGGATTTTGTGGTTCTCCATGGACACTTGCGTGCTACATGATCGACGGTGGATCCGAACCTCAATTCCCTAAAACGGTGAACTGGGCAAAATCTTCTCCTGATACTTTTGCGAAGCTGATGGAAAAATTAACAGAAGTTTTGATACAATATGTCCGGCTACAGGCAAAATCAGGTGTGGATGCCATTCAAATTTTTGACAGTTGGAACGGGCTTTGCCCGGGAGAAAAAGTCAATGAATGGTCTTTGCAATGGATCAGTCAAATCGCTGAAGAGGTTTCCTCTTCAGTACCTGTCATTCTCTATGCCAAAGCACCAAGCGAACGATTGTCCCATTTTTCAAAATGTCCGGTTTCAGGCATTAGCGTGGACCATAACACTGACCTTGTTTATGCCCGCTCCATGCTCCCCTCTCACTTTACACTTCAGGGAAATCTTGATCCGGCACTTCTCGAAACGGATGAAAAAACAGTACAAAATGCTGCCCTCGATTTACTGCTCAAAATGAAAGGTGATCCGGGTCATATTCTTAACCTCGGGCACGGAATTCGGCCACAGGCAAAAGTCGAATGTATGCAATCTTTAGTACAAACTGTCTCGGAATTCTCATAATCAGCTTCCTAGAAAAGGAATTATATATCCCGGGCTTTCTCGGCAGATAGGGGTTGGTACCCTTTTCTTTTGCGGTTTGGAAAACAAATATCCGCGACCGCATCCTCAAAATCTTCAAATCCCTCCACAATTTCAATTTCCATTCGAACATAGTAAAATGGGAGAATGGGCTTATAATTCGAAGGTATGCGGACCGCATCTTTTTCTGTGGTGACTATGACATCCGCTCCAGCATTTTTGGCCTGAAGAAAAAGACGGTCCAATTCATTATGAGTGTAACGATGGTGGTCTAAAAATCTCTGCTTAAACCTCATTTCACCCGACATTCTTTGTATGATATCCTCAAAACCACGGGGTGAGGCAATTCCACAAAAAACTCCCACATACAACTCAAAAAGAAAATTCAACGGCTTCGTGTTGGCAGTGTTCACTTCCTGAAAATACCTCGCCTTGTGAATGCAACGAATAATTTCGGCATCGGAGTTGTAATGACGAATTGTTTGCAGTAAATCAAGATCCGGCTCCACTTCTGACTTGGTTAGAAAGACATAGGACGCCCGGGAGAGATGCCTGACTGGTTCGCGCAGGATTCCACGTGGAAGTAATGAGCGATTGCCGAAGGGATTGGTTTGGTCCACGAGCAGCAGATTCAATTTGCCCTTTATCGGAAGGTATTGAAATCCATCGTCAAGAATGAGCGTGTCCACATTAAACTTCTTGATAGCGAAGAGTCCGGATTTAACCCGGTCTTTATCCGCCAAAACAACTGCACCCTTTAAATTCATCGCCAGCATATACGGTTCGTCTCCGGCTTCCTCTGAATCCAAAAGAACATTGTTTCCGTCACTGACAATTTTAGGAGGCTGAAATTCTACCTTGGAAAAAAACTGATACCATTTTCTCGCCGGTTTTTCCTCCTTACTTTTATACCCCCTGCTTAAAATTGCGACCCGTCTGCCTTTGGCCATTAATTCCTTGGTAAATCTTTCCACCACCGGGGTTTTTCCGGTTCCACCAACGGTTAAATTGCCCACCACGATCACGAGACAGTCAACCGGTTTATCCTTCAGAATAAATCTATGGGTATAGCAAAATAAACGTAACCGTACGATTCCGGAAAAAAGATAGGAAAAAGGTTGTAAAAAAAGACCAAAAAGCCGGGCGGACACCGAAAGATCCCGGTCATAAATAACCCCTTCGACAAATCCTTCGAAATCCCTCCATTTTCCATTGAGCCACTTGCCATTGTTTCCTGCCATAAAATACTCTTTTGTACAGATATTGACGTTTGTGACAACAGGATTTCATCATATCATGAACCTTCATCGATTGACTTTAAGCCCGAATAAGATTTGATGGACATTTCCAAATTTTTTTATGCAGGTCACCCTTTTAAAATCTAAAATTCACCGTGCTGTCGTCACCTCGGTATCCCCTGATTACTCGGGCAGTCTTTCGATTGACCGTTCCCTTATGGAAGCTGCAGGCTTTCTCAACCATGAGAAAATTCTTGTCGGAAACATTACAAACGGAGAACGGTTTGAAACCTATTGCATCCCTGCACCGCCCGGTTCCGGAGAGATTGCCCTGAACGGAGCGGCCGCCCACAAGGGCAAAGCGGGGGATCTCCTTGTCATTCTAACTTTCATACAGTTGGACCCGGAAGAGGCGTCTGCTTGGGATCCGCGACTTGTTATAATAGAAGATAATAATATCAGTTTTAAAATGTTAACCAGCCAAATCGAAGATTAATGATTGATTATAAATTACATATTCCAGGCCCAGTCAATGTTTCGGATGAAACCTACAAAGCAATGTGCTCCCCTGTGATGGGACACCGAAGCCCGGACTTTGTTGAGCTGTACCAGTCATGCCAGCCTAATTTGCAAAAATTATTTCAAACTAAAGATCCTGTATTCATCTCCACATCAAGCGCATGGGGTATCATGGAAGGTGCACTGCGTAATCTATGCCAGCGGAGAGTTCTTTGCTGTATGTGCGGGGCATTCTCAGACAAATGGCTCAATGTGGCAAAACGTGCGGGCAAAGAGGCGGATGCCCTTCAGGTTGAATGGGGACAAAACATTGATCCCGGTGAGCTTAAATCCAGACTGCAAAGCGGTGAATATGATGTGGTAACACTTGTTCATAACGAAACTTCCTGCGGGATGATGAATCCTCTTGAGGAGATCATGAGTGTGCTCCGGGAATTCCCCGATGTTATTTCGGTGATTGATACAGTCAGTTCTTTTTCCGTAGTCTCAATACCGAAAGACGAGTGGGGAATTGATGTGATTCTGACCGGTTCTCAGAAAGCGCTGGCCATGCCTCCTGGATTGGGACTTTTCTCCGTTTCTCAGAGAGCATTTGAGCGGGCGGAAAAAACGGAAGGTCGGGGATATTATTTCGATTTTATTGAATTTCGTTCCAATCATGCGAAAGGAATGACCCCGAGCACTCCGGTGATTCCTCTTATTCATGCACTCAATCACACCCTCCAGAAAATTTTTAGCGAGGGAGTGGAGAACCGGTTTCAACGGCACGCGAAACTTAACAATATGGTACATCAATGGGTCGCCGATAAAGGATTTGAATTACTACCCAAGACCGAATTTGCCTCCAAGTCATTAACCTGTGTTCGCAATAACCTGGATATTGATGTGGCGGGATTTGTAAAAAAACTTCGCGAGGAAAGAAAAATATCGATCGACGGAGGATACGGAAAGATTAAGGGCAAAACTTTCCGGATATCCAATATGGGCGACGAAACCGAGGATTCAATCAACCATTTATTAAGCAACATGGATGAAGTTCTTTCGCAATTCCTCCCCGCCTGAATTAAATTAACTTTTTAAAGTGAAAAAATTAGTCATTGCCGAAAAACCCAGCGTTGCAAAAGACTTGGCCAGAGTTCTGGGTCGGGTTCCTAAAAAAGAGGATTATTACGAAAACGATGAATGGGTAATCGACTGTGCCGTGGGGCATTTGGTTGAATTATTTATGCCCGATGACTTTGATAAAAAATTAAAGGCCTGGAAACTGACTAACCTCCCGATCATTCCTCCCGAGTTTCAACTTAAACCGATCACAAATACCAAGAAAAAATTTCAGCAACTCAAGAAACAACTGAAAAGAAAAGATGTGGGTGAAGTAATCAACGCCTGCGATGCGGGACGGGAAGGTGAACTGATTTTTACTTATATTTACGAATTGGCTAAAACAAAGCTTCCCATCAAGCGTTTATGGATGCTGTCCATGACTGATCAGGCGATTAAGGATGCGTTTGCCAACATGCGGGAAGGTCAGGAGTTAAAGCCTCTTCAGGACGCTGCCCGCTGTCGTTCAGAATCAGATTGGCTGATCGGAATTAATGGAACTCGGGCAGTAACCCTGAAACGGTCAAGGAGCATGAGTCGTCAGGTATCAACGGTGGGACGGGTACAAACCCCCACCCTTTCCCTGGTTATTAAAAGGGAGCAGGAAATTAATGCATTTGTGCCTCGCGCCTTTTTCCGAATCACCACGAACTTTCAATTATCCGAAGGGAAATACCTGGGCGTTTACCAAAAAGAAAACTTCAAAAAATCAGATCAGGATAAACACGACCGGGTAGACCGTCTTTGGGACAAAGAGGAAGCCGAAAGAATTCACTCTGAGATTCAACTTGCGAAGCAAGCTGATATTTCTGAAACCAAAAAGCGATCCCCCCAGAGTCCGGGAAGACTTTATGACCTCACCACTCTCCAGCGGGAGGCAAATCGGCTACATTCCTACCCTGCAAGCCGGACATTGCAAATTGCCCAGTCTCTTTACGAGAGACACAAGGTGATCACTTATCCAAGAACGGATTCCAAGGCTCTGCCTGAGGATTATGCCCCAACCTGCAGGAATCTGCTTGGGGCAATACAGGGCGAACTGGCCACGCATGCACAAAAAGTACTGCAATCGGACTGGGTAGACGAGAAAAACAAAAAAATATTTAATAATAAACAAATCAGCGATCACTTTGCGATTATTCCAACCACGAGCTCCCCTTCCAATTTGGACGCGAATGAATGGAAAATCTACAATCTCATAACCAAACGCTTTCTCTCTGTTTTTTATCCTCCCGCGCAATGGGATGTTACCACCCGTATCAGTTCATTAGGTGACCATAAATTCCGGACCGAAGGTCGCGTCTTAGTTGAGCCTTCTTGGCTGTCCATTTATGGGAAGGATAATCAGCCCGAAGACGCACTTCCCGCACTCACACCCGAGGATGAGAATAAGGCTGATTTTCTTAATGCTGAGCTTGAAAGTGATCAAACGAAACCACCCGCACGTTACTCCGAAGCAACTCTGTTGTCCGCTATGGAAGGGGCTGGAAAACATGTGGACGATGAGGATATTGCCGAAGCCCTCAAAGAAAAAGGTTTAGGAACCCCAGCCACCCGGGCATCCACAATTGATCATTTAATCAAGGAAAAATACATGCGGCGTGAAGGAACCCAAATTCACCCCAACCTCAAGGCTGAAGATTTATTCCACTTCCTAGATGCAGCAGGCACTGATATTCTGACCAGCCCAAGCATGACCGGAGAATGGGAACACAAACTCAAGCTCATTGAAGAAGGAACCATGACCCGCGAGCAATTCATGAAAGAAATCGGCAGCTTGACCGAAGAATTTGTGACCAAGACCACGGGCTTTAAGGAAACCGCGGAGAATCTGAAGGAAACTACGCTCCGCTCCCCCGTTACCGACGAACCGCTTTTCGAAGGGCTTGGGTTTTATCAAAACCTCGAAGGCGATTTTCGAATTCCTAAAAGCATTGCCGGGCGCCGTCTTCCCATTGATGAAGTGGATATCCTTCTACGCGATAAAAAGATAGGCCCACTTGATAATTTCATGTCCAAAAAAGGACAGCCTTTTTCCGCCATCCTCCAACTCGACGAGGAATACAAAGTAAATTTTGTTTTTCAGAATAACGAGGAGCAGGAAGCCGAAGAAAAAGAGAGTATCAAGGAAGCCCCTGTCATTGCTGAATGCCCGGTCTGCCAGCAGGAAGTCAAGCAGACAGAAACCGCCTACATCTGTACCAGTCATAAAAAAGTATCAGATGAGGGTTCCTGCTCTTTCCGAATAACCCGCAAACTGCTGGATAAGGAAATTCCATTGGAAGAATTTCTTAAGTTGGTAAACGAGAAAAAAACCGGCTTAATCAAGGGCTTTGTTTCAAGAAGAACAAAAAGACCTTTTGACGCCAATCTGATCCTCAAAGATAATGGCGGAATTGGCTTTGAATTTCCACCCCGCAAGAAGAAATCCGCTTAAATTAATTATGCCAGTTTACCAATATCAAGTGGTGAAAGACGATGAAACGGTTGAACTGTTTGAGGTTGAGCAAGGAATACATGATGCCCCTCTGACCAAGCATCCCTTAACTTCTGAACCTGTGAAACGGGTCGTTTCCGCTCCCTCCTTAACCTTGGATCACTCCAACAGTTATGAAAAAAAATCACTGTCGGCGGGTAACCTTCATAAAAATGGCTTTACCCAGTATGAAAAAGATTCTTCAAGCGGAGATTATTTTAAAATCGCGGGAAATCAGGGACCTGATCAGATCTCCCATGATGATATCCACAACCCGACTGAATAAAAAAATTCGATTATCGTGAAGCGAAGAAAACCAAGTTGGCTCCGAGCCAAGCTCCCATCCGGTCCTG
>CAJWWH010000031.1 GCA_913048545.1 uncultured Opitutia bacterium | reverse complement strand
GACGTGGAGGAGGAGGTACAGGTGCTCAGCGTTTTGCTCCTTTGAATAGTTGGCCGGACAATGGCAACCTGGATAAAGCGCGCAGATTACTTTGGCCGGTGAAACAAAAATACGGAAACAAGATTTCCTGGGCTGATCTTTTTATTCTGGTCGGTAATGTCGCCCTTGATTCGATGGGTTTCAAGACATTTGGATTCGGGGGCGGACGCCCCGATATTTGGGAAACCGAAGATGATATTTATTGGGGAGTCGAGGATTCCTGGTTGGCAGATAATCGTTACTCTGGTGAGCGTGAGCTCGAAAATCCGCTCGCGGCCGTGCAAATGGGTTTGATTTATGTCAACCCCGAAGGACCCAATGGAGTGCCGGATGCCAAAGCCTCTGCCCGTGATATTCGAGAGACTTTTGGCCGCATGGCTATGAACGACGAGGAAACAGTTGCCTTGATCGCTGGTGGTCATGCCTTCGGAAAGACTCACGGTGCTGGAAGCGCCGTGCATGTCGGTCCTGAACCGGAGGGTGCTCCGATTGAAGAGCAGGGATTTGGTTGGAAGAGCAGCTTTAATTCGGGTGCCGGTCCTGACGCCATTACTTCAGGGCTTGAAGTTACCTGGTCGAAGACTCCCACCAAATGGGGAGTGAATTATCTTGAAAATTTGTTTGCTTACGAGTGGGAATTAACCACCAGTCCGGCAGGCGCCAAGCAGTGGATTGCAAATGAAGCTCCGGAAATTATTCCTGACGCCCATGACCCTTCAAAAATGCGCAAGCCCATGATGTTGACTTCGGACATTGCCTTGAGAGCTGATCCAGCCTACGAGAAAATATCCAGAAAATTTCTTGCTGAACCGGATTATTTTGCTGATGCATTTGCGAGGGCTTGGTATAAGTTGACTCATCGTGATATGGGACCCAAGTCAAGGTATCTCGGTCCCGATGTCCCTGATGAGGAACTGATTTGGCAAGACCCTATCCCAGCACCTGATCACGAACTGGTCTCCGATTCTGACATTGAATCTTTAAAATCGAAGATCCTGGAATCCGGTATTTCAGTTTCCGAATTGATTTCCACTGCCTGGGCCTCTGCATCGACCTACCGCGGTACCGATATGCGAGGAGGGGCAAACGGTGCCCGTATTCGTCTCGCCCCGCAAAAAGATTGGGAAGTTAATCAACCGATGCAACTCTCACGCGTCCTCGAAAGGCTTGAAGTTATACAGAGTGAATTTAATCAGGGTGATCAATACATTTCAATTGCGGATTTGATCGTACTTGCCGGAGGAGTGGCGGTTGAATCAGCCGCGAAGAAAGCGGGAAGTGAAATCACAGTACCATTCACCCCTGGTCGTATGGATGCTTCTCAAGAGCAAACTGACATCGACTCATTTGGCGTGATGGAACCGGTGGCTGATGGATTTCGGAATTATTTGAAAAAGCGTTACAGCGTTGCCACCGAAGCGTTGTTTTTAGATCGTGCCCAAATGATCGGTCTGACCGGATCCGAGATGACTGCATTGACTGGTGGTCTTCGAGTACTCGGGGCGAATCACGGAAAATCCAAGCATGGTGTTTTCACTGATAAACTGGAAACACTGTCCAATGACTTTTTCGTGAACTTGCTCGATATGAGTACCCAATGGTCTCCGGTCGATGAGGAAGCCGAAGAATTTAAAGGTCATGATCGCAAGACTGGGGAATTAAAGTGGACTGCCACCCGTACCGATCTTGCTTTTGGTTCCAATTCCCGCTTGCGTGCCTATGCCGAAGTTTATGCCTGTTCGGATTCCCAAAATAAATTTGTTTCCGATTTTGTCTCTGCATGGACCAAGGTTATGAACGCTGACCGGTTCGATTTGGTCTAGTAAAAAACTGATTTTATGAAGGGAATCATTCTGATCGAATGAGTCTCTTTTTATTTGAATTGTTTGGCTAGCTTAGCCAGTTGTTTGGGGTCCATATCACCCATTTCGGGTAGTCCGCCACCCCCACCGAGGGCACTCATCATTTTTTTCATTTTTCCACCTTTCATCTTTTTCATCATTTTCTGCATCTGAGAAAATTGCTTCATGAGCTGATTGACATCGCGGATTTGCACACCCGAGCCGTCTGCAATTCGTTTTCTTCGTGCCCCTGCAATGATTCTGGGCACCCGCCTTTCTTCTTTGGTCATGGATAAAATAATGGCCTCATGACGGGCCAGTGATTTTTCCTCCTTGTCCCCGACCTGTAGATTACTCATGCCTGGCATCATCTTTGCGATCGAACCAATTGAACCCATTTTTTTCATCTGCCTCATCTGCGAAAGAAAATCCTCAAAGTCAAACTCGGCCTTGAGCATTTTTTCCGCCATTCGTACTGATTCCTCTTCATCAAGGTGCTCCTGTGCTTTTTCGACTAAGGAAACCACATCCCCCATTCCCAGTATACGGGAAGCCAATCGATCGGGATGAAAAACTTCGAATTCATCGATTTTCTCCCCGACTCCCATAAATTTGATAGGAGCCCCGGTTACCTTCTTCATGGAAAGGGCAGCACCACCTCTGGCATCTCCATCCATCTTAGTCAGTACTATACCAGTGAGGTTGAGCCGATCATGAAAAGTTTTGGCCACATTGACCGCTTCCTGTCCAAGAGCCGCATCCGCGACCAGAAGAATTTCATGCGGATTGATCTGATTCTTTAAGTCTTCCAACTCCTGAACGAGCTCATCATCGATCTGCAACCTCCCGGCAGTATCAAAAATAATTAAATCTGAACCATTCCTTTTAGATTCTTCCCAACCCATTCTTGCAATTGAGGGCACATCCTTACTTACCCGGTCAAGATAGCAGGGAAAGTTTTCATTTTGTGCTAGAATCTCGAGCTGGTCAATGGCTGCCGGTCGGTATACATCACATGCAACTAACATGGGCTTTCTTCCATCTTTGGACAATCTTTTGGCCAATTTTGCGGAGGTCGTGGTTTTTCCAGCTCCGTGTAATCCAACCATCATAACCCGAAGAGGTTTATCGTCTTTTAATTGAGTGGAACCTTCGCCAAGTAACTTGACTAGCTCGTCGTTGATGATTTTCACCACTTGCTGCCCGGGAGAAACGGACTTTAACACTTCCTGACCGAGGCAGGCATCCTTTACCTCCTCCACGAACTCCCGAGCGGTCCGAAAATGGACATCAGCAGAAAGGAGTGCCTTTCTCACTTCACTTAGAGCGTCGCTGATATTGTCTTCGGTTAATTTTCCAACTCCCCTTAAATTTCTTAGGGAATGGCTTAATTTTTCTGTTAGTGATTCAAACATAATTGTTTTCTATCATGTCCAAATAATATCCTATCGGAAAGTAAAAATTAAGAAATTTCTTTCCTCATTGCCTTTTTTTCCGAGTTAGGGATAATAGTACATTTTCCTATTTTACGATGAAAATTCTCGTGGCTGACCGTATCTCCCCCCTTGGTGTGGAGTTTTTGCAAAAGCAAGATGATTTTGAAGTAGTTGAAGCCTACGGATCATCCCCAGAAGAGTTATTAGAAATATCCAAGGATGTTTCGGCTATAATTGTTCGAAGTGACACTCAGATAACTGAAGAAGTTATTGCGGGAGCACCAAATTTGAAAGCGGTGGGCAGGGCTGGCGTGGGAGTTGATAACATCAACATTGATGCGGCCACCGAGGCAGGAGTGATTGTAATGAACACTCCGGGCGGGAATACGATTGCGACCGCAGAGTTGACTTTTTCCCACATGTTGTGTGGCACCCGCCCGATAGTCCGCGGAGTAACCAGCATGAAGGAAGGGTTGTGGGAAAGAAAACAATTAAAAGGAGCTGAATTAAGATTCAAAACATTAGCCATTCTGGGTCTTGGCCGAATCGGAATTGAAGTAGCGAAAAGAGCCAAAGCATTTGAGATGAAGGTCATCGCCTACGACCCCTATTTGACCGAGGAGCGTGCGAAGGAGCTCGAGGTTGAAAAAGTTGAGCTCGAAGAGGCATTTGCTCAGGCGGATTATCTTACCGTGCACATGCCATTGACTAAAGACACAAAAGATATGGTTGATGAAGCTGCATTTGCTTTAATGAAAGACGGGGTTCGGGTATTTAACTGTGCAAGAGGAGGAATTATCAAGGAAAGCGCTCTAGCCGAAGCCCTCAAGAGCGGAAAAGTGGCCACTGCTGGCATCGATGTTTACGAACAGGAACCACTCCCTGAAGATCATCCCTTTCGGGGAATTGAAAATTTAAATTTGACTCCTCATTTAGGTGCTTCGACCGCTGAAGCACAGGAAAGTGTGGGAGTTGAGATCGCGGAAGCGATTGCGGAAGTCTTACAAGGTGGTCGGATTCGGAATGCAATTAATATGCCTTCCATTGACCCGAAGGATTTAATTACACTTCGACCCTATCTTGATCTTTGCCATCGCCTCGGGAGTTTTGCGCGTCAATCCGCTCGCGAAAATGTTTCCTCCATCCATATCACCTTCTGGGGTGGAATGGTCGATTTTGACGCCGTTCCACTCACCCGGGCGGTTCAGAAGGGTTGGCTTGCCGGCATTGCGGGTGACGAGGGAGTGAACGATGTCAACGCACCCCATAAAATTAAGTCCCTTGGCATTAAAGTGGAAGTGACTAAATCTTCTTCTATTGTTGATTATAATGAATTGGTCGAAGTAAAAACGACCGCCAGTGACGGAGGAGAAAATTCAGTGAGTGGTACTCTTCTTGGGAAAGCCAATGATCCCCGAATTGTGGAGGTTGACGGTAATGCGATTGAAGTACGCCCAGTCGATCTGCTCCTTGTGGTTCGCAATGTGGATAAGCCGGGTATCGTGGGAAAACTTGGAAAAATTCTTGGAGATCACGGGGTAAATATTGCAAACATGTCCCTCAGTCGTGCAGATTGTGGTGAACTTGCACTTTCCATTTGTGAATTGGATGAAGAACCTGATCAAGCAGTGCTTGGATTACTTGAAGCGGAACCCGATATCCGGGAGGCACGAATTTCGAGACAAAGCTAGTTCCCGGTAACCCCTTTTTTTGCTTGTTATGCTTTCCGTAGAAACCGTTGGAGTTGCCTTAGTCGGATATCTTCTTGGATCGATTCCGTTTGGGGTAATAATTGCGAAAAAATATGGAGTCGACATTTTTGCGGTAGGAAGTGGGAATCCGGGTGCAACCAATGTACTCAGGAGCATTGGAAAACCACCCGGTTATTTGGTTTTTTTCCTCGATTTTCTCAAGGGTTTACTTGCAACCACATGGTTTTTGTTTCCCGGTGTCTCGTTTTCGGGAGATCTGACTCTCGGATTATGGGGATTACCGGGAGCTGTTCTCGGCCATACCTATCCAATATTCACCGGTTTTCGTGGTGGTAAAGGAGTGGCCACCACCATGGGTGGTCTGCTTGGGGTGATGCCTGCCTGCCTTATTCTTGGTCTGATCACTTGGGTAATCATCTTTTTTTCCACCCGTTATGTGGCTCTTGCTTCGATTGGATTTGGAGTCAGTCTGCCGGTGTGCGCCTTTGTCATTGCATGGTCAGCAGAGGATTCGGGTGTCGGCGGAAAAGTTGTGCTGGCATTTGTTGTCATGTCATGGATTGTGTGGAGGCACCGTTCGAATATCATCCGACTGCGAGCAGGCACGGAAAATCGTTTTCAGAAAAAAAATTGAAATTATAAATTTCTAAACCAAGTATGTTATGAACGAAATTAAAACATTAAATGTCGGTATTCTTGGATTTGGAACGGTGGGGCAGGGCACATGGAAACATCTGTTGGAGAATGAAAATGCCTGGGAGAAAATTTTGGGAGTCCGGCTTATTCCGAGCCGTGCTTCGGTTCGTGATTTATCCAAAAAGAGATCGTTACAAATTGATCACTCCTGCTTGACCACTGATTCACTTGACATCGTAAATGATCCCGATGTGGATATTGTGTGTGAATTAATGGGGGGGATTGAAGAAGCGAAGGCGTTAACACTTCGTGCATTTGCAAATGGCAAACCGGTAATTACGGCAAATAAAGCGTTAATCTGTGAACATGGGGACGAATTATTTCGGGCGGCGGAGAAAGCCGGTGTCCGCTACGCGTTTGAGGCCAGTGTTGCCGGTGGAATTCCAATAATAAAAGTACTTCGTGAAAGCTTGGTGGCGAATGAATTTCCGTTAATTTATGGAATCATGAACGGCACTTCGAATTATATTCTTACCCGAATGGAAAATGAAGGAGCTTCATTTGAAGAAGTTTTGGGGGATGCCCGTGAACTGGGCTATGTTGAAGCGGATGAAGCCTTGGATCTGGATGGCATTGATGCCGCTCATAAAGCAGTTATATTGGGATACCTTGCTCATGGAATATGGGTTGACCTGAAAGAGGCCACCGTTGAGGGGATTCGAAGAATTTCGAATGAGGATTTATCGGCAGCCCGTGAATTAGAATGTAAAATTAAATTGATTGGGGTGATTCGACGCAGCTTTGATCAGAATTATGTTTCGGTCGGTGTATACCCAGCTTTGGTTCCAATCAATGAAATTATAGCTCAAACCGACGGAGTATTTAATGGAATCAGTCTTACTGGGACAGTGGTGGGCACAGTGGTTTTAACAGGCAGGGGAGCCGGGCAGGATCCAACTGCCGGTTCGGTGATAAGTGACATTGTGGATGTAGTAAAGGGGATGCTGGGAGCTTCTTCTCCGCCCAAGCTTTTACATGTAACTCCAGATGAATGTGCACCCGCACCTTCCCGTGAAATCGCCGGGCGCTTTTATCTACGATTACTGGTGGATGACCGTCCTGGTCAACTTGCGAAAGTGGCGGAGAGCTTAGCTTTGCATGAAGTAAGTTTGGCGACGGTTTCACAGACTCCCGGGGATAACTCCAGTCAAGCTTCGATTATTTTAACCACTCATCAAACCAATGAGCATTCGATAGGTCAGGCCATCGATTCTCTGGAAAAATTAGAGGGAGTAAAAGAAAAGCCCGTTTTGTTCCGTATGTTTGATCCGAATGGATTTGAGACCAAATGAATATTATCGTGCAAAAATTTGGCGGCACTTCAGTAGCCGATGTGGACCGGATCAAACAAGTTGCCAAAAAAGTCAAAAGAACCTGGGCGGAGGGAAATAAGGTGGTGGTGGTGGTGTCGGCAAGGGCGGGGGTCACCAATCAATTAATTGAAAGAGCCAGTGCTATTTTAAAAAATCCAAGCGAGCGCGAGATGGATGTTCTTATGACTTGCGGCGAACAGGAAACGATTGCCCTCATGAGCTTGGCTTTGCATGCATTGAAAGTACCCGCGGTTTCCCGGACAGGATGGCAAGCTGAAATCATGACTGAGGGAATTCATACAAAAGCTCGAATTCGTGAAGTAAAATGTGGTGATATCCGTAAACAGCTAAGAGCAGGCAAGGTGGTGGTGGTGGCAGGATTTCAGGGTGTGAGTGACTTGGGAGATGTCACGACATTTGGACGCGGCGGTTCAGATTTAAGTGCCATTGCATTGGCTGGGGCGTTGAGAGCGAAAAGTTGCCAAATTTTCACTGATGTCGAAGGAGTTTACACGGCGGATCCCCGAATCGTCCCCAATGCCTGTAAAATCCCCGCCATTAACTATGAGGAAATGCTCGAGCTTGCGAGTAGCGGGTCGAAGGTAATGCAAACCCGTGCCGTTGAATTTGCTCAGAAACATAACATTCCATTTGAAGTCCGCTCGACTTTTTCCAATAAAACAGGAACTATCGTGAAGAAAAAAGTAAAATCACTCGAGGATACGCTGGTTAGCGGTGTAGCCATAGATAAAAATCAAGTACGGCTCAGTATTTCCGATTTACCCGATCGGCCCGGTGCGGCCGCGGCAATTTTTAAAGTCATGGCCGAATCAGGGGTGGTGGTGGATATGATCGTTCAGAATGTGGCCCGAAACGGTAAGGCCAATCTTACCTTCACGGTTCCATCCGAGGATGCATTTCGAGCGGAAAAAGCGTTGAAAGCTCACTTCATGGAACAGGCGGGTGGAAAACTTGGAAAAAGTACAAATATTGCCAAGGTTTCCGTGGTAGGTGTTGGAATGCGTTCGCATTCTGGTGTGGCATCGAAATTTTTTGAAGCTTTAGCCAATTCGGGAATCAACATGCTAATGATCAGCACTTCTGAAATTAAAATTTCGGTCGCGGTCAATCCTGATGATGGTGATGATGCCACAAGAGTGGCTCATCAGGCGTTTGAACTAGGGAAGTAAGGACATTTTGCGAATGAAATTCGTCAGTACCCGAGGACAGGCGGATTCAGTTTCTTTTACCGGAGCGGTTGCCCAGGGACTCGCACCTGATGGCGGTCTTTATTTGCCTGAGAAGTTTCCTGATATTACCCCTTTCCTTAGCCTTTGGGAAGGGATGAGTTACTCAGAACTTTGTTTATCCTTTTTCCGTCTGTTTGCGACTGACATAGAAAAGAGTGTCTTAGAAAGGGTGGTGAAGGATTCCTATTCCCGATTTTCCCGGGATGAAATTGCCCCCCTTGTTTCTTTATCTGAAAATCTGAAAGTTTTGGAGCTTTTTCACGGGCCGACATTAGCATTTAAGGATTTTGCTCTTCAGTTACTGGGTAATTTATATGAGGAACAAATCAGAAGAGATGGAAAAAACTTAACGGTTATCGGAGCAACTTCCGGAGATACGGGAGCGGCGGCGATTTCCGGATTATTGGGAAAAAAGGGGGTCAAAGTTTTTATTCTTTTCCCGGAAGGCAAGGTTTCTCCTCTTCAGGAAAGACAAATGACCAGTACGGAAGCGGACAATATTTTTCCTTTGGCAATTGAAGGCACATTTGACGACGCCCAGCGTGCGGTAAAAGAAATTTTTTCCGACCTTGAATTTAAGGAAAGAGTTGGTCTTTCTGCAGTAAACTCAATTAATCTTGCCCGCATTCTAGCTCAATCCGTCTATTACCTTTTTGCATGGTTGAAAATGGCGAAAGGCGATAGAAAACACACTACCTTCGTTGTTCCCACTGGAAATTTTGGCAATGTGTTTGCCGGATGGCTACTTACGAAAATGGGCCTTCCCATTAAAGGTTTCCGGGTTGCCACCAATCAAAACGATGTGCTCCATCGCCTTTTCAAATCCGGCGAATATTCCCTTGGGAGTTTTCATCCCAGCCTTGCTCCCTCGATGGACATTCAAGTGGCTTCCAATTTTGAAAGGTTACTTTTTTACATGCTGGGGGGAGACTCGGAAAAACTCCGCGAGATCATGTCGATTTTCAGTTCCACGGATCATTATACCTTTGATCATTTTGACATGGCTGATTTTTCGAGTTCCTCGGTGTCGGATCATGAAATCCCGGATATTATTGGAAAAGTTCAGAAAGACTATGGATATTTAGTCGATCCTCATACCGCCTGTGCTTTTAAGAATCTGAATCCATCGGAAAAGTACCTTGTTCTTGCAACGGCCCATCCCGCAAAATTCCCGGGCGTTTATGAAAAAGCCTCCCTGCCCCGACCAACCTCTAGGATACTTGAAGAATTGAGAAAGAAGAAGAGTGAGAAGTACTTGGTTGATTCAAATCCGAAAGCAATTCGTGCGTTTATTGAAGAAAAAATTCAATAAAATCAATTGATTTGATTTCAATTTTTTCAAATCTCCACAAAAGAGGAAGAGCCATTCTACTGCGCGGAGGTGGACTGGGTGATTTTATCCTTACCCTCCCTTTGCTTTCTTACATTCGCAAGCATTATGGAGAAGTTACACTTTTAACCAAACCCTCCTATTATTGTTTAACTCCTGTGAATAACGATAATTTCCAATGTCTCGATCTTGATCTTGGTGTGCAATCTATTGAGGAACAAATTGAAGATTCAGATATTTTTACATTTTGGAAAGACGCGGCATGGGAAGCTGAATTAAAAGAAAGAGGAGCGAGTCGTGTCTTCACCTTGCCATCAAGACCCCATGCAAAACCCCATGTCATTGATTCCATGTTTAACATGGTAGGAACTTCACTCCCCAATAAATGTTTCACCAAAGCCTGGTTGGGAGATCGGTGGCAGGAGAATTCTATGATTTGGATTCACCCGGGGAGCGGTTCTGTGACTAAAAATATTCCTTTTTCTTTTTACCAAAATTTGGCGGATGATTGGTTACGTAAAAGTAGCCAGAATAAAGCAACTTTTTGTTTTGGGGAAGCGGACCAGTGTATTCTTCATTCTTTTAAACCACAAAGTTTTGTTTTTCCAGAAAGAATTCACTCCGCCCATCCATCGACAGTGGAGGAATATAAAAATATGCTGACATCGGGAATTGCTCAATTTTGGGGAAATGATTCTGGCCCTTCCCACCTTGCCGCAAACTTGGGAATTCCCACAAATGTCTGTTTTCAATCAACCCATTCGGAAATCTGGAAACCGACAGGACCCCGGGTTACCATCCATGAGTTCGGTCAGGATGCGAGTTGAATTTTATGGGAAACTGAATCCACTAACGCCTCCCAGCTTGCGGTGATCACATTGTCACTTACCCCCACAGTTCCCCATGTTTTTTCACCGTCCGTGGACTCGACATGTACCCGTGTAATGGCATCGGTACCCAGATTACTTTCCAAAATTCTTACTGTGAAATCGACCAAACGCACTTCCTGAATGAAGGGGTAGTCTTTTTCCAGGGCTTTTCGAAGAGCGTGATCCAAGGCGGACACAGGACCATTTCCTTCTGCCACGGTATGGCGAATTTCATTCTTAATCTTAAGCTTAACGGTTGCTTCCGATTTTGATTCTTCAGCACTTTCCTCACTTGAAACTCCCACATGATATCGAATGACCTTAAAAGCCGGGTCTTCCCCGCGCAAAAATTTACGGAGTAATAAGTCAAAAGAAGCATCAGCTGCTTCAAATTCATAGCCTTGAAATTCGAGCCTTTTTAATTCCTCAAGGAAGGATTTCATTTCCGGCGATCGACCATCCACTTCCACTCCCATTTCTTTGGCCTTCATCATAATACTGCTTCGACCGGACATGTCTGAAACTAAAACCCGGGTCCGATTTCCCACCAGTGCGGGGTCGATGTGTTCGTAACTCCGGTTTGACTTGGAGGCGGCGTCCGCATGCACACCACCTTTATGAGCAAAGGAAGCGGCTCCCACGAACGGTGCCCGAATGTCCGGGCGCAGATTAGTGGAGTCATCAATAAAGAACGACAAATCCCGAAGTTTGGAAAGGTTGCCACCGCAATTGGTTTTCCTGCCCATTTTTAGTTCTAGATTGGGAATTATCGTGGTCAGGTTTGCATTCCCGTTTCTTTCCCCATACCCGTTCATGGTTCCCTGCACCATTTTTGCTCCCACTTCAATTCCAGTCAGGCTTACCGCGACTCCCACACCCGCGTCATTGTGACAATGCATACCTACTCTGCAATGAGGGAATTTTCCCACGACGGTCTGTGTGATTTCGCGGACTTCGGGTACTAATTTCCCCCCGTTGGTTTCACAGAGGACTAAAAAATCAGCACCCCCCTTGTCCGCGGCTTGCAAAGTCGAAAGTGCATAATCCGGATTACTCAGATATCCGTCAAAAAAGTGCTCGGCATCATAAACCACCTCTTTTCCTTGTTCCTTTAGATAGCGAACAGAATCTTCAATCATAGCTAAATTTTCTTCCGGGGTGGTTCGTAACACATCTGTCACATGCATAAGCCATGATTTTCCGAAAATGGTAACTACTGGCGTATTCGCATCAAGAAGAAGTTTGATCTGCGGATCTTCTTCCACCGCGGCGGATGCCCGACGGGTCGACCCAAATGCGGCGATTTTGGAGTGAGCAAGATCGAGTTCACGGGCTCTTTCAAAGAATGCCATATCTCTGGGGTTGCTCCCTGGCCAGCCCCCCTCAATATAGTCAATTCCGAATTGATCGAGTTTCTCCGCCACTCTCAGCTTGGCGGTTACTGTAAAGGAAACACCCTCTGCCTGAGAGCCATCTCTAAGAGTTGTGTCATAGATAAGCGTATGATTTTTTTCTGATTCGTTCACGTTGGAATTATTAAAGGATAAAGTTGGTAAAGTTCGAGGGCTACAATTTCTCAGGGAGAAATTTTGAAGATAATAAAATGATGATTGGCCCGCGTCCCGAACAGATAGGTGTGCCCGAAGCCCGGGCTAAGAAATTCGGTTGGTCTTTACAGGGCAGGCTCTTTTATAGCAGTGTATAGTAGAGATTTTATTCATTTACTAGTAACTAACCTTTTCGAAGTTTTTATGGCAACCACAAAGGCAAACCTTACTGCCGAAGTTTTCCTAAAATGAAAAAGAAGGGAGAGCATTTGGCTTCCGCGTTTTTTCGTGCTTTGAAAAAAAGTACAGTCCGATGCCCCATTGTGGATTATGGATTGCCCGGGCCTTTCAGATGCTCACGCAGAAAACTTCTTGTTTTATCGGTCAAACTGTCCAGTCAGATTAGGAAATTACCTGCATCCAAGCGGGTAGGGGTCGTTCTACCTCCAGGGTTGGCGGGAACGATTGCCACCATGGGTATTTTTTTTGCCGGTAGAATCCCGGTTCATCTTAATTTTTCCTTGGGTCCGGATGTGGCTCAAAAACTGATTAAAAAAGCGGGCATCGAAACAATTATCACGGCACATAAAATGATGGAAAAATTTCCTGAATTTCCGTGGACGAAAGATGTGTTTGAAATTTCATCCTGGTTAAAATCACTCTCGAAAAATCCCTATCGGCTGATTGCAGAGATTTTACTGCTGTCTTTTCCGTTGAGACTGTCACAAATGCTACTAAAAATTCCCCGTACCGAGAATTCAGAAGAAGCAACGCTCTTGTTTACGAGCGGGAGTTCTGGAGAACCGAAGGGCGTGGTGCTCACTCATCAAAATATCCTTTCCAATTGTCTTCAGATTAATCGCCTCAATCTTTTTGGTGAAGACGCTAAAATATTGGCGAACCTCCCCCTTTTTCACAGTTTTGGCTTTACCGTGGCCACTTGCTTTCCCCTTCTTTATGATGTACCGATCGTTGCGGTTTCATCCCCTTTGGACACCAAATCGGGATTGAATGCAATTCGACAGGAAAAAGTAACTTTTTTACTGGGCACACCCACCTTCCTGCGGGGATTTTTAAGCAAGGGAAAAAAGGATGATTTTTTGTCCCTTCGATATGTGGTGGCAGGTGCAGAGAAAAGCCCTGATTCCTTTAAGAAAAAATGGGAGGAATTTGCCAACTGTTCTTATCTTGAAGGATATGGACTGACTGAAACATCTCCGGGAGTCAGTTTTAATTTGCCTGGTTCCGGATCGCGAAAAGGATCGGTTGGCCGGTTGTTTACGGAAATTGAATGTAAAACGATTCATCCTGAAACGAAAAAGAATCTAAAACCCGGAGAAAATGGCCTGCTATGTTTTCGTGGCCCTAATGTTTTTTCGGGTTATTTAAATGACGAGGAAAAAACCAAAGAGGTTCTGGAAAATGATAAGTGGTTTATTACCGGGGATCTTGGTTACTTGGATAAAGACAACTTTTTATTTATTGACGGCCGACTATCAAGGTTCTCCAAAATTGGAGGTGAAATGGTTCCGCACGGAACTATTGAAGACGCAGTCAGGAAGATACTTTCGAATAAGGGTGGTGAGGAAATGGCTGCAGTCATTATGGGCAGGCCGGATAAAGTAAAGGGTGAGCAACTCGTCCTTGTGACAGATCAGGAAATTGATTTTTTATTGCTTCGAAAAAAACTGGGCGAATCCGGTCTGCCGAATTTGTGGATTCCTAAAACAATTCATGTGGTTGGGGAGATGCCCACCCTTCCGACAGGAAAGATTGATTTCCAGGGACTGGGTAAGCTGATCAATTAATGAAACGAATTAGCTCTGACCGATCGTAATTCCACGAATCAAGTCACGAATGCCGACATTTAAATCTTTTGCCTGAGCAAGAATGGCGATACTGGCCTGTAATCGTACCTGGTTGGAAGCGAATTGAGTGCTTTCTTTGGCCACATCAGTATCCTGTATTCGACTTACTGCCATTTCCCCGGTCATTATCTTGCCGTTTAAATTCTGAATTTCTTTTTCGAGACGGCTCATATTTGCACCATTGGATGATCTTTGTGAAGCTAAGTTTGTCATCATCGTTGTTAATTGAGTAAGCGTGGCTCGGGCGCTTGAAATAGAATTAAGATTATAAGTCGTGGTATCTCCCACTTGCACTGCATATACGCTTTGTAAGTCGTAGGTTGCACCGGTCCCGTCAATTGAAGCAGATAAAGCTGAACTATCTTCCTCCCAATCTAAAGAGAAACCGGCATTTCCACCTTTCGTTGTGGCAAGAGGCTGAGTTTGTGCCGTCGCATCAGCGGCATAACCAGCACCCGTATTGGGAACGGCTTCCGTTGCCGTAATTACGGAACGACCATCAGCATCGGCACCACTGATTGCACCTGTATCCGTATTGGTAAGATCCATTGTGTTACGAAGAAATAATTCGCCATTAGCCTTGAACTCCGTAATGAAATTATCGTGAGCTTGTTTATTGGTAACGCCACCTCCATAGCTGGTTGCATCGTGAGCCCCTAAGAAGTTTTTTAAGGCTCCGCCAACACTTTCATTGTTCGCCTCCATCCAGATAAGCATATCTTTGATCCCATTTGTAGCACCGCCATTGTCCTTAAGCTCTTTATGCAAGTATCTGGTTGCAATATAGCCCGCTGAATATTGTGGGGATGCACTCCACCCTTCAGTACCATTACCTATTGCATTAATTATACCTGCACCATTCGCGTCCACTTTTGCCTGTTGTGCCGTTGCATCGTTGAAAGCGATATCGTTACCACCGGCTTGATTGGCATCTCCATAAATCACTCCACCCAAGTCAGCAACAACTCGGTAATCAGCCCCGTGGATAAATTCAGCAGTTCCTTCAATGAACCAATTGGCTGAGCCACCACTTGCTGTTCCATCGACAGATGTATTTAGGTTCAAGACATCGGCCATGACCGCGTGTGTCATTTCATGAGCCACTACTCTGTCGGCTCTGTAAATGGGTGAATCGGTAGAAGGAGCGGTGAAGGGTGATTGAAAATCTGGTAGGTCGAATTGCATTTCAATAACATCCTGTCCGGCAAAAGCAACGAAGGCAGTGTAACTACCGGTATCATTTTCATTTACAATAATATCAAAATTATCACTACCCTCTGGAGATAAGCCGAATCTATCCTCAATGATATTCATTGCCCCTTTAAGCCACTGTTTTTGCAAAGCCTCGATAAAATCTTTTTTCTCCTGACTAAATGCACCTTCCCCAAAAAGATTAAGTCCTTCAAATTTTTCTCCTGCCATCTGATCCATTTGACTGGAAAGTTCTAAAAATTCCTTATTGTAGTTTTCCCGGTCTGCATCCGTGGCGGTCACATCAAGCGCACGAACGGTAATTTCATTCATCCGATCAATAATCTTACCCACTTGTTGGAGAACCCCATCCTGAGTCTGTGAGTAGGAAACCAAGTTTTGCAGATTCTGAAGACTGACTAAATCCCTCTTATTCTTGGATCCCAACTTGCTTGCCTGGCTGAAAGCACCGGTGTCATCACCGGTGCGAACAAGCTTGTTGCCGGAAGATAACTTGGCCAATGAATTCTCCAAAGCAATTTTGTCATTGTTTGATTCAAATACCAAACCCGTCAGGTCGTTGTTAACAGGAGAAATCATAATTAAGGATTACTCTCAATATAATCGACACCCAACTGATTTTTTTTAGAAAAATCAAAAAAACAAAAGTGGTAGGCCGGCCGGGACTCGAACCCGGAACCAATGGCTTAAAAGGCCACTGCT
>CAJWWH010000030.1 GCA_913048545.1 uncultured Opitutia bacterium | reverse complement strand
TCCTTTTCGGGATTGGAAGTAATCTCTTCGTTTGGTAACTCAGCAGCTTCCTCCACTTCGGATTGATTGGGTTGTTCAATTTCCTCTTCCGTTTTGGGCTCTTCCTCTGGATCTTCTTCGATGGTTTCCTGATTTTTTTCAACCCTTTCTAAGTCTGGATTTTCTTCCGGCTCATCCTGGGATGGCAAGTCCGCATTTGAATCCTCATCAATTAAAACTTCCACTTCCTCCGTGATTTCGGACTGATTGTCCTGTTCATCTTCATGTCTTTGCGAAGGTTCATCCACATTTTTGGGTAATGGTTGAGTTTCTCTTTCCACAACGCCTGGATTTGGGAATTCAGTGGGTAATTGATCTACAGTGTTGTGTAGGGCTTTGATTTCCCGAGACAGTGCATCCATGGATTTTTTAATTCCGGCAATGGAATTTACAGCCTCGCTGAGTGCGGGGTCGGGTTCGGGAATAAGGGGGTTTTGAACGATCAGTTCCTCCACCGTATTCATTTTTTCCAATAGTGCCTTGTTGATTTTATCAAGATCTGCTGAAATTTGTGGTAAAGCGGAGTCACTTGTACTTTCCTTATTCAATCCCTCGGAGACAATTTTATCGACCAAGGTGGGAACCTTATCCACTTTGACCGAGAAGGCTTCCAGTTCGCTCCTCATTTCCTTAATATCGAAGTATGTTTTCCGATGAAGTTCCTCGTCCTTTCGGTTCGAAGGATCAAAGGCAATGGCCAGAAAACGGTCGATCAGATGGGGTATAAAAACAAGGATAGATGCCAGACCCGAGGCAAGGATACAGGTGGTGAGTTGCCATTGATCAAGGGTCTCGGTCGCTTTCAGGTGAAGATAAGCAAATCCGATTACCAAAGAAATAATAAATATTGCGGCCAGGTAAAACGGCCACTTGATCACTCCTTCACCCGCATCGTCATTTTCGTCATAATCCATATTTATAAAATATTAGGAATATTGTTTGTTTCTTTTTATCAAAAGAACCAAGCGAAAAATGAAAAAATTAACCATTTACGAACGGTCCCGCTCGGGGAAACCCACTTTTCGGTATACTTTCCCAACTATTTTATTAGCCCGTTTCTGAGCCGCCCGGGCACCCTCAGAAAGTACACTCTTTAAATATTCTTTATCCTGAATTAATTCGTGATATTTAGTCCGGATCGGTTCGAGGGAATCGCTAATCAATTCAGTTAGTTCTGATTTGAGAGCACCATATCCTTTGCCGGAAAAATGTTCCACAATCTCTTCATTGGTCTGACCAGACAGTCCGGAGTGGATCGAAATAAGATTGGATACGCCCGGCTTCTCGGCAGAAACTTTGATTTCCGAGTCCGAATCAGTAACCGCGGAAGAAATTTTCTTTTTGATCTGATCGGGTTCATCAAGAATGAAAAGTGTGGCCCGTTCATTATCATCCGATTTAGACATTTTTCGGAGCGGGTCAGCAAGTGACATAATCCGTGATCCGGTCTTGGGTACATAGGGTTTGGGCACAGTAAAAGTTTCCGAATATTGATGATTGAACTTTTGAGCAAGATCGCGGCAAAGCTCCAAATGCTGTCGCTGGTCCTCACCAACCGGGACCAGATCGGCGTTGTAGAGAAGAATATCGGCGGCCATGAGAACCGGATAGCAGAGCAATCCGGCATTGATCGAAGCCTGGGGTCTTGCACTTTCATGGGAAAACTTAACATCCCCTTCAGAATTGTCTGAACTTTTGAATCCCAGTTTGGCTACTTTGTCCTTAAACTGCGTCATTCGTTGGAGCTCACCGATGGGGGTGATACAGGTAAGTACCCAAGCCAACTCGGTATGTCCCATCACATGGGACTGAACAAATTGGTGACATTTTTTCGGATCGAGTCCGGAGGCAATGTACTGAGCTACACAATCGAACACATTTTGCCGAAGGGTTGCGGGGTGAGATGGAGTGGTGATTGCATGGAGGTCAACAATGCCAAAATAACATTCATGCTGATCAAGCATGTCTGCCCAGTTTCGAACCGCACCCAGATAATTGCCCAGAGTTAATTTCCCCGTGGGTTGGGCACATGTCAGTATGACTGGTTTATTTTCTTTTGGAATATCTGATTTCATTGATTGAAAATAGTTGTTGGACTTAATTATGCTTTGGTTTATATATTAGTATTATAAATTTATCATTATAAATATTTTACCCCACCCATTATGGATACAAAATCCGCTGAAACTATCCAAGAAGATTTAAAGGATCTTCTTAAACGATGCCCGGTTGGTACGTACGAGGCAGCCATTTCTTTCCGTCTGCAACAGGACACAACTCAAATTGAAAAAATTGTTCTAGGTATTGTGGACAGGCACTTGGAACCCGAACAGCGTGAAATTTTTTCCAAGAGTGATGATTCAATACGTATGTATGATGATCTTGGATTGGATTCATTGACGATGCTCGAAATCGTTATGATGGTGGAACAGACTTTGGATGTGAGTATTGATAATGAAGAATTACGGGATCTTCGAACCCTGGGAGATGTGAAGTCTTATCTTTCGGCGAAAGCAAAAGGGGAAGAACCTCCGATCAATTCAAAAAGTTATCGGATTGAGGAAATTGCCGCCCTGATGCCCCATCGTGAACCTTTTCTTTTCCTGGATTCAGTTACCATTGATGGTTCGGAGGCACTCGCGAGTTACCGGATTACCGGGAACGAGTATTTTCTGGAAGGGCATTTTAAGGAAAATCCTGTCTTTCCCGCTTCAATAATGATTGAAGCACTGGGTCAGCTTTGCGTATTTTTCCTGCTCAAGGGGGAATCTCAATCCATCACTTCTCAGGTTGATCCGGAGACAATCTTTTTCACTTCCTGTGACGGTGTGAAGTGTCGCCGAATATGCAAACCGGGTGATGTGCTGAAAATGAAGGTCAAAGTTTCCAGAATCAGACACCCGCTCGCCTGTTTTCAGGGAGAGATCCAGGTGAATGAAGACCGCACGGCACATGCTGAGGAAATTAAACTGGCTTTTGATTATTATCCTGTGTTCGATTCGCAGGTTAATTCTTCAATGAATGAACTTCGTAAAGACGGAAACGGTTCCCTGGGAAATGGCCAAAAAAATAATGGATCAAATGGTGGAAGTTACTCCCAAATCGAGGCACCTTCCCGATTTGTAAAATTTAATCCGGATTCATAAATGAGGGGTGACGCATTCACCCTTCCCCAAGATATAAAGCAGGGTAATTGAAAAAGGTCGCTTTTTTTTACGCCACGTTTCCTCGGTTTACTGAGACCTTCGTACGGAGAGAACTCCGTGCTTTCGACAAAATTGGCTTTCATCCTGAATTATATTCGATTTGGCGGGGTCAGCGGGAATGGGAAGGAAAAAAAATCAATCGCTTTCAGCTTTTTCACTTGTTTAGTCTGTTTTTTTGGATTCCTTACTGGGCATGGACGAATCCCCGTGCATTTAAGGATATTTTAACCGAGTTATGGGCCAAGCCATGTCCAAATTTACAAAACTGGAATGAAACTTTTCTTGCACTTGGATATGCCTTGGTGGAGGCCCAAAAAATAAAATCAGAGCAATACGATTTACTTCATGGTGTATGGGCAACTATGCCGGCAACCGCAGTTTTTGCCCTGAGTAAATTAACCAACACACCTTTTTCAATGGGAGCCCATGCCTATGATGTTTTTCGAATGGGAGGCGATTGGTTGCTGAGGATGAAATTTCAAGATGCTCTGTTTATTCGAACTTCCTCAAAATCCACTGCTGTACGCATTGAGGAAATAGGAGTTGTACCTGAAAAAATTAAATTGATTCGAAGAGGAATTGCGGATTGGCCAATCCGTGCAAGCTATGAGCTGGTTTCCAAGAAGCGCCTAGAACTGGTAAGTGTGGGTCGGTTGGTCGAGAAAAAAGGGTATTATCACCAACTGCAAATTGCGGCGCACTTACGAAGTCGGGATATTCCGTTCTGTCTTCGAATAGTCGGAACGGGACCACTTGAAAAATCTCTTTTGAAAGAAAGAAATCGTCTGGGTCTTGACGGGTTTGTTGAATTTACGGGAAGTAAGACTGAACAAGAGGTCAAGGCGATTTATCTGCAATCGGACGCTTTCCTGTTTACGGGTGTAATTGCCAAAAATGGAGATCGGGACGGAATTCCTAATGTCATACCGGAAGCAATGTCCGCGGGGTGCCTAATTTTGGCTTCCGTTTATGCCGGAGCGTCCGAGGCGTTCGTGGAAGATGTTTCCGGGTTTTCTCTCAATCCAAAGGATCCTGAAAAATGGATTTCGATTCTGGAAGAATTTTGGGAATCTCCGAAATCATTCGAATTGACCCGAAAGAGCGCGATGAAGCATGCCAGGGAAGCATTTGACATAAGGAAAACGGTGAATTCTTTACACGGGGTAATAGAGGGATCAGTTGAAAGATGACGGAACCTACTCCCGAGTTAAGTGTAATAATTTCAGTCTATGGACAATTGGAATGTACCCGGAAATGTCTTCATAAATTGGAAGAAACTTTGAGTGGAAAAATTAACTATGAAGTAGTAATCGTGGATGATGCGAGTAAAGATGGGACGATAGAATTTCTTCAATCTTTGGGGTGTCAATACCGGGTGTTTTACAATCCAATCAATCAAGGCTATGCAAAAAACAATAATCTTGCGGCCCGGGAGGCGAGAGGGCAATATTTTTGTTTCCTTAATAATGATGTGTTTGTTCAAGGAAATTGGATGTTTCCCATGCTACAGGTTTTAAAGGAAAAAAGTATGGTGGGCATGGTCGGCAATGTTCAACGCCTTGCAAACACTTTCCGGTATGATCATATGGGGGTGGTTTTTGCTCCTCAGGGAAATCCACGACATTTTGGTCAGGGTTTTTTTCACCGGCCATTCAAGGGGCAGGTAAAGAAATGGAGTGCGGTTACTGCAGCCTGCTGTATGACTACATCCGAGCAGTTTTGGAAAAACGGGGGTTTTGATGAAATTTACCTCAACGGTTGTGAGGATGTTGATTTATGTTTGCGCATGTCCGAGCGGGGGTTGAGTCATTATGTAGTTCATGACAGTGTGGTTGAACACTTAAAAGGGGCAAGTGAGGGACGGAAATTATTCAACGAAAAAAACAGTAAAATCCTTATGGAACGATGGGGTGAATCAATTTTGTCAGGGCAATCCAAAACGGATCAATATGAGCACGCGAAAACCTATTTATTTCGGGGAATTTTTCGGCCCTGGTCAACCAATCTCAATAAATTGATTGAAGCCGCCCTGATTTTTTTGCGGATCAAAAAAATAAAATAGCTTATATTTTTGACTTGGCGTAAGTCATGGCTTCTTCGATTCGATCAAGATCTTCCTCCGTATGGGATGCTGAAATTGCGGTACGGATCAGGTCTTTGCCCGGGGGGACCCCGGGGGCAATTGAGATAATGGAATAGATGCCTTTTTCCAAGAGGGCTTTCCAAAAATAATAGACTTTTTCTTTCTCTCCAAGGACGATCGGAATTGCCGGAGTCTCGCTTTCCCAGGTGTCCAATTCAAGGCTGGCGAGAATGCCACGATACCTTTCCAGGTTTTTAAAAAGTTTTTCCTGGTGTTCGGGCTCGTTTTGCATGATCTCAAGGGCCGCCTGAGCACAGGCACAGGACGCGGGGGAAAGGGCGGCGGAAAATATAGTTTGCTTGGAATGGCTCCGCATATACTCGATTGCTTCCCGGCTTGAGGCAACAAAACCACCTGCCCCCGCAAGAGATTTTGAGAAACTCGCACAAAGAACATCAACTTGTTCAGTCATTCCAAAGTGATCGGCCGTGCCCCTTCCGTTTTTACCCAGGACACCAAATCCGTGAGCATCATCAAGAATAACAAACGCATTATGTTCGCGGGCAATTTCAATAAAAGCTGGAAGTTTCGCAATATGACCCTCCATCGAATAAACTCCCTCAAGCACAAAAATGTTGGTGTCCGCCCTTTCATCCGAGAGTATCTCGGATGCGTGTGCCGGATTATTGTGGGCAAAGCGTTCGCACCGTGCGCCGCTCAACTTTATACCGCTCCATAAGGAGGAATGAAGATTTTTATCGGCTAATATCAGGTCTTTTCTGTCAGCAAAACCGGTGATTGCGGAAGCACAGGCGAGATATCCGGCAGAGAATACATGACATGCTTCCTTACCCAGGAATGCAGCGAGTTTTTCTTCAAGCTCACGGTGAAAGATTCTTCCCCCATTCGCGAGTCTTGCTCCGGTTGTGCTGCTCCCCCATTTTTGGATCGCCTCAATACCTGCCTCCTTAATTTTGGGGTGATGGGAAAGGCCAAGGTAATCATTGCTTGAAAGCATAATGAATTCTTTTCCGTCTTTAAATACTCGGGTGCCTTCCTGCCTTTCGAAAATATGATAGTAGGTGTCATACTTTAACCGCAAACGAGTTGATTCGTCTGCACGAATTCTTTTCCACAACGCAGAACCCCGGGGTTTTAAAAAAGGAAATGACATTAAATTTATCTACAACCAAAATCAATTGGTTGAAAGAAAATTATCGTAAAGTTCTTGGAATAAGAACTTTATTTACCTGAAATTTACTCCGTCCGTTTAATTACATGAAAGCCAAAGCCGGTTTCCACCACTTCTGAAACACTGCCAACTTCAAGGGCAAAAGCAGCTTCGGAAAATGCTTTTGCCATGAATTCAAATTTGAATTTTCCCAGGTCGCCCCCTTTGGTCTTGCTTGGCCCGTCCGAATATTGACCGGCCATCTCCGCAAAATCTTTGTTTTGATCGAGAATAAGGCCCCGAATTCTCTCCGCTTCGGATTGGGCCTCCTCTTTAGTTCGGGTAATCTTGGGGTCCGCACGTTCCGCTCCTTTAAAGGAAATTAATATGTGTGAGGCTTTGACTTCTTCAGGCATGTCGGAAGTGACTTCTTTTACTTTTACAAAATCTTTTCTCTCCAGACGGATTTTCTTATAAACATCGTCCGAGATGACATAATACCATCCGGCCAGATCTTCATTGAGCTCATTGACTCTTTTTTGTGCCTTGGCCACTTTCTCATTGAACTCCCTTTGCTTGTTTGCGTTGCTGGCATTGATTCGGGCAATTTCCGCATCCCGTTCCGCCTTCTTTTGAGTAAAGTCCGCATTTTCTTCTCCCCTTTGTGCATCCCCCTTGGCATCTGTAACCGGTTTTTCCTGAATCGCAGCGGGTGGGGGTGGGGGAGATGTTTCCGGAGGTGCAGATGACGGAACGAAATTGGGTGGCGGTCCCGGAGGAGTGATATCAGGCACATCACCCTGTTTTCCTTTTTCTCCCGTATCTCCCTCAGCACCCTTACTGGTTGAGGAATTTTGATCGGGAGATGCTTGGACTGGTGGAGCAGGACTCGTCAGAGGACTGGGGACAGGCTCAAGATTAAGGGGGTCGAGTAAAGATGGGTTCACTCGGGCAAGTGCGTAGATGTAACGGCTGTCACCGGTTGAATTTTCGTCCTCCTCGGATCCTCGATAAATGTCTCCAAATCGAAGGACATATTCTACCCCGTCTTTCATTCCGACTAAAATCTCTCCCTTGTTGGACACAACTTTGGGAACCTGTTGGCCCTGTGGATTCTGTACTGCAACCGTGTAGAATCCTTTCTGTTGCAGAGATTGGACTACAGCCTGGTTTTTCTGGTCCTTCAGATTATTAAAGAACTCATTGCCCTGCTTTAAATTGTTGACCAAGATGTCGGGCTTACTTTCAACATCAATAATTTCAAGATCATCGAACGCGTCTTTGAGTGCATCGAGTTTTTCCTTATCCAATTCCTCCGAATCGGCAAGAGTGGATCCATTCAATTTCCACTCGGAATTATCATAATCGAGAACGAATGGGTTGTCTTTTCGGTTTAATTGGCCCTGAGCTAAATTTACTTCGTAATTATCAAGAGTGACCTGCTTGATATTCCATTTGTCCAGATCCAAAAAATCCTTCTTCACCCAATCCACAAATTTAGTGGAAACATCATTGGCGTTCCGGACTTCGGATATGAAAACGGTATTTTCCTGAGGTTTACGAACATATCGGGCATTGGGAAAGTCCGCAGCTTCATCTCCGATAATCAGTTGGGCAAGGTTGGATCCGGAACTGTTTTTTAAGGCAATACTTTTCCCAATTCCCTGTTCGCTCGGTTCCGCCTTGCTTGGGTCAAGAACTCCGAACTTCGCGTGTTCTCCGGCACCTTCCGATGCGATATCGATAATTTGAAGGTCCAATAAAATAGTGGAAACATCTTTTACCTGATTATCCGCGTTGGCCGGATAATCGGGTTTTTGAGGACGTCGTATCCACCAGCCTTTGTCATTCTGTGCAATCTCAATTGATTTGGCCTCGATATTTTCCTCGTCAATTTCCACAATTTCAATTCCGACTGCTGCACGAGTATCAAAGGATTCAAAAAGGGACTGGCCCATCCGGCTCCCTTTACTGGTTGGATCGATTTTTTCGGGGGTTGTAAAAATAGCGAGGAGTGCAAAGAGAACCGCCGCTCCGATAAATGCAATGGATTTTGTGTTTTCGTTCATGATACTAAATTTCCTGTTTAAATTTGGGGTGGATGAACTAGGATCGAACCCGTGAAACAATGGCTCCCTGGATTTCGGCTTTTCTCTTCCTTAAGAATACGAAAAACGCGATAATAAGAAGGGGAATGGGGGGAAGGAAAACGGACATAAATTGTATATCCTCCTGTTTTTCCTTGATTTCCCGGTCTCTTTGTCTTTCCGCCGATTTTACTTTTGTATTGGTATCCTGACGAAGTTCACGCTCTCGTTTGGCAAGGTTCTTTTGGAGTTTGGCTGCCTCCGTTTGGAGTAACTGCATAAATTGGCCCTGAGTCATGCTGCCCTGACTATTTTGAACATCGGCCAATGCTTCATTTAACTTTCGATTCTCCTCCTGCAAAATAAGCTGAATCGAGCTTTCCGCCTGTTGAATGGTCTGGGTAGCTTCTCCACGGGCTTTTTCGATACTTTTCTCGAATTCCTCAAGAGTGCGGTGGAGTCGTCGGCGATTCCTGATTTCGAGCAGATGATCCTCCTTGGATAGACTATCAATCAGGTTTAGAGAAAAGGTGACATTATCAACATCGAGTGGAAAGTCTGATTCCGGTCCCCGGCTTCGAATATTAAAAAACGGATCCGCGAGGACATCTATATCAGCAACCAGAATGACATTGATTTGGTTGGTTTGATTTCCATCCTGAACCGTGCCTGAGATCGAGGCGGCAATGGTTTCCGCACCGATGGAGTCGGAATAAGTGGTCCGTGCGGGATTGAATCGGCGGGGAGTGCCAAACACACCGCCGGTCCAAAAGTTATCCAAACTGGTGGTTCCGCTCAATTCCCCGCCCCTGGTCTTAAGGAGAGGTTTGAAGGAAAGAGAACTCTTAGGCATTTCATATAACGAACCGGGGCAGGTGAATAGACAATACTGCAACTCCGAGGTGACCAATTCGTCAGCCAGGGATCCACTGGTTCCCCCCACATAAATGAATTCATCGGGGAAATTTTCGGAGCGGGGGATTTTGGGAAAAGGATTGTACGCATCACGTAGTATTCTTTTTTCCAACCCCTTTAACTTCGTGTCCACAGGATCGAGAAGTTTTTGTTCGATAAAATTTCGAATGGGATGACTGTAATCCAATCCGCTGACCGAGTCACGAAGGACAGTGAGTTGCAGGGAATTCCAATCATTGGTGGAAAGCGGGGAGTTGGCATTGAGCCGTGCTTCATACTCAGATACTTTTTTAATCAGATCAGAAAGCTTAGTGAAAAAAGTACCCACTTCAGCAAACCGGCCCCTGGCTGGTCCAAGACTCCGGCTTGCGTTGGTTTGAAGTTGCAAAAGCTCGGTTTTGATTGAGCTAAGACGATTCTTGGGGTTAACATTAAAATGAACACCAAGCAAATCCCAGAGTTTGGATAACTCTCCCTTTTCCGGGGCTGGAGGCGGTGGCTGACCCGGGCCGCCTCCCTGCTGATTATTTCTTCTTGGTTCGTAAGTACCGGTCACACTCCCTTGTATTAGGGGAAGTGGATCCTCGAAAATCGCCGTGGGTACGCCCGCTTTCACCGCGGCTATCAGTTCGTCCAATTTCTCGTTATCCAAGGTTGAAGGCTGTACGACTAGAAGTGCGTCATAGTCCCCCTTATTGATCTCCCCACCGGTAACTTCCTGGACATCATACTGTTTTCGGAGTTCATTCACCACCTCCCATGCGGGAGTTCCTCCACCCATACTGAATCCCATAATGCCCATGCCCGCACTGCCCATCATTGGTGCGTCTGTTCCAAAAACCCCCAACTTTTTCTTGGTCTTGGATCCACTGACTGCACTGAGGGTACGCATCACCTCGTATTCAACGGGGAGTCCTTTGTAAACAAAAGGGATTGTTTGCTGTCCACCGTTCCCTTTGAAAACCAGACCGAGATATAAATCTTTTTGCCAGGGCATGAAACGGCCGTCTTCCTGAACGAACAAGGGAGGAGTGACTCCGTTTTGGTTCACCACACCGTACTTTTCGGCGGTGATGGAGGCATTATCCTCGGCGGTAATTTCGTGAAAATCGACAATGACTTGCTTACTGCTTCGTTCAATTTCCCGTAATGCGGTGAGCAGATTGATTCGGGTTTGGACATACTGCTCGGGCATTGAGTCGGCCGGGGAAATGAAAGCGTCAATTTCCACCTGCCCGTCAATCTGGCCAAGTAAATCCTTGGAACCATCGGATAAACTGCTCAATTGCTCAGCCGTGGCATCAATCCGAACGAAATCGTTGTTTCGAAAGAAGAAAGTGAGGGAATACGCAATGACCACCGAAGCAACAACGCGTGTGCTGTAATGAAATTTCTTGCTGGCTCCCGTTGGACTGCCCACCCAGTGACGACGTCCGATTAAGATTGAACAAAGATAAAGCATCGCCACCGCCAGGCTGATAAAAAACGCCATGCTCGAAATACTGATCGTTCCACGACTAAAATCTAAAAAGCTGGCGGATAGTCCCCATTCCGCATTGGGAAGAAGAGCAAGTGGAGCGTTAAAAGCCACTCCCAAAACAAAAGCAACGGTCAGATTAGAGGTAAGGAAAGAGGCAACCATTCCGATTGAAAGCATGCTTAAACCCACGAACCAATACCCGATGTAACTTGAGAGAATTAATCCAAAATCCGGATTACCGAGATTCAGGAGAACAAAGTAGTTCGCAATCAGTGAAAAGAACAGGGAAACGGTGTAGATAGCGACCGCACCGAAATACTTTCCCAAAACCACATCAAAATCACTGCCGGGAAGAGTAAGTAATAATTCATCAGTGCCTTGTCTGCGTTCATCCGCCCAAATACTCATTGTGATAGCAGGAATAAATCCCAGCAGGATGTGGGGAAGTAATTGATTTAACTGATCGAGGTTTGCCAGGTTCGAGTCAAAAAATTCCTGCGACCAAAATGCGGCGATCCCACTGGCGACTAAAAATGCACAGATAAAGACATACCCACTCGGGCTTCCGAAATAAGCAGCAAGATTACGTTTAAATACGGCGAGAACAGCTTGGTTATTCATTGCTAAATATGATTAAGATTTACTGGGTTAAGCAGCACTTACGGTCTGGCGGTTAAACCAGGAATCCAGGGAAGGTTCATTTTTTAAATCCTCGGGTGTCCCCTCAAAAATGAGCCTGCCTTGATTAATGAGAATGATTCGGTCTGCCATCTCGGGAACTTCCTGTAATATGTGTGTTGAAAGCAAAATAGTTTTTCCGAGATCTTTAATCGTTTTTCTCACTTCCAAAACCTGATTGGGATCAAGTCCGGCAGTAGGTTCATCCATAATCAAAACATCCGGTTCATGCAAAAGAACATTGGCCATACCCACGCGTTGGCGGAATCCCCGCGAGAGCTTACCAATTGGTTTATTCAAAACCGTGTCTATATTACACTGGTCTATCACTTTTTCTATTCTTGTATGTTTGACCGAACTTTCCATGCTGCGGGCGTCTGCGAAAAAATTGAGCAGTTTGATCGGGGTCATTTCCTCATAAAGGGGACCATTTTCAGGAAGGTAGCCAATACGGTTTGCCACTTTGTCCCGGTTTTGGGCGACCTCCATACCGCAAACCGTCGCGGTTCCCTCAGACGGTGCAAGGTAACCGGTCAGCATTTTCATGGTGGTGCTTTTACCGGCACCGTTCGGTCCGAGAAAAGCAACGACTTCTCCTTCGCGAATGGTAAAATCCAAATTTTCCACGGCGATAAAGTCACCGTAATACTTGCTGAGACCTTGTGCCTCGATCATTATTTCTGTGGATGAATGTTCTGACATGATAGGTTGGGATTAAGAGCAAACTAAGAAAGTGTGCTAGATTAATTTAGAGGATAGGGAAAAGAGTAAAAACAGAGTGTATAGCGATTACAAAAATAAAATTTGTGTAAAGAAACCAAAAAATCGGATATTGTAATTTGAGCAAGAAGAAAAACTTTGCAAAGTTTCCAATAAAAATCCAAGATTAGTTGTATAGTATTTATGAATTGGGGTAATATTTTCGGTTTCGGCATCACTTTTGCTTTTTTAAGTTTTCAATCCGATGCTCAGACCAGTCAAATTATTGATGAAAAAGATTTGGAATCAATCGAGTCGGTTTCTTGGATCTCACCTATTCGCAATGTGGCAAAAGACGGTTCTATGATTGCTTATATTTCCAGAAATCCAACAGCCGTGCCATTGTTTTTCCCAAAGCTGGTGCCAATTTTTAGCTTTATTGACAAGGGAAATACAAAATTTTTCACCCTTGAGGAACTTTCCAAAAATCCTCGTCTGGGGCCGCGTCCAGTTTTTCGTCAGGGATCCCCAAAATATTACGCGAATACTCCCGAAGAGAAGGAAGATAAAAAAGTATCCAGCCTTGAGAATCGGCTGAGGGAATTGGAGGCAAAATTACTGGAGTCCCAATCCAAACCGGTTCACCGCCCCAATGATGATGAATTACAGGCTTTTATTTTGGAGGGAAACGAACATCTGAGTCAGGAACAAAGACTGGCCTATCTCAGTCGCGTAATCTCGGAAGCCAAGCAAAATACACCTTCCACCCCAGATCCTTCGGTTGCTATTACCCGTCCGCTCTCTTCTCCTGATAGGTACACTCGGAATGATGAAACTCCTCCTGATTTTTTGTCCATTCCTGTGCCCCCCACTTTTGAGGATAGCTACAGTCCGACCTCTGTTAACTCCTATGATCAGAAACTGAATAAATCCATTTTAAAGTTTAAGGCTTCCGTGCCCACACCTCAGGGGACTGAGCGTCCTGCTCAAGCATCCGAATTTTATTTAACCACCCGAAATTTACATGACTTGCTCAGTGATCTTAATTTAAACCGTGCCTTGGCGGGTGAAGTAAAATCAGTCGCAGAATTGTGGGCACATGCGGAGAAGGATTCCTCGGCCAATCCCGAAATTGCATTGGGAGTGAAGTCAATTCTGCTCCAGGCAAAGGTGGGCAAAGCGCGGACGGATCCCTTTGGAAAAGCAGAATTAGACGGTGTTTCGCCCAATGACGGTTATTTTCTAATTGGCATTGATAAGGATGATCAAACTGGAGTGGTTACAATCTGGTCGAAGCACATTGAAGTGGCTCCTGGAGAAAACATGGTTGAATTGACAACAAACGATGTTATTTACCATGAATAACTTTTGATTTTTCGAATCAATTTTTATTCAACTCTCCCGTTCATCTCCAAACTCTCTACAATCATCGACAAATTTTAATATGGTATTACAAAATCAAGAAATTCTTCAACAGGCTGCGGATCAAGCAAGAGGCTTGGCCATCGACGCCGTTCACGCATGCAGTTCCGGGCATCTCGGACTTCCCCTTGGTGCCGCGGAGGTGGGAGCGGTTCTTTATGGCCATGATTTACAGATCGATCCCTCGGATGCGGAATGGTTAAACCGCGACCGTTTTGTTCTCTCCGCCGGTCATGGAAGTATGTTCCTGTACGGTTGGTTACACCTGGCCGGCTTCGATCTCTCTCTCCAGGAGGTGAAGGATTTCCGCAAACTTCACAGCAAGACACCCGGGCATCCAGAATTTGGGGAAACTCCCGGGGTTGAATCCACCACTGGTCCGCTCGGACAGGGAGTGGGGAATGCAGTGGGTATTGCGATCGCCGGTAAGATGGCGGCGGCGCATTTTAACACCGCCGAGCATGAAATTATAAACCATCAGGTTGTCTGCCTGGTGGGAGATGGTTGTCTTCAGGAAGGAGTGGCGGCCGAAGCGGCCTCTCTTGGTGCCCATGTCGGTCTTGATAATTTAACCATCGTTTATGATTCAAATGATGTCACTTTGGATGCAATGGCCGATGCCAGTCAAAGTGAGAGCGTACTCGATCGTTTTGCCGCTTATGGTTTTAATGTGATTCGCCTAGAAGACGGACATGATATGAATGCGATTGCCGATGCATTGTCTCAGGCCCGATCAAACAACAATGGTAAACCGACCTTTATTGAAGTTAAAACGCTGATCGGTAAGGGTATTCCCGAAGTGGCAGGAACGGCCGCGGGACACGGCGAAGGCGGAGCAAAATTTGCGGATTCTGCCCGTCAGGGACTGGGGCTTCCGGAAGAAAAATTCTTTGTATCCGAGGAAGTTCGTTCCTACTTTTCTTCCCTGAAAGAAGAAAGGAAAGTAAACCGCCAGGCATGGGATCAGACCTTTGCTGCCTGGCAATCCGCTAATCCTGAAAAAGCGGCCCTGCTGCAAAGCGGAATTAGCCGTGAACTGCCCGCCAATTTAATGGAGAGTGTTCAGGTTTTTGCCGAAGACGCCAAGGTGGCCACCCGTGCAGCAGGTTCTCAGATCATCAACGATCTGGCCCAAGCCTATCCACTTTTAATCAGCGGATCCGCTGATCTTCACGGATCCACCAAGAACTATCTTAAAGAAATGGGTGATTTTTCCAGCACCAACAATGCGGGTAGAAACCTGTTGTTTGGCATTCGCGAGCATGCCATGGGTGCGATCGTCAATGGGATCGGTTACCATGGAATATTTCGTCCATCGGGAGCCACCTTTGCCGTTTTTGCCGATTACATGCGCGGTTCGGTTCGCCTCTCCGCTCTCGTAGGTCTTCCTATTTTTCATATTTGGACGCATGACTCGGTCGGTGTGGGGGAAGACGGCCCCACTCACCAACCAGTCGAGACGACCAGTGGTCTTCGTGTAATACCGAATTTGGACATTATCCGCCCGGCTGACCCGGAGGAAACGGCCGGCGCCTTCGTCGCTGCCTTGAAACGTACTGATGGACCGACTGGACTCATCCTTACCCGCCAAAATTTGCCTAACCTCAACTCCATTCCCGTGGCCGAGAGGCGTAATGGCGTATTGAAGGGTGGTTACGTGGCCCGCAAGGAGGAAGGCGAGCTTGAACTCATCATTTTGGCTTCAGGGAGCGAATTGTCCTTGGCCCTGGAAGCGGCCGACAAACTCGGCCAAGGAGTACGGGTTATTTCCATGCCCTGCATGGAGCGCTTTGACCGTCAGGACGCAGATTACAGAGAATCCGTACTACCGAAAAGTTTCCGCAGCCGGATGGCGGTGGAGGCGGGTGTTAGTGATCTTTGGCGCAAATACGTCGGTCTGGACGGAGTCGTTGTAGGGATCGACCGCTTCGGCATCTCGGCACCCGGCGACACTGTGATGAGCGAGCTCGGAATCTCAGTCGACAATGTAGTCAAGCAAGCAGCTCTCGCCGGATTGAGTTCGTAATTTTGATTGAGCAAAGGGTAGGGCTTCCTACTCTTTATTTCCAGAAGAGATATTGTATCTTGATGTGGGTGCTTGAATTGGATTCAATGCGACCATGACCCGATTGTCAGTTCCTGTTTGCATT
>CAJWWH010000029.1 GCA_913048545.1 uncultured Opitutia bacterium | reverse complement strand
GCCGGGGTGTAAGGTGGAACTCTCAATTAGTTTAGTTGTTCCTGACTGGTTGAGCTGCGTTTCGGGTTCGGGTAATGAAACCTGATCTTCGGAACAGGAAAGAAGCAGGAAAGTGAGGGTAAGAATGCCAAGGGCTGGAGTTTTCATGGGCTAAAGGGTCTGGGTCAAAAAATTATCCGAACACTTCCTCGAGTGCGGTGCGCATGACGGTGGGATCGGGATCCACACCGGTCCAATGTTTTACCCCGATCACCCCCTGGCTGACGAGCATGGCGAGGCCATCGATCACCTTGCATCCCTTGGCCCGGGCATCGCGGACCAGGTTGGTGGCGGGGGGGTTGGGAATCACATCGGCCACGACCATATTGGAGGTGAGGGTATTGAGGTCGAAATTGAGACGGGCATCGGTATCGGGAAAAAGGCCAATCGAGGTGGCGTTAATTACGATATCGGTGTCGGTGGGAATGGAATAAGTGGAGTCCCAGGAAGTGAAGTCCGCATAGCAGGGCAGTTTATCCTGTAACAGAGTGGTCAATTCCTCCCCGCGTTGGACCGAACGATTTACGATGGTAATATGATGGGCTCCGGCCAGGGCGACTTCGACGCTGATTGCCCGGGCGGCACCACCGGCTCCAAAAATGACCACCTTTTTACTTTGGGGATCAGTGAGTTCAAGCAGGGAGGAAACAAATCCCTTCCCGTCAGTGTTTTCTCCAATCCATTGCCCGTCCCGTCGGACCACGCAATTTACCGCACCCATGAGCGAAGCGGATTTGCCGAGACCGTCGAGATACTGGATGACATTTACCTTGTGCGGAATCGTGCAGTTGAACCCCTGGAAGCCCATCACTTTTGCCCCTTTTACGGCAGCCTCCAAGTCGTTCGGACCCACTTCAATCGTGAGGTAGCGCCAATCGAGTTGATGGTGGCGATAAGCAGCCTCGATCATGACCTGGGTGGGGTTTTCAGAAATCGGTTGTCCAAAAGCAGCGGTCAGTTCTTGTTTAAAGTTTAGTTCACTCATTATTTCCAATTATTTCTTGCTTGAAGTTCAGTTCATTGATTGTTTTCCAATTATGGATATTGTTCCAAATTTAGAAATCAACCTAATTGAGTAAAGGTATAGAATGAAGAAAAAAATGTACATGTTTATAATTTCACTGGTAAGCCTCGCTTTTATGGGGTGCGGAGAGAGTGGAACAGTGGATACTTCTGAGGGAAATCAGGGAGATGAAAGTAAGGGAACGATCGGAATTTCAGTGCTTACTCTGGGGAATCCATTTTTCAATGTGATCGCCGAGGGAGTGAAGGAGGAAGCGGCCAAGCACGGGTACGATGTGGTGGTGGTGGACGGGGACCGTGATGTGCAAAAACAGGCTAATCAAATTGACGATTTTTTAACCAAGGGGGTGGCGGCAATCATATTAAATCCATGCGACCGACAGTCGATCGGTCCGGCGATAGAAAAAGCGAACAAAGCAGGGGTGCCGGTGTTTACCTGTGATTTGAAATGTGTGGCTGAGGGGGCGGAAGTGGTCAGCCATGTGGGAAGCGATAATTTACAGGGCGGAAGATTGGCCGGAGAGGCAATGATTGAGGCTTTAGGCGAGCAGGGGGGCGAGGTGTTGATTGTCCATTTTCCCCAGGCGAATTCCTGTCAGTTACGGGTGCAGGGTTTTGAGGAAGTAATTGGGAAATACAACGCCGGCTTATCCGCGAACCAAATTGAAGTGGTGGCCCAGCTGGATGGTGGCGGGGTACGTGATGAGGGATACAAGGTGACCGAGGACACCCTGCAGGCTCACCCCGATCTGCGGGGAATCTTTGCCATCAATGACCCCTCCGGACTGGGAGCCCGGGCCGCACTGGAAAAAGCAGGTAAGCAGGATCAGGTGAGCATTGTTGCCTTTGATGGCCAGCCCGAAGGGAAACAGGCAATTAAGGACGGAAAGATATTTGCGGATCCCATACAGTTTCCCGATCTGATCGGTAAAAAGACGGTGCAGTTAATGATGGATTATTTTGCGGGGAATGAAGTGGCCAAAGAAGTGCTCATTCCCACCCAGTTATACAGGCAAGTGGACGGAGAAAATGATCCGAGCCTAAAATAAATCCAATCCATTCAAATGATTACATCTCAGGAAACCATATTGGGATCTATTCCCCAATCTGGAATTGCATTATGACTGAATCTATACTTATCCGACAGGAAGCCACCGCGAAAGGGACAGAACGAAGCTTGGCAATCCTTGAATATTTAGGGCGCTACCGAACCGGAAAGTCATCCAGTGAGATTGCCCGGGCCTTGTCCCTACCGGTCAACAGTGTGGGAAGAATTACCGAAACGATGCATAAACGCGGATGGCTCTATCGCCGGGAAGACGACCGACGCTATGTTTTAACCAACCGGGTTGCGGATATCACCAGACCGCAAGTCAATGACAAGAGCCTGGTGGTTTCCTCATGGGATTCCTTGAAGAAGCTGAGAGATATTACCGGTGAAACGGCTCAGTTATTAGTTATGGTTGAGGGGAAGACGATGGTTTTGGAGCAGTGCGAATCGGACCAACCGATCAAAGTTTCCGGGCGGATTGGACTGCGCGTGCCCTGTTATTCATGCGCTCCCGGTAAATCGATTTTAGCGTCTCTGCCTGTGGAAGAACTGGAAACTTATTTGAATAAAGTGAATTTGAAAAAATTTACCTCACGCACACTGGCCACCCGTTCTTCATTGAGCAAGGACCTGCAAGAAATCAGGGAACGGGGATACAGTCTTGATCTCGCAGAGGGATTGGAGGGAATACACTGTGTGTCCGCGGTGATTCTGGATGACTATCATTATCCAGTGGGTGCAATAACGGTAATTGCCCCTTCTTTCCGTCTGGTACCCGACCGCTTTGAGGAAATTGGAAAAACCTGTATCCAAAGCGCCCGTGAAATCCGTGAGAAATTACTCAAATAGAAAGTTATACGGGAAGGGGAGCCCGAATTATTGAGCCTGGGAAATCACTACCTTCTGCATTTGAAGGGAATTGATAAACGGTTCCCCGGGGTGCATGCCTTGAAGTCGGTTGACTTTGAACTGCGTTCGGGAGAATGCGTGGCGTTACTGGGAGAGAATGGTGCGGGAAAAAGCACCCTGATCAAGGTGATGGGGGGAGCCCATCAGGCGGATTCCGGTACCTTATCAGTGGATGGAGTTCCTCAGCACTGGGACAAGCCCACCGACTCACTGGATGCGGGAGTGGCGATCATTTATCAGGAATTTAATCTGGTGCCCGGATTATCCGCGGCAGAGAATGTTTTTTTAGGTATTGAACCGGCGGATTTTGGCTGGGTGCGAAAGAGCGAAGAAAAAGCAAAGGTTGAGGAAGTCTTCAAGAGAATTGGTGCGGAGATAAAACCGGATGCATTATGTGACAGTTTAACGGTGGCGGAGAAGCAACTCGTTGAGATTGCCAAGGCTTTGGTGCGGGATGCCCGAATTTTGGTAATGGATGAACCGAGTGCTGCCCTGACCAAGAAAGAAGTCGAACAACTTTATATCTTAATTGACGACCTGAAGGAAAAGGGGATCGGTGTGGTGTATGTGAGCCATCGGCTCGAAGAGATTGAACGAGTGTCAGACCGGGCAATCATTATGCGTGACGGCGAACGGGTGGGGCAATTGTCCCGGGATGAATTGGACCGTTCGAAAATTATCGAAATGATGGTGGGGCGGAAGTTGGAAAATGAGTTTCCCCAAGTGAAGAGGACTCCCGGAGCAGTCCGTCTGAAGGCTAAAAACCTGAACCGCGGACGGAAAGTTCGAAATGTTTCCCTCGCAGTGAAGGCGGGTGAAATTCTTGCCCTGACCGGATTAGTGGGAGCGGGAAGGACGGAAACCGTGAGACTTATATCTGGTGCGGACCGGTGCGATTCGGGGGAGGTCGAGCTCGACGGAAAAAAGCTCAAACTGGCGACACCGGCCGATGCGATAGAAGCGGGCATCTGTCTGCTCAGTGAAGACAGAAAAGACCAGGGACTTATCCTCGGGCAATCAATCAAGGAAAATTTTGGACTGCCCAACTTGAAAAAGTTTTCAAGCAAAGGATGGTTGGACGGCCAAGCCGAAGCGGAATCTTTTAGTGAATATATTAAGAAATTACAGATTAAAGTTTCCGGTCACCGACAGTTGGCTTCCCAATTATCGGGTGGGAATCAGCAAAAAGTGGTCCTTTCCAAATGGTTGGAAAGGAATGCGGAAATTCTAATTTTTGACGAACCCACCCGGGGGATTGATGTGGGGGCAAAATTTGAAATTTATCAATGGATGAATCAATTAGCCAGTGAAGGAAAGGGGATTATCATGATCAGTTCGGAATTACCGGAAGTGCTTGGTATGAGCGACCGGATTTTGGTGATGAAAGAGGGGGAGTTAATGGGGGAATTATGTAACAGTCCAGAAGTGACTCAGGAAACACTAATGAACTTGGCGATTGGCGAGAAGGAAGAAAAAGCGGCCTGAGGCCTGGGGATGACCGCATGAAATGGATCAAAGCAATCTTTTCCTCGGATTACGGAATGCTCGGGGTGCTGGTTATTCTATGCGTATTTTTCAGCTGGATCACCTTTGAAGAGCAACAGCCGGAGGGAGAGGAAGCGGCGGAAAAACTCGAACAGGTTATAAGTGAATCCTTCGATGTGCCCGGTCGGGTTTTAATTGCGGGACGACGAACGGATTCGGGACAGGCATTCACCAGTCGCCTGAATGAACTGCTGACCAATCGCAAATGGGAAGTTGCGGGAATTGTGCAAGGCGGTCCGCCGGAGCTGGGGAAGGGATTGCGTGGAGCATTCGATCAGAATAACAGTCTGAATTTATTGGCCTGTGAAAAGACATTTGTAAATCTGGCCGTGCTTCAGAATTTCCAAAAGGCAGAAAGCAAGATGTCCGGGGTTTTGGTCTTAGCCCCTGAATCCTCCTCCTGGCCGAATTTTCTGAAGGCCTCGAATCTGTTAAATGTGGCTAATCAAATTGCGGTGATTGCGATCCTGGCCATTGGGATGACGCTGGTAATCATAACCGCCGGGATCGATCTGTCGGTGGGAAGTTTAATTGCGGTTTCGGCGGTGCTGGCCACCTGGGTAATCCGGGAATGGTTTGGGGGCGATGAAGCGACGGTGACCGGGATGGTTACCGGTTGTGGTCTTGCCATATTGGCCTGCTCGGCCCTAGGGCTTTTTTCGGGTTCGATGGTCGCTTATTTTGGAGTGCCTCCCTTCGTGGCGACGCTTGGAATGATGATGGTGGGAAGCGGACTGGCTTACATGCTTTCGGGAGGGCTTTCGATTTATCAATTACCAGAATCCTTTGACTGGCTGGGAAGGGGAGATGATTGGGCGGGCGTTCCCAATGCAGTGGTGTTGATGGTGGTTCTTTATCTGCTTGCCCACACCTTAATGAGCCGAACCACTATTGGAAGATATATTTATGCGGTGGGCGGAAACCCCGAAGCGGCGAGGCTTTCGGGTATTCCGGTCAAGAAGGTTCTGCTCTGGGTATATGCAAGCTGTGGGGCATTGGCCGGACTGGGCGGGGTAATTATGGCTTCGCAATTTAAGAGTGGTGATCCGAAATACGGTTTGATGTATGAATTGTATGTGATTGCCGCGGTGGTGGTGGGGGGCACCTCCCTGTCGGGTGGCCGGGGCAAAGTTTTTGGCACATTGATCGGGGCATTTATTATCGCGGTCATTCAAAACGGTATGAATTTAACCGGGGTGCAAAGTTACACTCAGAAAGTGGTTCTGGGCGTGGTGCTGCTTTTGGCGGTGCTTCTTGATATGCTCAAGAAAAGAGGCTGGAAGCTGAGCATGTAAAACGGGAGAAGATGGGGGAGCACCCAGCCTTTATTTCACGAGGTCGAGCCGGGCCTTCATAATCAGGTAAAGTTCGCGGCTAATCCACGCATCGGTGGCCGCATAGTTAATCTGCGAAGGGGAAAGGGGTCTTTTTTGCCAATTCGAGAGTTGGGCGGATTTGGAGAGCCGTTGATTAAAGAAAATCGCGGTTAAATTCCGCAGTCCTGTCTGTTCGATTTTGAGAGATTGAGCAAGGGTGGCAAGGTCTTCAAAGCCACCGGCGGTAAAACTTTCAATTTTTTGCAAATTATGGAGGTCATCTTTGATGGCCACTCCCGTTTTAATGATTTTGGGGTTTTCGAGAATTTGAACCAGGGGACCCAGTTTCATTATTGGATAAAGGCGGAAGAGGAAAGCCTGATCCGAGGTGGCTAACTGAATGAGAGCAGGCGGATTATTGGGACCTCTTTTAAAATTCGGTTTACATTCGATATCGAATCCAAGCACTCGTTGTTTGGAAAGCTTGGCACACAGTCTGTGGAAGGATTTAGTGTCTTCGGCAAATTTGATCGCCCCGTGAAAGCGTATCAGCGGCAGTTCGTTAATTGCTTCCTTTTCAAGTCGCTTGGGAATATCTTCATTGGGGTCTGGAGCAGTATCCATTTACACTACACCTCGAAAACTAAACCATCGTACGCGACAATGACTTCAGATGGATGGGAACGAGGAGAAGGAGCACCGGGAATGCCGGGCCTTGTTTCCCGAACGGCCAATTTGGACCGGTCGAGAAATTTCTTGGTGTGGGCAAGGAAATCGTCCATTTCCTTGTCTGAAAATGCAGGGTCGTGGTGGAAAATAGCGAGTGTACCGACCTCGCCGCGGGCAGCGAGTTCCACTCCCATTATATTGCTTGAATGTCCCCAATGCTCACGGTTTCCGATAGACTGGGAATGGGTGTAGGGAGCGTCAAAAATAAGCAGATCGGTCCCTTTGATAAATTCAATATAGGGATATTCTTTTCCGTGGGCGGGACTGGTGTGCTCGGCATCGGTCGAATAAACGAACGACTTATCTCCCTGATCCACCCGGTATCCGTAGGAAACACCGGGATGGTTTTGTTCGAGCAGGGAAATCTGAACATCACAAATATTGATAAGGTCCCCCGGTTTATGAACTTCAAAAGAAATATCGGCGGCAAAAGTTTCAAATGGTATCGGGAAGAAGGGGGTTTTCATCTGATCCCTCAGTGTTTGTTCAAGAGTATCATGACCACCGTGAAAAATCACCTTGTTTCCCGGAATGAACGCGGGTGCGAAGAAAGGGATTCCCTGCACATGATCATAGTGGAAATGAGAAAAAAAGATATGAAATGTTTTACCCGTAGTCCCCTCCTCAAGAATTTCTTTTCCAAGCGGCCGGATTCCTGAACCACCATCAAAGATAAGATATTCATCCGATCCGGTTTCAATATTGAGGCAAGGTGTGTTCCCCCCATAGGTGTGACCATGCTGAAAAGGCAGTTGTTCCTTAACGAATTCACGGATCTGAGTTTCTGAACGCAGGTCTTTCCCACGGGCAGCCAATAGGGTAGCCACCACTTTTTCCCTGATCGTTTTGGCGGTTGGGGCGGTGGGTATGGATCCTCGGGTACCTTTAAAATGAATTTTCATTAAAATTAATCAATAATTATACTCGAAATTTAGGGTTATTTTTGCAATCCAATAATATTTTCTTCGAAAGGAGATTTGCATTCGTCTTTAAAAAAGACTCTAATCGAAACACAAACCTTTAATTTTCCATGGCACAAAATTACGATATCAATCAACCCATTTACCAAGTCGCTGATTCTCAGCTAAGCTTTTCTCAAATGCTTAACTATTTTATCGACCCTGCGTATAAGCGCGGAAACTTATCGAGGATCTCCGATATGCATGTCAAAATGGGGCGTCCGGTCAGTTTTCGAATTGATGACGACCTCACTCCCATGCCTGGTGCAGTCAGTGTGACTGATGAGGTGATTCGTTATATGCTGGGGATTTTACTGACAGAGAAACATCTGGCGATCGCATTATCCGAGGATGACCCCAAGGATGTGGACACTGCGTTTGAATGGGAGGAACAGGGAGTCAATTTCCGTTTGAACATATTTCGTGACCGGGATGGACTTGCATTTGTGATGCGGGTACTCGCTTCGAATATTCCTTCAATCGAGGAGGTCGGTCTACCCTCTGAGAAAATATGGCAGGACATCACCGCCCTGAAGCGCGGACTTGTTTTGGTCACCGGGGTGACGGGAAGCGGAAAGTCGACTACAATTTCCGCCTTAATTAATCATGTTAATCTTTATCGTAAAACCCGGATTATTACGCTGGAAGATCCCGTTGAGTTTTTATTCAAAAGTGAGAGCTCGATGGTTTCGCAAAGACAAGTGGGGCAGGATGTTCCGACCTTTGCAGCGGGACTCCGAAGCGCGTTGCGTGAGAATCCGGATGTTATTTTTGTGGGCGAAATTCGTGACACGGAGACTGCATCGCTTGCATTAAGCGCGGCGGAGACCGGTCACCTTGTTTTTTCAACTCTCCATACCCGGGATGCGAAAGGGGCACTGAGTCGAATTGTTGATATGTTTCCCTCGGAACAAACCAAGAGTCTTTGCCTTCAGCTTTCATTCAGTTTATCTTTTGTGCTCAGTCAAAAGCTGGTTCCCCGAATGGATGGGAACGGAAGAATTTTGGTGATGGAAGTACTGAAAAATATTCCTGCACTTGGAAATCTTATCCGTTCGGGTAACTGGCAGCAGGTATACTCCACGATGGAGACCCAGTCCAAGGAGGGAATGATGACCATGGAGCAACACCTGCTTCATCTTTACCAGCATGGGATAATATCGAAGGAGTCTGCAATCACATACACGAATGAAGCCAGCCTGATTGAAAGACTGGGTTAGTTAAATTGTGAGATAGTCAATTGACCATTTAAAATTTTTTGTTTTAGAATTCACTCTATGAAAACTATTACCTTGTTCACCACAATAAGTGTAATCACATTTTCGGCAGTCTGGGGACTGCTGCCTCTCCAAAGCTCCCAGTCCAAAGAAGAAAGTAATCAGAAAGAAAAAAAAGTCAGCGTGGAACGCACCAAGGAAGAATGGAAAAAGATTTTAACACCCGAGCAGTATCGAATTTTACGCGAGGCTGGAACGGAGCGGGCCAATGGGAAAGTTTATCTGGAATTTAAAAAGCAGGGTGCCGGCACCTATTACTGTGCCGGGTGTGATATTGAATTATTTTCCTCCAAGGAAAAATTTGATTCCCGGTGCGGGTGGCCCTCTTTTTATGACCCGTCCCAAGCGAAAAATATAACCACCACCGTGGATTATCATCTAGGGTATCCCCGTACGGAGGTGAGGTGTGCGAATTGTGATGGTCATCTGGGGCATGTTTTTACCGGTGAAGGCTTCGATACTCCTACGGATAAGCGTTATTGTATTAACGGAACTGTGCTTAAATTTGTTCCCCTGAACGAGGTAATATCCAAGAAAGTGAATTCGCAGAAAGGAGAAAAGTAGTTTGGTTTACAGATTCGTTCAATTTGGACGCTTTTTCGAATTATTGCGTTTCCCTGACGCATTCCATTCTATTCTAATTACACTGATATTGTTTTTGTCCATTGGCACACTAGTGGATGCAGAAGAAGAAATTTCCAAGGTGCGTAATGTCAAGATTCCCCGTTTTGGAGAAGACGGTCATTTGTTATGGGATCTGGAGGCAACGGAGGTAAAATCGAAGAGCAGAGATATCTATTTTGCGTTATACCCAAAATTGCGAATGTACTCCCAACAAGAGGTTGAATTGAGTGCTCAGAGTACATCCGGGGAATTTTTGATCAATGAAGGGCAGGCCAGCGGGAAAAGTGAATTTATTCTCAATGGAAATGGATTTGAGGCAATTGGACAGGACTGGCGATGGCAAAATTCCGCAGAGGATGGGAGTAATCAAATGATTTTTAATCGCAAAGGAGCTGTGACTTTTACCCATGGGTTGGGCGGATTTTTTGTTTATTCCGATGCCAAGGATGAAATGGCTTGTTCGCCGGTAGCGGAAGATCATAATGAAACGGAGCAAATCCCCAACCTTGTTCCCACTGTTGCCCATGCAGATTACATGGAATTTTTAGGTACCGGAGAGAGAACCCACCGGTTTTTGCTCGTTGGTCATGTGAGTGTTGAGGGAAGTAATCTATTTTTAACCTGCAATAAAATGGAAGTTCTTTTCAATAAAGAGGACAATTCAACCGGGACAAAAATTGGTAAAATTTCATCGATGGAAGCGGGTGGGGAAGTTTTTTTGAAGCAGTTTGGAAGAACATCACGTGGAGACAGAATGACCATGGATGTGAAGGAAGGCACCGTAGTTCTGACTGGTCGGGCCAGTGTGGTCGATGAAGAATGGGGAGAAGCGAGCGGGGAAACTGTTATTTTGGAAAAAGGAAAAGAGAGGGCAAAAGTTCTCGGTGGTCAGGGAAACCGTCCCCGATTGGAATTGCCTCCATTACCGGATTTCGGATTCAGAAAAAAATCAAAAGCCCCGGATTCCCAGTGAGCAATGGGGAAGAGATTTCCACATTAAAAGTGGAGGGTTTGCGAAAAAAATTTGGCGGAAAAGAAGTGGTTCGCGGTGTGAACCTGGAGGCAAAAGGTGGAGAAGTGGTGGGTCTTCTGGGTCCCAATGGGGCGGGGAAAACCACCACCTTTTCCATGGTTGCCGGTTTCGTGCGACCTGATGAGGGAAAACTTTTTTTAAATGACCAGGACCTCACCAAGCTTCCTGCCTACAAGCGTGCCAGGCGGGGATTGGTTTATTTACCGCAGGAATCCTCTGTTTTTCGAAAGTTAACGGTGGAGCAAAATATTCGGGCGATTGCGGAAACCCTTCCGTTATCCAAGGGGGAGCAGGCGGATTTGGTTGAAGTTAGATTGAAGGAGTTAAATTTGACTCATCTTGCCAAACAAAAAGCGTTCACACTAAGCGGGGGAGAACGCCGCCGCTTGGAAATAACCCGGGCACTCACATTATCCCCGAAGTTTTTATTGTTGGATGAACCTTTCAGCGGAGTGGACCCAATTAGTGTCAGTGAAGTAACCCAGATTATTTTTGAATTAAAAAAGCAAGGGATTGGTATATTTTTAACCGATCACAATGTTCGGGAGACATTACGGGCAGTGGACCGGGCTTATTTACTTTATGACGGAAGTGTTCTCACTCACGGAGATGCCGAATTTTTATTATCTGACCCCCAGGCCCGAGAAAAATATTTGGGTACTGATTTTCAAGCTTAATCCAAATAATTCCTTACCATGAGCCCTCCACATTCATCCCCCGCTGAATCCAAGTACATAATTGAAAGTATAGCCGTCCGGGAGTTTTTTAAGGATTACGGCGAGCAGTTGTGCCTGCGTCTGGTCAATTCGGAAAAATCATTGGGTAGAAGTACGATCCGTGAAAGAAGTGTGAATCGTCCGGCACTGGCGGTGACCGGTTACTTTAAGTATTTTGCCAATAAAAGAATTCAGCTGTTCGGTGCCGGTGAAATGGGTTTTTTCCGTGAGCAATCCTCGGTGAGAAGAAAAAATGTTATGGAAACCATGGTGGCGAAAAAAATTCCCTGTGTTGTGGTGTCCAGAAATCTGGCACCTACCCCGGAAATGGTGGAAGTGCTCGAGAAAAATGGAGTTCCGTTATTTCGCTCATCACTTTCTTCGAAAGCGTTCACCACGGAAGTAACAATGCTATTGGAGGAAAGGTTTGCTCCCCGCTCGAGTTGTCATGGAACACTTTTGGACATTCGTGGAATTGGTACCCTTATTCGGGGAGATAGTGGAGCTGGAAAAAGTGAGGCGGCACTTGCCTTAATCGAGCGTGGGCACAGCCTGGTAGCGGATGATATTGTTAAGGTTAAGTTGCTGAGTGATCACACACCGGTGGGATTTTGTGATGATATGTGCCGCGGATACATGGAATGCAGGGGTATTGGTATCATCAATGTGGAAGAACTTTTCGGAATACGTTTTATTCGCCTGGAAAAACGAATCGATTTGGTGGTTACCTTTTTGGAAGATACTCATAAAACCGAGCCGGACCGCACGGGATTGGATCGGAAAACCTTTGAGTTACTTGGAATCGAGATACCCAACATGGAAATTCCGCTTCGACCGGGCCGGGATATGGCCCGACTGGTTGAAGTGGCGGCCATGGTTCAGGCTGCCCGGCAATTGGGTCACGATTCTGCGAATGATTTTAATCAAAAACTTTTAAAAAAGATGAACGGATGAATAATGATTCACTTCAAAAATTGAATATTTTTTGTTCTAACTCACGAATTATCAATAATCTCCGAGCAGTTTCATTTTTTTGCAATTTGGCAACAAAAAAGTGCATAAAAACTTATGGACCAGCGATTGTGAATAACTTGTGAGAAAGTTTCTTCTTTTCTTGGTTTTTTTTTCTTGGATTCATTCGAGTTTTTGTTCAAAACTGATTATTCCCTTTTGTAACAACTTCGCAATAAATCCCACTTGAATATAAACCCCTACATACACAAGTTACTCAATTGTAATAAGTTAGAGATAATTTTTGATAATATTTTATCTTTTACAATATTTGATGTTTTATCTTCGTACATCTCGGTGCATGTTAAGCGTTTATGTTCTTTTACGCACTGCTTTTTGCAATGTGAATAAATCTTCAGAAATCTAATTTAATGTCCCAAACCACAAGCAGTCCTGAAACTTTTTGGAGTAGCCTCCGCGATAACCTATTGGAAGTCATTCCAGCTGACACTTTTCGTGTCTGGTTCGATAACATCCGTGTCGGAAGACTGGATGAAGATGGATGTGAACTGATCACACCCAATGAGTTTTCCGCAATCTGGATCCGTGATAATTATTTGGATATCATCAGACGTGAGGCTGACCGTTTGGTTGCCCGTCCATTTACAGTCGAGTTGTTGGGTGATCTTGAAGATGAACCAACCGCGACAGGTGACCGGATTTCGTCCATTCCTACCCCTAGTAAGAAAAGTAACTCCCGGATTATCGGCCCCGCTTTGCAAGGACGTTCGCTTGGAATAAACCCTAAAAATACCTTTTCCAATTTTATCGTGGGTGGTGGGAGTGAATTAGCCCATGCCGCATGCGTCGCGGTTTCCAATGCTCCCGCTCACGCTTACAACCCGCTTTTTCTTTACGGTGAAACCGGTTTGGGGAAAACTCATTTAATGCATGCGGTTGCTCATCAGGCTCTAAACCGGAATCCATCCTGCCGTATCACTTATGTATCCTGCGAAAAATTCACCAATGAATTTATACGTGCGATTCAGGAGAACACCTTAACTAAATTCCGCTCGCGTTATCGCAGCGTTGATTATCTTTTGATTGACGATATTCAATTTCTTGCCGGTAAAGAGAGAATACAGGAAGAATTCTTTCACACCTTTAATGATATCTATGATTCCCAACGGCAAATTTTCTTAACCAGTGACCGTCCGGCAGGAGAGATTGACAAAATTGAGAGCCGACTTCTTTCTCGTTTTCAATGGGGTTTGGTTGCGGATATACAGGCACCCGACTGGGAAACACGGGTTGCCATCCTGACCCGTAAAGCGGATGCCATGGGAATTTCAATTGAGCCGGAGATTATTGAGTTTTTGGCTAAAAGTATTGCCCGAAATGTACGCAGAATGGAGGGAGCCCTTACCCGGGTGGCTGGATATGTGGGATTAACCCGTAAAAAAGCGGATTTGGAAACAGTCCAACGTCTTTTGCGTGACATTCTCCGTGAGGAAAATTTAAGTCGTATCACAATCGAGACCATCCAGAAAAAGGTGGTTGATTATTATCATTTGAGGATGGCGGATATGCTTTCCCGCAGACGCCCGGCAAACATTGCTTTTCCGAGGCAGGTTGCGATGTATCTTTCCCGAATTTTGACTGAACATTCACTCCAGGAAATTGGTAACGCCTTTGGCGGCCGAGACCATGGCACAGTCATCCATGCCTGTAAAACGGTTGAGAATATGATGGATCAGGATAATTCAATTAAGTATGCGGTTGAGTATTTAAACGAAGATCTTTCCCAGACCATCGAGTAAAGAATTGCCTGGGGATTTTTCTTTCCCTTCTTGTCTTTCTCACACAATTTGTTACGAAGTAGGTTTTATATACGCCATGAACGAAGAATCATTTGAATCAAACGAAACTGCAAACGCGAATAAGACAGGGGAAAATGTATCCTCCGAACCCTCGGCCGAGCAGAAAAAAGAAATTGCCATCTGGGTAGCGGATGGAATTGGTCTTTCTGATATTCAAAAAAAGATCAACAATGACTTCGGCATTGTGATGACTTACATGGATGTCCGTTTTCTTGTCGATGACCTTGATCTTACTTTGGTGGATGTGGAGGAACCGGAACCAAAGAAGGACGCGGAAGGTGATGAAAATGCACCGCCCACCGCTGAAGATTCTCTCGAATCTACGGGAGGAGTTTCCGTTGAGTTGGACACGGTGAATCCGCCGGGTGCGATGGCGAGTGGGAGTGTTGTTTTCTCGGACGGACAGTCCAAAAAGTGGACGCTTGATCAATACGGAAGGCTCGGGCTTGCCGGTGGGGACGAGCAGTATAAACCATCGGACGAAGATGTGGTGGAGTTCCAAAAGCAGTTGGACACCGCACTCCGCGGTCGGGGTTTCTAAATCTTTCTTCCTGATTACTGAACAAATATTGTTCGCTCCAAAGTAATCAGGCGAGAGTAGTTTTTATTTTCTTCCACGGTTCCTTCTCGTTCGAGTGTTTTGGTGAGAATTATATTCTCGATACATCGGCGCAGGCGCATTGTCTTGACTTCTTTTTTTTCAATAACAAAGCGTTCAGATTCGTACTTTTCTGATTTCTCCTTTTGTTGAATCAGCTTTTCCCAGGTATTATTATTTTGAACAATATCCAAAACTTTTTGTTTATTATTTATTAAGAGAAGCTGGGTGGTCCTTGGATGGTAGGGGTTTGAAATTTCCGGATGTTCCGCCAGTAATTTTTTACGCAGTTCATCCCGATACTTATTTTTTTGATCCAATGCTTTTTTCTTTTCCTTTTGAATCCCTTCCCTTTCCTTTTTCAGTTTTTCCTGCAATTCTTTAATTTCTATTACCGGAATTTCTTGCTTCAATCCCAGGATTTTGGACAAGCCAAGAAAAACGGCTCGCTGTTCGTGATTAGCTAATTTGAAAAGGGTTGATTTGGAAAGGGTATCAGGATCGAGACTCTGTTCATCCGAAGTATTTTTGTTGAGTACTTTAGGCAGATATTTTTCGATTAAATCAGATACTTTTTTTCCGGGTTCTTTCTTTTTGAATTCATCGGGCAGATATTTCCTCAGCAGAATATCGGAAGTCTTGATCGGAATATCAATTGTGTTTGAATGTATACTAACATAGGAATGAGCTTCAATCAGTGATGTTTTTCCGTCTGCATTGTAATCGGGCTTGATAATTGTGGAACCTGTTCTTGTTTGCCCACTTAGTGCTTCCCAAAATGAGGTGCTGTATTCCTGATAATTCTCTTCGCGGATATCAGGTGTACAACCTGCTGCAACCCGGTTCTGCACCGTGGAAAAGAATCCCGCCCGTGCATGTTTTGAAACACCCTTTTTCGGGTCACCATCCTGAAAAAGTATATTGGCAAATCCCCCGCTGTAACATTGCACCATTACCAGAATCGTGGATTGTTTAAGGGGGAGCTCGTCCAGTTTTTTGACCAACTCATTTACTTTAAGTCTGCTATTTGACCACAAGTAGGCGGTAGTGTTGTGAGGATTTTTTGAATCTCCCTTTCCTCCGTGTCCAGTAAAGTAAATGATGTTTTTTTGAATCAAATCAGATTTTTTTCTCTGACTTAACCATTTGTCCAAATTGGGGATGGACGCGGTTCCATCCGGGAGTAGCTTATTGGATCTGTATTGGTTCGAAATTCCTTTTGTTTTTCCGAAAAGTTCCGCCAAAATTAGATTTACTTGGGGCACTGCGAAATCGGGGTCATAAAATTGCAAATCTCTTCCCTTTTCCTTTCCGTCTGCGAAATAGGTATGCATTGAAGCTTCACCCAATCCAATTTTACTCCTGATTTTGCGAATCCTGCTTTCAGCTCTTCAATTGTAAGATGCCCAGATCCATCTGCGTCCATAACACTCCACAGTTTCAATAATGCTTTATCATTGCCGTCTTTCGTCAACGT
>CAJWWH010000028.1 GCA_913048545.1 uncultured Opitutia bacterium | reverse complement strand
CTGCATGAGCAACCAGTGCGCTCTCCACTTCTGCGGTTCCCATTCGATGTCCAGAAACATTGATAACATCATCCACCCGTCCGGTAATCCAGTAATAACCATCTTCGTCGCGCCGACAACCGTCCCCGGTAAAATAATATCCTTTATACTGCTGAAAATAAGTGCTCTCGAATCGTTCATGGTCACCAAAAATAGTCCGCATCTGCCCGGGCCAAGGTTCTTCAATCGCCAGAACTCCACTCACATCATTTCCCTTGATTTCCTCTCCCGATTGGGGATCAAGCAGAATTGGCTTCACACCAAAAAACGGGAAAGTTGCGGATCCGGGCTTTAAAGGAGTGGCTCCGGGAAGAGGGGAAATAAGTATGCCTCCGGTCTCTGTCTGCCACCAGGTATCCACAATCGGACACCTTTCCTTTCCGGCATTCCGATGATACCATCGCCATGCTTCGGGGTTGATCGGTTCCCCGACGCTTCCTAAAACTCGCAGGCTTTCCATTTTAAATTTGCCGGGCCATTCTTCTCCTGCAGCCGCAATGGCACGGATCGCAGTGGGAGCAGTGTAAAACTGATTGACCTTCCACTTTTCAATCACCTGCCAATATCGATCTGGATTAGGATAAGTGGGAATACCTTCAAACATCATCGTGGTTGCCCCATTCGCAAGCGGGCCATAAACGATGTAAGAATGTCCCGTTATCCAACCTATATCCGCAGCACAGAAATAAACATCCTCCTCATGATAATCAAAAATATACTTATGCGTGGTTGCGGTGTAGACCATATATCCGGCAGTGGTGTGCAGCACACCTTTTGGCTTCCCGGTTGAACCGGAAGTGTAGAGAATAAAGAGAGGATCTTCAGCATCCATTTCCACGCATGGACATTTGTCCTTGGCCTCCGCCATAGCCTCATCCCACCAAAGATCTCGGCCTTCTTTCATCGCACACTCAATCCCGGAATCTTCCCCCACCCGGCGCACCACGATACAAGTCTCCACCTCATCACTCATTTGATTGGAAGCACTCTCCATTGCCTGATCCGCATTCGGCTTCATCGGAATTGCCTTGGGACCCCGAAATGTACCATTGGCCGTGATTAATGTCTTGCAATTCGAATCCACAATCCGATCCGCCAAAGCTTCTGCGGAGAAACCGCCAAAAACAACCGAGTGCACCGCACCTATTCTGGCACAGGCAAGCATGGCGATAGTGGCTTCCATAACCATTGGCATGTAAATAGATACCCGGTCCCCCTTCTTTACTCCTCGATTTTTTAATACATTCGCAAACTTGCAAACCTGTTTATGAAGATTTCGAAAGCTAATCGTACTGTCTTCCCCGGGCTCATTCCCCTCCCAGATAATGGCAGTTTTATCGGGGCGAACCTCAAGATGCCTGTCCACGCAATTGTAACATACATTGGTTTTTGCTCCAGCGAACCACTTCACATCAACAGGTGATCGATCCATATTATAATTATAAGACCGGACCTCTTTCCAACTTTTGAACCAATGAAAATTCTGGGCCATTTCAGACCAAAACTCCTCAGGTTCATCGATACTTCTGTTGTATTTTTCCAGGTACTCATCCATACTTCCGATGTGGGCTTTACTGGATACATTTTCTGGAGGGTTCACTAATTGAATAGGCTCGTTTTCACTCATACAAAAATTAAGTTAAGGTTTAGAAAAGTTTTAGGCGATTGCTCTTCGCCTGTCGATGAGTTTTAAAGAGAATTTTATGCTTACCGAGGAATTAGAATATCACCTACCGAAGGAATTGATTGCCCAGACCCCGCCTGACCGGCGGGATCAGTCTCGATTATTAGTCTACAATCGGGCGACCCAAGAAGTCAGTCACCATACCTTTACAGATCTCCCGCAGTTACTTGAATCCAAATTGGCAATTTTCCGAAATAATGTCTCTGTACTCAAAGCACGAATTATAGGTAATCGGCCAAGTGGGGGAGCAGTCGAATGCCTTTTGCTGCGTCGCACCGAACATTCCAGTAAAATATGGAAGTGCCTTCTCAAACCCGGTGGTAAAACCGCAAAAGCTCAATATTTTGGGTACCAGGGAGAATATTCCGCTGAAGTACTTGAAGCAATGGAAACGGGTGAATATCTCGTTCGATTCAGCCTCCCCAAAGATGCTGATCCACCCGCCCTTGCTCAACGAATTGGAAAATTGCCTCTCCCGCCTTATGTTCAGAGACCCGCAAGCAAGGAAGATGAAACACGTTACCAGACGGTCTACGCAAATGGAGAAAATCGGTCCGCTGTCGCTGCTCCCACTGCAGGGCTACATTTCACCAATAAAATATTAAATGAATTAAAAAATTCAGGACACTCTATTTATGATCTTTCACTTTCCGTGGGTCTGGGTACATTCCGGCCAATCGAAACCAGTAAAATCGAAGATCATCCGATGCACGCTGAAGAATATTTTCTCCCAAGCGAAACGGGACAAGCCCTGTTCCAAAAAGATCATAAGAGACTTGCCATCGGCACAACCTGCGTACGGGCCATCGAACATTTCCTCTCCACTACTCAAACGCATCCTGGCAGACCGGTTCAAGCCGAAGCTAATTTGTTCATCCGCCCACCCTATGAATTCTTGGGCGTAGATCACTTACTGACTAACTTTCATCTTCCCGGATCAACACTTCTTTGCCTTGTGGCCGCCTTTCTCGCTCCCACTAAGTGCCATGGACTCCAAAAACTTAAAGAAATTTATGCGGAGGCAATCTCACAAAAGTACCGCTTTTTCAGCTATGGTGATGCAATGCTTATTATTTGAATAAGCTTAAAATCAAAAGACTTGCTTAAAGTCACACTCGGGTAAAAAATATTTTATGAATATTTTCACCCTTTTCTTCCACTTTATTTATTTCTTCTTACTATGTAAGGTTTTTTGGTTCAGTAGCCTCTTTGGAAATCCCTTTAGTATATCCACTTCGTTTCCGCCCGACATCCAGTCAGCTTCCTCCGTTTTCAGTAAATATGTGGAAGTGTACGGCTTGCGAATTTTAGCCACCACCAAAGTGCCTGACCTAAAAGTTCTGCACACTGCTCATGTTCTTGCTGAATACCTTGACAATAATGAGGACGGTATGATTGACCAACCCGAGGTGCTCAATGCACTCTTAGGCTCATCAAACTCAACTATTTCAACCATGGTTTTATTTGCTTCTGAAACCGAAGAGGAATCTTTTGCATCAAGCCTTGGGCCCTTACAGGCAACGATTACAAGATCCCAGAATTTGTACGCCGATGAAATCTTTGAAAATGGCAGTCTGGGGGCCAACCGGGATGCAACCCTAGAAGAAGTTCTTCATCTTGTTACCGACAAAGGATGGGATGAAGCTTTTCCGGAAATATGGGGAGAAAAACCGGGGAGCAGTGTGGCCAATGCAATGGATCTGGCCAGGGGTGGATTCTTCGAGTCCATCCCCTCGGCTTACCCCCAAAATGCGTGGTATACCTACTATGACCAAACTTCTGACTATCCCACACAAGTGACAGAATATGTTTACTGGGCAACCACCACCTACATGGGAGGGCAGAACTGGCCAGGACGCGAGCATTCCGACTTCACCAGCGAATGGAAACCAGTCACGCAATCAGACCTCAACTCAACCGATCCAGTAATCGTCTCCCTCTTAACATCTCCCGATTACAATTTCCCGAGCACTCAATTACCAGACGGAAACTACAGTGTGCCAAGCGTACGGGTTCAAGCGGTTGCAACCGGATCAAATGGATGGAAAAAGAGTTCCTGGTTGGGGCACTTCTATGAACATAAGAGTAATTGGATCTATCACGAAACGCTCGGCTGGCTCTACCCAAGTGAATCGGACCTTGGCTCAACTTGGTTTTATCATGAAACTCTGGGTTGGTTCTGGACACGCCCCGCGGACTATCCATGGCTTTATTTTCATACTCTTCAAGGATGGAGATATTATCTTCATTCGTCTGGATTTTATGACCCGGGTGGTAAAGTTTGGGTTATCATGGAGAACTTTCAGAATAATTCGAATTCATCAACCGCCTCGAATTCTGTATCATTCCAAATTGAACGGGTTGAACTTTCCCCAAGTTTGATTTCCTATTACGAGGCAAATGCCTCCTCTACTTCGGGCTGGAGCAAAGTGGCCGAGGAATCCGGCATTTCCTCCTCCACCCCCCTTAACTACCTTCAGGGGGACTCCCCTTTCGAACGCCGGGCACGAATTATCGTCTCGAATTACCGGTCGCAAGTGGCAGCGGGCGGCCCCTTAATTCTGACAATAAATGGCCAGACTACTTCCAATCAAATATCCATAGAAAAGGACAGTGGGAACAATCAGCTGGTGGTCACCGGAAATGGAGTCCCTAATTACAAACCAAGTGTTATGGGCATCGAAGTTACCAACGGTTGGAATACCGACCTAAATGGTGGTTTCCAGAACCTAAAACTGAGTGAAAACAACCTTGGTGCGGGCGGGGGTAACAATCCCAATCAAGTCGTTTCAGCAAGTGAAACCTTTCGAATCCCGCTCTCTCCGGTGAACAACTCAACCGCAACCGAAACCTCACTCGGAACCGTGGGGGTGGCATTGAACGGAATCCCCGTTTATAATCCCTTCGAGGACAGTGAGGAAACCGCGGCTTATGGTCGCATTTTTTCTAACTGTTGCGGACATCCCCAACGCAACGGGGTTTACCACTATCATAAATATCCAACCTGCCTCAGGTTAATCTCAGACAATTGGAAATCCGAAAAGGAAAAGTGTGACGAGATCGACGCCTTGCTTGTTGCCAAGGGGCATTCACCTCTTATCGGTTTTGCTTCCGACGGTTGGCCAATCTACGGTCCAGTGGGATGGAAGAATGAAAACAGTCAGACGGGTGTCCTGCTCAAGAGCAGTTACACCGGCGTTAATGATTCAGCAGGAAATCCAACTTATGTCGCAGGAAGCGGAGACCTGGACGAATGCAATGGTCTCACCTCCCCCACCCCGGAATTCCCGGAAGGAATTTATCATTATGTAATGAGCATTGAGGCTGATTACGATGGAACAGTCTTTCGATACCTCAATCCACACTTTGGCTATGATGTGCGCAGAACCCTCAAGAAAAACAACCTCATGCCTTCGAGCTGGACGGAGGACGCGACTTATCTCGAGGCCCTCAAGGCCGGTTTCTCAGTTAACAATATAATAATCCCAGGAACGGACTCATTTAATACTTTCGTGGAATTTATTTCTTCAATGCAGAGCACTCTGGCATCCAACAGTTTATCCAATGTTGGGGCTGAGTTCGAAACAATGAAGATTGACTATCCATATACGATCAGGAAATACCGGGGAAACCCTTCGACCTCCACAAACGCGACCCAGCAGGGCACAATGCCAAGCACGAACACCAGTCAGGCAAATGGAATTACATCCGTTTCCCCGTCCTCTGCCGCGAAGGGCTCGGCCGTAACACTTACGATTGTGCTTAATCCTAATGCGAATCCTCCCCTTCCACCAGCCAATGTGAATCCCGGATCGGTTAAAATTGGCCCAATTTCACTGAGTAATGTGAATCGGATTTCCGAAACAACAATTACGGGCACGCTCAATATTCCTTCTGAATCGGGAACGGGAATACAAAATTTAAATGTTCAGTTTAGCACTCCTAATGGGATGATCCAGTTTGACGGAAACGAAATGTTCGTAATTCATTAATTATCCGACCCTACATTTCAGGCTCAATTGTCTTAATTAGCACTTCAGCTCGGTCTCTGCGTTCAGCCATCCACGAAGAGATTCAACCATAAAAACCACACGATCCTGAGCAGGAAATTTTTCATTCAATGGTGAGTTAAGGATTAAAATCGCAAATTCTTTATCCTTTTGTTCCAAACTCGCCAACCAGTCCTGCTGAACGGGGAGTCCTTCAATACGACCAAATTGAAAGAGAGATTTAAACCAAATTGAAGCCGGATCCAATCCTTTTTGTAGGGCATTAAAGGAACGAAGAAAGAGTTGTCCGAAAGGTACGGTATCCTGTAAATGGGAACCATTTTCCAAAAACAACCGGGCCAATGAAGAAGCCACTTGAAAGCGAAAATGATTATAAGCGATTTCAGGTCTTTTGTTCAGAATCTGAAAATCTTTTACGAAGGGTAGCCCCTGTCCGTCTCTTGATTTTCTGGTGACAAATTCCACATCATCATAAAGATCGGGTGGAGGGTGTGCCCGAGCCTGCTTACTGACGCGAAACAGGACAACTCTCAAACCATTTTTTCCCGAGAATAAAGAAATCCTTAGATGTGATTCTCCAGTTTCAACTCGGTCAAGAATGGTGCCCTCCAGTTTTTGAACGGGAGCAGACATCAAAAATTATTCAGGTTGAACTTTTCCCCTCTCGGATGAGGCAGAATCTTTGGAATTAGAATCGGAATCAGATACTTTCTTTTTCACTGTAGGCTTTCGCTTTCGGGGCGGGGTCCGCTTTTTTTTCTGTTCTCTTTTCAATTTCTCAACTTCGTGGGAAGGAATGACGGCACCGCCTGATATTAACATCTTCATTCCGTCACCCACTGACATGCTCAGGGGGTAAATATCTTCGGGCGGAAGCATGAGGAGAAATCCGCTGGTAGGGTTCGGAGTGGTGGGAACAAACACATTGGTCAGTGGCTTACCGATCACTTCAACTGTTTCCCCGGACGCTTCATTTGTTAAGAATCCAAGGACAAAGCAATCTGCACGGGGATATTCAATCAGAACAACTTCCTTGAAAACCGCCCGATTTTCTTTTCCAAAGGTTTCCACAATCTGCTTAACCGAACGGTAAACTGTGCTGATAAAGGGAACTTTACCCAACACCTTCTCGGTGGAAGAAATGAAAAATTTACCCAGCACATAATTCGACAAAAAACCCAGTACGGTGAGAGATAAAACCCCCACGACCAAGCCAAGTAGTCCCAAAAGTGACTCGAGACCAAAGAAAAAACTTTCTTCCCCAAAACCAAGTTGGTAAACTAGTTTTGTGACTGGATCCTTGAAAAGATCGAGCAGAAAATCCAACACAAAAATCGTGGTGCCCAACGGAAGAAAAATAAGTAACCCGGTTAGAAATGAATTCCTAAATTTTCGTGATAATGAAGAGAGTGTAATAGTCACTACCTTTCGCTAAACTTCAAAAGTATCCGGTGCGAGAAGAAAATCAGGCCAAAGTCCATCTTTCTCAACTACGGTCATTGCATTTGCCTCTTCTCTTCGCATGATTTTTCGATCGGCATCATTGCGGTCATCAAAGCCGACTAAATGCAACCATCCATGAATCAGATAAAGGCTCAGTTCTTTTGTGAAAGATTGATTCCTTGACTCTGCTTCTTCCATTGCCTGATCCACGGAGATACAAATTTCACCAACCAATTCGTTTTCCGGATCGGCTGGAAATGTAATCACATCTGTCGGACGATAATCGCCTAAAAATTCTCCATGAATTTTGGAATGCTCCGCTTTTTTTAAGAAAGCGACTGAAAGCACACCCTGTGCTTTATGGTCATGAATTAAGAAAACCCGCTGTAACAGTTCTGCCACCTTTTCCTCGTGAAAAGTCAGACCCGGGTATAGATTTGTTAACTCGATCGCAATCAAGATATTGCCAGTTTATTTGCCTAATGACTCGGAGACTTTAAGTTTCCGGAATTCGAGGTGCTTGCCATTTTATCCTCCTCGGGATATTCGATTCTCGTATGGAGCATATTTAAGGTGGTTTTAGTGAAACTTTTCTTAATTTTCGCAACTTCTTCCAAAGTTAAGGGACACTCGTCTAATTGACTGTCCTCCAAACGGTCTTGGAAAATGTTTTCAAGTAATTCCTCCACACTGTGCTGGGTAACCTTGGGCAAACTCCTCGCCGCGGCCTCAACGGAATCAGCAAAAAAGATAATCGCACTTTCTTTAAATCTAGGCTTGGGGCCATCATACCGGTAGGTGGACTCATCCGGTTCTTCGGAATCAAGCTCGCCGTAAGGTAATTTTTCCTGCTTAATTTTCTGTTTTGCCTGGTGATAGAAGTATTTTACCAAAGTGGTTCCGTGATGCTGCCTAATTATGTCCCGGAAAATCTTGGGTAATCCATTTTCACGTGCCATTTCAATTCCTTCTTTTACATGACTCTTGATAATCAAAGCACTCATCGCAGGATTTTGTCGATTGTGTGGATTCCCAAACTCTCCCTGATTTTCAGTGAAATAATGAGGTTGAGTCATTTTCCCGATGTCATGAAAAAGTGAGCATGCCCGGCACAGAATTGGATTTGCACCTACGGCCAATGCCGCATTCTCTGACAGATTAGCCACCATTAAACTATGATGATAAGTACCGGGTGCCTCCACCTGCATCCTTCGAAGCAGGGGATGATTAAAATCCGTTAATTCAAAAAGGGTGGCATCCGTGGCAACCTTAAATCCATGCTCGATCAATGGCATTGCAGTGAGGACAAGACCTCCGGTAAAAACGCCCATTATTAATGAAGCAAGTGCATGATTGACTGAAGCCACACCGGTCCCCCCGGACGCAAACCCTATGCCCAAAGCTAGAACTGCTCCGGTCAACCCGGCCATTGCTCCTGCTTTTAAAGCACTGCCACGAAGTCTAATTTCCCGACAGAAAAAAGCCCCCACCAACGCCGCGCCTAACGAAATAGCCAGTGCTTCAATACCAGCATTCTGCATGGTTGCATGGAAAATACTCGTCATTAACGCTGAAAGAGCAGCCATTCTCGGACCCACCGTAATCATTACGATCATCGGGGCAAAGGCAATTGGTATTAGGTACGGAATTAATCCGACTAGAATCGTGTTTCCTCCAAATAAATCTGTTGATCCAAGTTCAAGTATTAGCCTGGAAAGACATAGATTTGCAATGATAGCAACAGCCACAATTGTGGAGCGTACGGTATCCCTCCAAAAGTTCGGCAGCACCAGACTGATATAAAAAACTGCAATTAAAAAAGTTCCCGCAGTGATGAAAATCCGTTTGGGTAGAAGGTCACGATCTTCCACGGTCAAAGATAAAAATTCACCAAACTTTTCCAAGTCACCTTCGGTTAACTTGTTCCCTTTTTTAAGAATCAAATCACCTTCCTGGACCACAACTATAGGTCGCTCCATTTCAGCAATAGCCCGATTTTGAGCAGCGGTGGTAGCTTCCCGGTCAATATCCCTTAAGAAAAGTCCTTTTTTCACAAAGTTAGACAAATTACCCGCAATTTCATTTCGAAATTGCTGGGCGGAAAAGGACGCATTTTCATCCACGCTTTCAATGAAATCTTCCAATAACAAACCGGCTTCAGGGAAAGGACCGTCATTACTCAAATGTTCCCTCAATCGGTTCAAGCTCAACGAGAACTCGAGATAGGAAGTTGCCAGTTTATCCGGATCCAAATTAAACCGCATACCGTTTTGCTCGCCTTCAATCACTATCAACTTGTTGGCTAGATTCAGCATCCTGTTATTAATTAGTGCGGTAGCGTTCGACTCAGAATGAAACTTTTGATCAACCGACGGGAATTTAACCACTCCAGTTAAATGAAGTTTTCCAAGTAGTTCCTTGATTATTTCAAAAAATGAGAATGATTCTGAAAAGTTACGCCATAAATAGAGCATTTCCAGCTCTTTCTGAGAGACTTGTAAATTAAAGTTTGCCAGCAATTCTTCCTGAAGCGATTCCTCCGCGGCATCCTGGTTTTCCGCTTCCATTGAACTGAGTAGTATGAGGGCTTCCTCCAACCTGACCATCGCCTGTTTAAAACTCTCCTCTCCGGCAATATTTTGAGAAAATTCCCTAGGTGTACTGCTTCGAATCCATTCTTCGGCTTCCCTTTTCCGAATTTCGCTTTGATATGAAAATGATCGGTCTGAATAAACATTTTCAGGAGCAACCTCTCCAAGAGAACGCAATCCTGGGGGTTCCTGACCAACAAAACAGATAAACACGATGGAAGTAGCAAAAACTAGGGTGAAAAATCCCTGCTTCCCAAAATTTTCCCAAAAGCCTCGAAATCCTGAAAAACTTTCAAACTCTATTTTCCCCTCTTCCAAGCCTTTCCTTCGTCGGGCTAGTTTTCGCCCGCTCTTTTTTCGTAATGATTTATTTTCTTCCATCACAAAGCCAACAGACTAGAGATTTCGGGGTTCATAAGCAGAAATAATTTTACTGACCAACGGGTGCCGAACGACATCCCTGTGATCGAACTCATGAAAGTGAACGCCCTCCACTTTGGAGAGCACTTTTCGGGCTTCCACCAATCCCGATTCCTGACGCGGAGGTAGGTCAATTTGAGTAACATCTCCGGTGACCACCATTTTGCTGCCTTCTCCCAGGCGGGTTAAAAACATCATCATTTGAGAACGGGTTGTGTTTTGGGCTTCGTCTAAGAGGGCAAAGCATTTACTCAAAGTTCGTCCTCGCATGTAAGCAAGCGGGGCAATTTCAACGACTCCGCTCTCGATAAGTTTGCGCGCTTCAATTGGACCAAGCACTTCGTCCATTGCATCATAAAGCGGTCTCAGATAAGGGAGTAATTTCTCCTCCAAATCACCGGGTAAAAAACCGAGAGCTTCTCCCGCTTCAACTGCGGGGCGTGCAAGCACAATTCGCTGAACTTCGCCTTTTAATAATGAATTCAAGGCAACAATCATAGCAAGGAATGTTTTTCCCGTACCTGCCGGTCCAATTCCGAAAACGAGGTCTTCTTTGAGAATCAGGTCGAGGAAGTGCCTTTGGCTTAGATTTCTAGGAACAATCGAAGTCTTTCGGATATTCAAAACCAAAGGATTGGACAGTAATTCTTCCAATTCAGAAGATTGCCCACTTGCAATTTTGTCTAGGAAACGCAAAAAATCTGCCCCTTTGGGGGTAAAACCATGCGACCTTCCAATCTGAAGGAGCGAGAAAAGTTCCTCGCACTGATCTAACGAATTACTGGAACCACGCATTTGCAGGGACGATCCACGGGCAACTAATATTAATCCCAGTTTTTCCTCGATCGACTTTAAGTTTCCCGGCTTCTCTTCATAGAGCTTGTGAAATTCTCTTTCTGAATCAAATTCTAGTGTTCGTTCGGCCATGGGTAGCAATCTTTACCAATGATTAAATGAATTTAATGAGAGTAAGCTAGGTTGCTTTTTGGAAAAACAAAACACCAATTAATCTGTTCCATGGGACAGAAAAATTGGTATGCAAAAAATTGAATGTGATTTGATCCTCATGTAAAAGAATAGTTGTTATTATACGATCTTTCCACTCCACTTCGCAAGTCCTGAATATAGGCCTAATTTTCGATTCAAGTTGCCAATCCGAATAGTTATCTTTTGTGAGTTTAAATGTTGAAAATAAATTTTCATAAATGAAAGTCTTATTCGTCAGCCCTGAGGTCGGGCCTATTGTGCGTGCAGGTGGTTTGGGAGATGTGGTCGGAGCACTTCCCCTCGCACTTGGTCAATTAGGAATTGATGTGAGGGTGCTCTGTCCCCTTCACAGAGAATGTGCGGATTTGAACGCACAAACTTTACCCGGTTCAATCAAATTAAAATTGGGTAGCAATAGATTTTCCTGTCGTTTGAAGGAAACCAAGCTGGGAAATTCAAATATTACCGTTTATCTTTTGGAAAATAAATTTCTGTTCGACAGACCAGGTATTTATGCAGATGAAAACGGTGATTATCAGGACAACCCTCTCCGTAGTTTTGCTTTGTGCAATGCAGCGATGTGGTTACAAAAAATCACCGGATGGTCGCCGGATATTTTCCATTCCCATGACTGGATGGCAGCTTCTCTTCCAGCATACTTAAATGCGGATAAATCGGTTAAAAAGAAATCCCGTTCCGTGCTTACAATTCATAATCTCGAACACCAGGGTGTTTTTGATGAAAAATTCTTTTCTTCGTCCGGGCTCCCGGCAGCATTTTCAGGGATTGAAGGCTTTAATCATTTTAATTCAATGAATCTTCTCAAAGGGGGCATTCAACATGCCGATAAAATTACCACAGTAAGTCCAACCTATTCAGAGGAAATTCGTACTCAACATTATGGTCAGGGACTTGAAAAATGCCTGCAATACCGAGGTGCTGATTTAATCGGAATCTTGAATGGAATTGATGAAAACAGTTGGAATCCGGAAACAGATCCTGCCTTGGAGGAAAAAATTTCACCCAGGGAGCCGGAATACGGGAAAAACGCTAATAAAATTGCTTTGCTCAATGAAATGAGGCTTTCTGATGAAGTCGAATCTCCCGTGTTTGGAGTCGTTTCTCGTTTGTACCACCAGAAAGGCCTGGATCTACTTGCAGATTCCCTGCCTGAATTAATTTCCCACTCGCCCGGTTCAAAATATCTTATTTTGGGAAGTGGCGATATGGAAGAGGAAAAAAAATTTCAGACACTTGCCGATCAATTCCCGCAAAATATAAGCGTTTTTATTGGGTTTGACGACGGGCTCGCCCGAAGAATTTTTGCGGGTGCTGATTTCTTCTTGATGCCCAGCCGATTTGAGCCATGCGGATTGGCTCAACAATATGCAATGCGTTACGGCACCATTCCGGTTGTTCGAAAGACCGGAGGATTGGCAGACACAGTTTATGACCTGAACAACAATCATCTTTCCCCTAACGGTTTTCTTTTTCTGGAGAGTACCTGCGAATCTTTAAATAATGTTATTCACAGGGCCATTGAATTATATAAAAAACCGGATCTATTCAAAAAGATTCGAAAAAACTGCCTCAATTCCCCTTGTTCATGGGACTTAGCCGCCAAGAAATACCTTGAAGTTTATGACTGGGCATTAAAAGAAAAATCATCAGCTTAATTTTTTGTGGATAACTTTCTTCAAAATTCAAGGCTTTCCTCTTGCGAATTCAGAAGTTGGAAAATTACAATGAGGATTTAATACTTTAATCACCTGATTTCATGATATCTAACGGACCTGCTCGAACCTTCACCCGAAATGCGGTGGAAGCGTGGCTTTTTAGACTGTCCGATTGCGATTGGGAACAATTCATCAACAAAGACCATCTTAAAATTGGCCGGACTTTCTACCGTGATGGCGTTTTATCCTCCCTCGACATACAGAGTAGCCAAATTATTGTCACCCGAAAGATTAACCGAGAAGAAACTTACTCAGTAATTGAATGGAATGAAAAAAAACCTGAAATAAGAACTTCGTCACTCGATGATTCCGAAGGGATTGCCCTGGGTACCGCGGGACTTTACGAGATTGAAGAATTAGTTGCTGACATACATGAGGAAGACCCGCTTCTTGAACAACTCACTCTATCCGAAGCGGAAGAGGAGCAACCAGAAGCCGAAACAGAAAATGAGAACCTGACAGACAAAGAACAGGAACATACAAATTTATCAATTATTCCAATTTCGATTCAAATCGAAATTTCTTCGGTGAATGGATTAACCGCAACTCCACTTTGGAAGATCTCAAGTAGAGATCTTCAACCGGCTTACGGAACCAAGGAAAGAAAGAAACTTGAAAATACCGACCGTCCGGCATTGATGAATTTTGTCGCCGAGGCAGGAAAACTTGGTTTCGTATTTGAAAAACCCAAAGGTCTTTTCCGTATCAAGGACTGGAGTAAGGTTGCACAATTTGCAGAAGAGCATCTGGCCAGGTGGGAGAAGTCTTTTGCTCTCCAATACGAAGGGGATGCCCAGCATCTACGGCACGGTCAAAGAAAACTGAGCTGGGAAATCGAAGCCCGAAGTAGAAACAAGGAAGAAATGACACTTCGGGAAAGCTTTCAGATTGGTTCTCACCGGCTCGGAAGTGAACACTCTAAAAGAATTACAAGAGCTCGTAACGGCACCACCTTTATTAGTGGTCATGGACTGGTTCGTCTCGATCAGGCACAGCTGGAGGATTTTCAATGGTGGCAAAGAAATCGCGGTGACTCAAGGCGGACAAACTGGCCACGATACATGCTATTTTCACTTTTTGCCCGGAAATATTTAAATGCCCGCCCCGATGGAAAACTTGCGGACTGGCAAAATGCGATAATGAATCCCGAAAAAAATGGGGTTTCCAAAAAGTTCTCTTTCTTACGTCCTTACCAAAAAGATGGAGTGTCTCATCTCAGTGCGTTACACAAATTAGGGTGCCATGGTTTACTTGCGGATGAAATGGGTTTGGGGAAAACAATCCAAACTCTCGCTCTGATTGCTGGATCGAAAAAGCAAAACCTTCCCGACCTGGTAACTTGCCCGGCCTCAGTTGTTCCGGTTTGGGTAAGAGAAGCAAAAGAACGTTTCCCTCAAATTAATGTACGGATTTTAAATAAGGAAAATCGCTTCTCAACGGGTGATAAACCCTGTCTTTGGGTCGCCAGTTATACCCAGCTAAGAAGACATCGTCACTTGTTGGATACTAATCAATTCCGATACGCGATTCTCGACGAGGCACAGTTAATTAAGAATCCAAAAGCAAAAGTTACCCAGGCCTGCCTTTCCATCCGGGCAGATAATCGACTTGCCCTGTCTGGCACACCAATTGAAAATTCCGCACTTGATTTATGGACTATTTTCCGGTTCCTGATGCCCGGACTTTTAGGCGGAAGAAAAGAACTCGAAGCAGATTTAATTGCAGATCCCGAAACCACTGCTGCTTTGCTTCGAAAACAGGTGACTCCATTCGTTTTAAGAAGAATTAAAAGGGAAGTGGCGAAGGAGCTTCCCCCCAAACTTGAAAATGAGCTCACCTGTGTATTGAACGATGATCAGAGAAAAGAGTATCGAAAACTTACCGAAGGTGCGATTGAGGAGCACGGAAATAACTTAGGAGAAGCCATTAAGCAGGCACCCACCCATGTTTTCTCCCTGCTCACACGGCTCAGGCAAACCTGCTGTGATCTTGCCCTGCTTCCGTGGAGAGAAGGCATGCCATCGAGCGGTGCAAAAGGGGAAATACTGATGGAAAAGCTCACTGAACTCACAAGCTCTGGCACGAAAATTATTGTGTTCAGCCAATTTACGTCCTTCCTGAAAATTCTGAAATCCTCCATTGCCGAACAAATTCCGAATCTGCAAATATTAGAGCTTACTGGATCAACTCGTGATCGTACCTTACCCGTGGAAACTTTCGAAAGCTCAAAAGGACCCACAGTCATTTTAGCCTCCCTCAAAGCAGCCGGTTTGGGAGTGACTTTGAAATCCGCAGATTATGTTTTCCTGATGGATCCATGGTGGAACCCGGCGGTTGAAGAACAGGCAATTGATCGTGCTCACCGACTCGGACGGACCAAGCCAACATTTATTTACCGATTAGTTACAAAAGGAACAGTTGAAGAAAGAGTGCGTGCACTCCAAATTTCTAAAAAAGAAACTTTTCAAAAAATTATCGGTGAAATGGATCGTCCCAGCAGATTAGCCGACCACTTTTCCACACTTAAAGATTTGGTTGAATTAACCGACTGCTAACTCACAAAAATTAGCACTTTAATTTACTAAGCGTCATCTTCCGTGTCTATGGAAGTTGAAGAAAACTTTTTTCTCATCCGCTTAATCATGCGATAACCTGGAAGCATAAATAATCCAGCCACCATTATGTAAGTAGACGGTTCTGGAGTCGCAGTAAATTGAAGATAAAAGTCTCCTGAATTGTAATAAACCTCCCAGCTCTTTTCCCAATTATTAGTACGAAAGTCAAGATCGTCAGTGTTGAAAACAAAATAGTCGTTTAACTCAGCACTCGTCCATTCGGTGCCCCCTGTCCAATTGACTGTAGTACCTGATAAAAAGGTGTATCCATTTGCTCCAGGACTAGACTTTATTCCAAAATTTGCTGGAGCACCAGGGGCACCATTAGAATCTAGTCCTAAAATATTAATAGTAAAAGTCTCATTTTTTGCTCCTAAGTTTAGGGTACCAAAATTCAAAACATCATAATCGGTTCCTGCTGTATTTCCGTTAAAGTCCTTAATTTCCCAATCAAATACTCCACCTCCTTGTAGGCTGAGAGTAGTTGCAGTAAAAGATCCAATCGCATCGCCTACATTATTATTGTCATAACCAAGTTGATTTTTTGTAAGTCCAGATGTCTCAGTCAAAGAGGTAGATATTCCTCGACCAGGTGAAAGAACATCAATTTCTCCGGAATCCGAACCAATTGTAATACTGCTAACAGTTCCATCTCCTCCAATCATACTTTTCTTGGTTGCACTGGTACTGCCGTTAATTGTGTTCGATAATGCATCGCCAGACAAAACTTCGAGTTTTCCTTTATTAATGGTGATCGTACCCGAGCCAAGGTCAGCATTATCTGAACCATTTCCAACTGCAAGTGTTCCGTTATTAATTTCCACTCCTCCGGTGTTTGCGTTATTGCCTTCCAGGGTAAGTCGACCCACACCGTCTTTGACAAGGACTTCTCCACCAGAGATAACACCGGACATCACTTGCTCTTTGGAATAGTCAGCGGCAGTGGTACCCGTAGCGACTTTTATTGTGTTTTTAGTGTTATCCCCCTGCAATGTAACTGCTCCAGTAAATGTGGCTTCCGAGGTGGCATGGGACTGGGCAAAGCCAAGCTCAAGCGTTTGGTCAGATCTTCCTGAATTATCCAATATTAAGGTGCCGGAACCCTTTAAATATTCTACAATTTGAGTCTTGCCACTGGCTGCGTCAAATTCGAGTGAACCCTCGGCGATATTAACATAGGCACTTTCGTTTGAACCGGTGGAATCCGCCATTTTGATATTTCCAGTAAGAACCTGCGTGCCAGCTCCTGATTTAATCATCGTTAAATCCGTCGCATCCGAACCAGATTCAGCGTTGTAAATATTTCCGGCGTAGGTATGAGTGTTCCCCTTGGAGGAATTTAAGGTTAAAACATTTGCATTATTAGCTCCATAAAGTGTGGCAGATCCTGTTAATGCATTAAGGACGCTTGAGCCTATTGCACCTGCTCCAGTGTCGCCTAAATTTAGATTTGAAGTACCATCATGATAGGTTATTGTGGCAACAAAATCATCCGAAGCAGAGGATCCCAAAGCAGTATCTGCGGTACCTATTTTTGACCCGAATCCGTTTCCAGAGGTATTATCAAATTCGAAAACAAGATTATTATCAAGAGTACCTCCATCGGCGTGTAATTGAATTGCGACTTTAGCATCTGTATCCGTATCTACCCATCTCCAAGATTCTGCCATTACAGTATTATACCTTGTCGAGGCGTTAACTTTAGAAGTACCACCAGTAGAAGAGGATTGCGAGATATCGTAGAATCTTATACCAAGCCTAGCGTAGGTGCTTCCACTGGTAGCCGTGTCCAATGCTCCAATATCGGAATCAAGATCTGCACCCAATGAATCTTCGAACAGGTAAGGTGCGTTATTAATTCCATCATC
>CAJWWH010000027.1 GCA_913048545.1 uncultured Opitutia bacterium | reverse complement strand
TGTACTGGGAGGAATGGCCGGTCCGTCATCCCAGTCTCCTCTTTTCCGGATTGAATACGAAAAATATCGCCCACCTGCAGATCTGGGAAAAACTGGAACCTGATCCCAAAACCTACGAAGTCCTGCGCAACCTTCCCCTGCGTCATCCCTTACTCTGGGTGGATAAAAAAGGGTCCTGATCGGTAGGTTGACATGGAATCCTCACTCTATTTCTCTTTACCTCAGTTTATCAATTATTAGCATGGAAATACCCAGTATTAGTTTGTTTCATCTACCAAATGCCGTACTATGAATCTTGTGCACCGTTTTAGTTTTATATTTTTCTTTTTTCTGTTATCGAATGTGAACTCTGCTATTTATGGGCAGCAGGGGGATACGAAAGAGAAACAGAAAGATCTTCTTTCCTCCCTGAACTGGAAAAAATGGTCGCCTGATCCCGTTCCACTTTTCACTCCGCAGGAATCCCTTTCTCAGTTTAAGCTGGCACCCGGCTTTCGCATCGAATTGGTGGCCCATGAACCCATGGTCAAGGATCCGGTCTTTATGGACTGGGATGACGAAGGAAGAATGTGGGTGGGCGAATTGCGCACCTACATGATGGATCTGGACGGCACCGGAGAGGACAGACGGATGAGCCGGGTGATGGTGCTGGAGGATACGGATCAGGACGGGGTGATGGATCAGGCTACCCCCTTTCTCGAGGATATGCTCAATGTGCGAAGCCTTGCCTTTGTGGACGGGGGAGTATTGGTGGTGGAAACCGGTGGGCTTTGGTTCTGTCAGGATAAGGACGGGGATTTACGCTGCGACGAACGGAAAAAACTCTTTGATTTTGCCACTTCCGCCAAGGACAACATCGAACATGCGGAGAATGCCCTGCACTTCGCCCTGGATAACTGGATGTACAATTCAAAATCCTCCCGCAAACTGGCCTGGCGGAAGGGGAAACTGATTGAGATGCCTGCCAAAGCCCGGGGCCAGTGGGGGATGGGGTCCGATGCTTATGGCCGATTATTTTTTAACCACAACGGACAATGGTTTGAGACGGACTGGGCAATGTACGACCGGCAATGGCCCACCAAGGGTGACTCGGTCAAGGCACCCACCAACCGCGTGTATGCAATCCGACCCAACACGGCTCTCAACCGGAATTACCGTCCGGGGCGAATTTTGGAGGATGGCCGGGTGGCCAGCGTCACCTCGATCAGCGGCTTGGCGGTGCATAGTCATGGCGCGTACGGAAAGGAGTGGGAAGGGGCCATTTTTTCGATGTCTCCGGGAACCAACACGGTGGGGGCGTTCATGCCCGAGAAACCATTCCCTGCATCCGATAAGTTTGAGCACCAGTTATATCCGGATGCAATTTGGAAGGAGCGGGAATTTCTTGCCAGTACCGATGAGCGCTTCCGTCCGGTCAATGCGTCCATGGGGCCGGATGGCTGTCTGTACATTGCTGATTTTCACCGCGGGGTCATCCAGCACAAACGATTTCTCACCACCTATTTAAGGCACCAGTCAGCGGAGCGCGAACTGGATAAGCATATTGGCCTGGGCCGGATTTACCGGATCGTACCCCATAATCACAAACCAGTGCCTCCCCCCGCCGACTTGGTGACTGGGTTGTCTCACCCTTACTTATGGTGGCGCCTGCGTTCCCAGAAAAGGATTGTAGAAGGCGACCGCCAGGATTTAGCGGGCGATGTGCAAAAGCTGGCCGAGAACAAAAAATCAGATCCCCATGCACGGGTTCATGCATTATGGACGCTTGCCGGTTTGGGTAAGTTAAAGGAACAAACCGTGGCCCGGGCAATTGAGGATGGGGAATGGTTTGTATCCATGACCGGGCTCCGATTGGCCGGAGAATCCAAGGGAGTAGCTGATTTCTTTCCCGATGAGTTTAAGAAATATTCCGGAAAAGTGGCGGATCGAAAAAACATTCCTTCCACCCTTGCGATTTATGCAAATAGTTTGGGTAAATCAGGCTATCCCTCCCGTGCAGTCAATACCTACAAAGACCGGGAAGCGGACTGGGTGAAAAAGGATAAGAATTTGCTCTCTGCTTATCGCAAAGGACGTGATCAATACGCGGTTAGTTGTGGAGCCTGTCACCAGGCGGACGGTAAAGGCTTGCCCCACATGGCACCCACTCTTGCCAAAAGTGACTGGGTGATTGGAGATACTAAACGGTTGATTGGCGTGGCCGTGCATGGACTAATGGGTCCGATTAAAGTGAATGGTCAACCGGTGGAAGGTGTTCCTCCCATTATGCCCCCGCATGGCTTTATGAAGGATGATCAACTTGCTGGTATCCTTACCTATGTTCGCAATGCCTGGGGTAACCGAGCAGGCTTAATTTCTAAAGAAGATATTATCAGTTATCGAAAAAGTGAATCTGCCCGGGTAGCTCCTTGGACGGAAGCTGAATTTTAATTCGATTCTTCTTTGTTAAACTATTTGGTAACTGGCGAACTTGTCGCCATTACCAAAGTTGCTCAGCATACTTTTACCTTAAGCAGATATTTTAGTGCTATCTCAGCAAAAATAGATCCACAAATCTATCTTCATAATTTGTAACCTTTTTGAGGAAGTAGTAAAAAACTAATTGGCGGTAAAGTGAATCACCCTGAGAGCTTCCCCTCCATCCCGAGTCCGACCTTTCCGGTTTTTAAGGATTTCCAATTCCATTGTGTGTTGAGTATCACTCAGCTCATTAAAGAACATAACTGTCATCGGGTAATTAAATCCGCTGTGCCGATGAAGAGTATCAATATCCTTCGTTTGTTTTCCATCGACAGTACATCGAATAATCGCCGTATCCGGCCCAGAAAGCATGTAGGCTCCAATGGCAGTGCCGTTAAACTTAATTTTGAGTTTGGCCCCCGCTTTATTTGCATAAATGAATGGTACCCCGAGGAAGCGGGACCGTACTTTGCCCTTGTTTTCTTTTGGCCAGTCCGGAATCCCTTTTTTCCAATTTTTATCAATTTCAATTTGATTAAAATTTAAAAATCTTCCACTTACATAACTAAATGGATCGATTGGGCTGACTTTAGGGTGTGCTTTTGATTGAGCATTCTTGGCAAGTGGTTCAGACCAAATATCGAGTAGTGAATTTCCAATCATCGATGCGCACATGGTATTTCCGTATTGGTTTGGGTGAACCCCTCCATATTTTTTCCAATCCATTTTCCCGGCATTGATCAAGTCGGATAATTCCTGTGCCAGATTATTAACGGAGACTCCGTAATGTTCAGCTACCTTTGTATGTGCGGCAATCGATGGAGGATTCTTATTTTTACCCAGATGATCAAGAATGTTTTGATTGGCAAAAAATGTCATAACAATATCTACTTTGGAGTTATGTTTCCGGGCTTGGGCAATGACCCCCTCCATTCCTCTGAGTGCATTCTGAAGACTTTTTTGACCGTCCTGATCATCGTTAACCGCAAATTCAACAAAGAGCATATCCAATGGACCTTTACTGAGAACATCTTCAGAGAGCCGAAAAGCCCCGGTATCCGAGCAGGTTGAACTGATTCCGGCCTGGGTAAAAGCGAAATCTGTTTGCGGGAATCGTTTTTCAAGCATGGCACAGACCATGGGCCGGTACCCGTTCATCTCGGTAATAGAGCCACCGATAAAAGCGACATGACCGACTTTTTCTCGTTCAAAATGAATCCGGCTGTTCATGAAATCTCCCCGGAGGATAAAGTTTTTTCGTCCGACAATTTTTTCAGCAGGCAGGTTGGCCGATCCCTGACCCTGTGTGGTTACAAAATTTACGATCGGACTTGGATCTTTCAGGGAGTGGGGATGATGGCCGATGCCTTCCTTTCGAATCACTTTAAAGCTGCCTCCCATCTTCTGATACCTCTGCTCCGCAATCAATGTATTTTCACTTACTGGAACCACTTTGTCGTCCATACCGACAACATGAATGATAGGAATATCTGCTTCAGCCAAAGGAGCCAGGTTATCCAACGGGTTATTTTTATATGCCTTGGCCTCCTGTTCATTTTTAAAACCGTACACTTTCAGAATGGTCGGGTTGATTTTGGGCCAGCTTTTAAAATCAAGTACCGGTGCATCGGCATAAATGGCGGCCACTTTATCCGGATTTGAGGCAGCCCAGTTGTAAACGATCAATCCACCCCTCGACATCCCTTCAAGGATTGCCCGGTCTGAAAATAGGTGCTCAAAGCGGAGGTAATTATAAAATTGATTCCATCTGTTCACCGCTTCCCTATTTCCGAATAAACCACTTACATCGCAGTATACCACATGGTACCCACGTTTGAGCATGGCGATATCAAACTGCGGTTGATGCCCGAAGAATCGTGCCCGCCAGACCCAGGGTTTGCCGTCGGCAATTTTCTTAGGTACGACTACGCGACAGGCAATGCCTTCCAATGGGAAGTTATACTGATCAAAGCCATGAAAGGAGGTTTTTTTCCCGTCCCAGGCCTGTTTTTGTGGAGTCGATTGTTTTGCCTGGCCATAGGATAACGATCCGGTAACAAATAGAGATAGAATGAAAGAAAGAAGGGCGATAAAATTTTTCATGGTGAACGGTCCGGAATTTACGCCTTTGGCCAGCGGGTGGCTACTATATCCAACCAGTGTCTGGCAATTAATTCGTGACCCTGGGGCAGGGGATGAATGCCGTCCCAGATCCAGTTCTCCGCCCCGGTCTCGCTGGCAGCCTGATCAAACAGTTCCTGGGTTTGAAGATGAGCAGATTGGTAATCCTTTGCCAGTTTGGTTACCACAACCCGCATTTTATCCGTCTCTTTTCGGCGTGAGCTGTATGCCTGTTGATCTTTTAATCTGCCCGATTGCAGAATGAAAGGTTCGAGCAAAACGATACGCAGTTGTGGATTGGCTTTGAGACTGGCTTCGAGGATATGGCGGTAGTCTCTCTCGAAAGCGTCCGGGGTAACTACCTTGCTCGGGTGACGAAATCCCATCCCTACATCATTAGTTCCCACTAAGATGCTTAGAAGATCGGGTTTGAGGTTTATCGCATCTTTTTGCCAGCGTGCTTTTAAATCGGATACTTTATTCCCGCTTATTCCTCGGTTAAAAAATTCAAGTTTTGCTTTTGGCATATCCATTCCGAGACGACCTGCAATAAGAAAGACATAACTATGCCCGAGGTAATGGTTACGGTCAGCCTGATTACGACCCCATTTCATATCGGTAATAGAGTCACCCTGAAAAAGAAGGCGGGTACCTACAGGAAAGTCAGGTTTGGGGAAATCCTTTGCCTCCCGGTAGTGGCTAACCGATAATGTTTGCTTTGCTTTGGCGAAAGGTGGGAGTGCGGTACAGGCCAAACCCATTCCACCACGAGTGAGGAAGTTTCTTCGATTCATATTAATTTAGATGCTAAAGGAGAAAGATTACAGAAATGAAATCATTCTCATGTTGCAATAAAAGTGTTGGCGTGGGCCACACTTATTAAATGTTTGAAGACGGAATTGGTTAGCTTTTGATCAATTTACGTGCCGCCAAATTATTGAGACGATGAGCCACCTCGATAACTCCGTCGGTGACTGTTTTGTTATAAGTTCGACCATCCGTTGTATTAACACCGTGACCCTTTACTGCTTTGCGCAGAGGTGCGAGGGCTGGGTCCTGATGATGGAAGAGTTCCACAAAGACATGTTTTAATTTCCCGGTGGGTGCATAGGCAGCGAGTAGGGAACCAATCCATCCGTCGTCCGTGGTAAGACATCCCCGTGTTGTTTTGGCAGAAGCGTGAAAAATCCCCAGGGCATCGGCTTTGGCCAACTCTTTAATTACCTTTTCGTTTTCGGCAACCGATAAATCCGAGTCCCCGCAATGAGCGGCGTCGATCATCACTTTAAAGAATTTTTTCTTAATCTTCTTGTTTATTCCAATAACCACCTTGGCCGCTTTGGCTGCATTGGTGAAATTTTGAAATTCGACACCGCGTAAAAATTCCAAATGCCAAGCAATAACTGAGCTTTTTTCAAGCCCAGATTCTTTGTAGCAGCGGGCATGTAATTTTATGACCTGTTTTACCGCGTTATCAAATGCTTTGCCCTTAAGCTTCTTGCCGGAGAGCCATTCCTCGAAGGATGTGGATGACACATGTTTCACTTTATATTTTTTTGCAACTGCCAGACCGGAGTTTAACATCTCGACCACCGCGTCTTCATCTTTTGGATTAAGTGGGTTGGCACCACCGACCATCATAATCAAGTGAACCTGTAGTTTTAGGGCACGTAATCCTTTGAACATATCGTCCAAATCCTTGGCATCAGTTCCTGGAAAAAGTGTAACTTGGACATTGTGAAGTTTTACCGGCGAAGTACGGCAGAGTAGGCGCATGCCTGATACAATTTTCAAATCACCCGAGTTGGTGCGTGGAAGCTTGCCGGATTCATCCGGTGCGAGTGCACCTACAAACATTAGGTGGGTGGGAACGACACCGATTTCAACTTTAGATTTATTTTTGATTTGTATGGCCATGATAAAACAGGAGTGAAGGGTTTAGGTGAAAGATGATGATTCATTGATAATTTCCACGGATAATCAAGGAAAATTAGTGAACATGCATTTATGAGGTATTCATGGAGAGTTATGTTTTAGCCAAATGAAATGGCATTAGTACCGATCAGTTAAAGACTAGAATTCTTCTAGGCAAAAGCATAAAACGATGAAAATAATAAGTGCTTTAATTAGTGAAAACCTCACTCTATGCGGGTGGTTGTCGGAAAAGAATCATTTTTCTTAGGAAGGAGTTGCGAAAATAGAGTAAAATCTCCACAGTATGTCCTTTTATGCAACAAAAACTGATCTGGTTTTTAAGGATCCTTATTGTGATTCAGTCCCTGGGTTATGCCGCTAAGTTGGCCGCTCCTTCGGCACTCAATTCCTACCTTCTTGGTTCAGTGGGTGGAAAATTAGTCTACGAGTTGGATTATGCAATATGGTTTTTCCTTCTCTTCGCTTCCGGATTCGTTTTAGTGTTTGGTTTTCTTCGACCGCAGACTTCATCGGTACTAGGTAAAGTCGATTTTGCCTGCCTTGGTCTACTCGCCCTTTGGCCATTCGTTACTGCTATTTTTTCCTGGCTCAATAATCCGGGTAACCCTTTTCATGCCACTGATCCGCTGGGACATGCAGTGCGCTATGCCGCACCGCTAGCCTTGCTCCTGCTGACCGCCTTTCCTGAAAAGGGAAATGCACGCCGGGTGGAGTGGTTATTACGCTGGGGAGTCGCCGGAACTTTCGTTGGCCATGGCTTGAGTGCCCTTTGGCTAAACCCTTTTTTTGTTGATTTGATCATAGGTACGATGAACTTATTTCTAGGCGATCCCATTTTTACCGCGGTATCCTTCCAAGACCTAGAGGAAGCTTTGTCTATTGCTGCCTCCAGGCAGGTCATTGCAGAATCAGTTTTGCCGATTATTGCCATTCAGGACTTTATTCTCGTCGCTTTCCTTCTTTTTCCGGGAAAAAGTATCAAGACTATAGCCTTATGGATGGCAGTTTGGGGATTTGTAACCGCTGTGAGCCGAATGACGACTTATGGATGGGATCATTGGCATGATTTGGCATTAAGGATTTGCAATGGAGGGATTCCCCTCTTTCTATGGGTCTATTGGAAATCACAGGATTCTACGAAAAACAATTAATGAAATTAAAATTACTCTCACTGTCCTTCCTTCTTTTAATGCCTCTTGTTTCTTCAACGCTTTTTTCGGATAGCCCTTGGCTTGAAAAGAAATATGTGGATGAGAGAATGAAAGAATTAGCTTCTGTCAAAGGGGACGGTCCTTCCCAGTGGCGCGTGATCTGGACAAAGGAACCCTCAACCAAGGCTACGATTTCCTGGACTACGGCAAAGAAGGGGAGCGGACACAAGGTGCGTTATGGAATTCGTTCGGAGGGAAAACTCAATGAGGTTGGGAAGATTCTGGAAGCCCAACGAAGTGGAGCATACTCAGGGGCCAAAGGACAATACTATCACCACGCCCGGATCAGTGGATTGAAGCCATCCACGACTTATCACTTCGAGGTCGAGTCGGATGGCAAGAAATCCCCGGTTTTACATTTCACGACTGCCCCTTCGGATGATAGAGAATTCAGACTTCTTTTTGGTGGGGATTCTCGAACTGGAATCGACGCGCGTGCCCAAGTCAATTTGCTGATGGCGGACTTGTCTGAAAAGGACGACCAGTTGATTGCTTTTGCTCATGGAGGTGACTACATCGTGAGCGGTAGAATCTGGAGCCAGTGGTCAACCTGGCTGAGTCAGCACGAACTTACCGTTACCAAGTCCGGCAAGGTTTTGCCCATTATTCCTACTCGGGGAAACCATGATGGTGGACCTCTGTACGACGAAATTTTCGATACCCCTGGAGGCTCCGGTAAAAATTATTTCCACACCATGATTTCTCCCAAGGTCGCACTTATTACCTTGAACAGTGAGATAAGTGCAGGAGGAGACCAGCAGGCATGGTTGGCAAAAACTCTTTTTGATTTACGCCCTAAGGTCCGCTGGCTTTTAGCCGAGTACCACCGGCCAGTTTGGCCCGCGGTAAAAAGTCCGGGTAAAGCAAAGAAGTTCTGGGTACCCTTGTTTGAAAAATTTAATCTCGATCTCGCTATTGAATCGGATGGTCATGTGATCAAACGAACCGTTCCCATTCGTAATGAAAAGAAGGATCCTACTGGTATTGTATACGTCGGGGAAGGGGGACTAGGAGTGCCTCAAAGGAAGCCCAAGTCGGGCAGGTGGTACCTTCAGTCACCAGGAATGACAGGAAGCGATCATCATGTGATGCGGGTTGAATTTGGAAAAGAAAAAATGGATTACGAAGTTATCCTTCTTGATGGTAAACAAGCTGATCATTACGAATTTTTTCCACGATAGTAACTCCATTTAGTGGATTAAATGTTCATGCAAGTAATTGCGCGAATCTTTTTGTGTTTAATTTTTCTTTTTGGTTGTGCTAAATCGAGTCGCTTTCCGGAAAAAAAACCAATTCATCATACCGATAAAGGTTTTAAAAATAATTACTTACCGCAGAAGGTAATGTCGAAGAGTTTATCGGATGTCTTTCGATGGCGGGTCACTCGAAAACCTCAGAAACCTATTGAATTCAAACGAGTCGATCCGAACCTCTCTTTTTTACAAGCGAATCGAACCGAGACTACCTTAACATGGATAGGGCATTCGACTTTTTTATGGCAACATCAGGGGGTAAACCTAATAACGGATCCACATTTAACCAATCGAGCCTCCCCCGTTGGTTTTGCGGGTCCTAAACGTGTAGTTCCTCCCACTATTTCCCTACAAGATCTTCCGCAGATCGATATAGTAGTAATTTCACATAATCATTATGATCATCTAGATAAAAAGTCTGTGCTCGGTCTAGTAAAGAGGCAAAAGAAAAGTCCCCCTGTTTTTTTGGTACCTCTTGGAATGAAGGGTTGGTTTAAAAAAATTGGTATTACTGTAGGAGTTATTGAACTAGACTGGTGGCAAAGTCACGAGGTAGGTGAATGGACATTGCATGCTGTTCCGGTTCAACATTGGAGTCGACGGACATTCGGTGATACAAATCGGGTTCTCTGGGCGGGGTGGGTGATCGAGACGCCGCACCAAAAACTTTTCTTTGCTGGAGACACTGGATATTCAAAAGACTTTTTAGATATAGGAAAAAGGTTTGGAGAGATAGACCTTTCCCTTATTCCCATAGGAGCGTATGCACCCCGTTGGTTTATGAAGGATATGCATTGTACTCCGGAAGAGGCCGTTCAAATTCATATCGATGTGGCAAGTAGAAGATCCATAGGAATGCATTGGGGAACATTCTTGGATTTAACTGATGAACCAATGGATGAGCCGCCTGTACGATTACGAAAGGCAGTGGCTGCGAAGAAACTGGATCCCAAATGTTTTACGACCATCAAGCATGGAGAAACATTACGGGGATTATAAGTCCCAAACTTATTGAGTTATTCGAACGAGTAAGCGCTCCTCTGACTTAACTAACGACTTAGGTCCTCGCGGAAGGCATTCGGTCTGACTTGATTAAATTAGCTACATGATAACTGGGATCATCTGGAAGTACCACAATATCGACCATACTGCCCGCTTTTTTAAGCAGTTCTCGGCAGTTACTGCTAATGTGCTGTAATTTTATATTTTTTCCTACCGCCTGGTAGCGGGCCCCCAATTTTTGGATCGCTTCCAGTCCGGAATGATCCCAAACCCGCGAGTCCATCATGTCGACAATTACTTCATCCGGATCTTCAGCCGGATTGAACCCCTGATTAAAATCTGTGATCGAACCAAAAAAGAGCGGGCCGTGGAGGAAATAAACCTTTGAATTATCCTCTTTTATTTCCGAGTTTCTATGGATGTGCTGAGCTGATTTCCATGCAAATCCGAGTGCGGAAACGATTACCCCGCTCACCACTGCAAGGGCAAGGTTATGGGTGATCACTGTGATGCCGGAAACCAGAATAATTACAAATGCATCGGTTTTTGGGATTTTTCTGAGTATACGAAGGCTGGACCATTCAAAAGTACCGATGACAACCATAAACATAACCCCAGTCAGGGCTGCTAACGGAATACGTTCAATTAAAGAACTCGCAAAAAGAATAAAGCAGAGTAAGAAGGTTCCGGCTGCGATGCCCGATAATCGTCCCCGTCCACCGGATCGAATATTAATGATGCTCTGGCCAATCATCGCACATCCTCCCATGCCTCCGAAAAATCCGGTGATCACATTGGCCGCTCCTTGACCAAGGCATTCACGAGTACTGTTTCCACGGGTCTCAGTCAGTTCATCAATCAGGGTAAGGGTCATTAAGGACTCGATCAACCCGACAGCAGCGAGGATAAAAGCAAAAGGAGCAATGAACTGGATGGTGTCCCAGTTAAATGGGATTGAGAATGATACAATACTAGGAAGCTCTCCTCCAATTGATGCCATATCTTTGACGACAAGCGTGTCCAAATTTAAGCCAATTACAAGACAACTGGTTGAAACAATCGCTACAAGAGAGGAGGGTAATTGGGTGGTGAGCCTGGGTAAGAAATGAATAATGCCCATCGTCAGAACGACAAGTCCGAGCATGAGATACATGTCGTTTCCAGCGAGCCAGCTAGAACCGGGGGTGGTCGGGCTATCGGTAAACATCGGGAATTGGGCCTCAAAAATAACAATGGCCAATCCGTTCACAAAACCAAACATAACGGGTTGGGGAATTAAACGGACGAAACGTCCCAGTTTCAATACTCCGCACCCAATTTGGATAATCCCCATCAAGATGACCGTTGCAAAAAGGTACTGGGTTCCCATATCCGTCCCCAGTCCAAGTGCCTCCCCTTTTTCATTACCAAGTATGACCAGAGAAACCATGATTACTGCCAGTGCACCGGTTGCCCCCGAAATCATTCCCGGTCTTCCACCAAGCACTGCGGTGATCAGGCAAATGATAAAGGCGGCGTACAACCCGATGATGGGTGTAACTCCAGCAATAATCGCAAAGGCAACGGCCTCGGGGACCAGTGCCAGTGCAACGGTTAAGCCGGATAGGACATCGTCCTTTGCTTGTATTCGGTTGCCGAATTTTCGATAAATTAATTTAAACACGATAAAGGTAAGTTAAATGAAAAGAGAATTGAAATGGATAAGCATTGGCTCCTGATAAAACCTTTTGAGGGAATTCAAATAGTAAATATTTCCCGTTTTTTGATTACCACCACGCCAAAGGTGCAAAAATGCACACAAAGGTAAATATATAGACGAATTCAGAAAAAGGGACAAGGAGATCTTTGCCGAAGTTTTTTTATTGATTCCTATGAGACTAAGTGGACACACGGATTAGGGATTTTCCGTTCGACATTCATGCGTTCATCTTCACCTTGATGTAACATGATTTCTTCCATTATCACTCATCCAGGAGGTGCTCATAAAGATGACTTCCTTGCCTGTGCCGTCCTGTTATTCCAACACCAGGTTTCGATCTTTCGTCGGGAGCCCTTGGAGTCGGATCTTTTAGATTCGAGTATTGCCGTGCTTGATGTCGGAGGAGAGCATGCACCTGAAAGGTTGGTCTTCGATCATCATCAATTCCCCCGTGACCATGTGCCCACCTGTGCGCTATCGCTCGTTCTTCAATACCTTGGAATTTATGAGGATGCCCGCGAGTTCTGCCCATGGCTTGAGGTGGCGGAGTGGTTTGATTGCAGGGGTCCGAAAGACACAGCTAAGTGGCTAGATATGGATCGTGAAACTTTAGCGAAATTAAATTCTCCCCTCGATATCACACTGCTCAAGAATTTTGCAGCTCAGACCGAACATCATCCCGGGGAACCGATTTGGGAAGTGATGCGAATGATTGGGAAAGATCTTGTCGAGTTCATCACCAACCTGCGATCCAAATTAAACGAAGTTTCCCAATTCACCGAAGTCTGGAATTTAAAGAAAGACAAGGATGAGTTTAAAGTTCTCTTCCTACCCCGGATTAGTTCTCTTCCGGAGGGTGCATCCGATGTGTTGGGTTACCAGGTGAGGGCTCTTGGATTGGAGAAAGAGATTATTGCTGTTCTATCCCCAGATAGCCGGGGTCAAGGATATGGTATGAGGCGTTACAATGATGATGCACGGATGGATTTTAGTAAAGTGGAAGGTGAAGCGGATGTCCATTTTGCTCATGCCCGTGGTTTTATCGCCAAGACCTCAGCGGTGAATAAGGAGCGTTTACAGGAGATGCTGATTCAATCTTACCATCCCTAAGAATATCCATTTCTTTTTGGTATGAGAACAAAAACGATATTTTTTTTGGTTTTGCTTCTGTTTTGCGGAGCATTTACTCTAATTTCACAGCAAACTTCATCGAGTGTTAACCAAGGGGGATTGATTCGGGCACCTCAAGTCTCCTGGCATAAATCATACAATGGAAGTGGGGAAGAGAGCCATCCACACTATGTCATTCAAACCAGTGACCTAGGTTTTTTAATGGTTGGTGAAACTGGTTTTGTGGAAGACCGAACGGCGAAGATTTTTCTGGTCAAAACGGACCACCTCGGAAAACTGATTTGGAAAAAAGAATTTGGTACAATTGGATACAACCTTGGTAATTGTGTTTTGGAAACAAGGGATGGACATTATTTAGTGGCTGGAAGTTTGAACCTGGATGCGTCATTAATCAAGGTGGATGCACGATCGGGAAATGCAATTTGGATCCGTACCTGGAATCTCGGTAAGGAAGATGCATTCGAGGGCGTGACCGAGGCCGAAAATGGAGATATCTGGGCAACTGGATACCGGGACGGATTAGCTGAGGGGACCTTTTTAAACTGGGGAAAGGGAATATTAATTAAAACGGATTCGGGTGGAAAAGAAGAATGGAAAACGGATTTGTCGGCCTATACATCATCGGGGTATCGGATCAAAGAATCGGGGGGTCATTTTCTTTTGGCCTGTCATCCCAAAGATGAAGAGTCACCTGATTATAACCTCTTACAAATTAACCGGGCTGGGGAAATTAACTGGGCTAAAACTTACCACACAGTTTATTGGGGCTTTGATACAGGGCTTGAACAAGAAGTTCTGCTTGCCGGTCATACCCGCAAAAGTAACCTGAGTAAAAATTGGGACATTGAACTTACTTCACTTAATCAAAATGGCGAAGTACTCTGGACCCGTTTTTTTGGACAGCCTCGTGGTTATGATGGTAAATGGATTCACGATGAAGTATGGGGAGCCCGTTCAACTCCGGACGGAGGCTGGTTGGCCGTTGCGGGTACCGGAGATGAAACCCAGCGGTATGAAAAAAGAGGACATATTTCGGGCCCGTCCGGTCAGTGGAAGATTTATTTAATCAAAGTGGATCGGAGCGGAACATTACAATGGGAGGGTATTTATGGATCGAAAGAATCAGACTGGGCAGGGGAGGATGTTTGCATAACCAAAGACGGAGGTGCGTTGATTGCAAATGATTGTGGTGCTTTTGGGTTTACTAAGGTTGCCAGTTTTTTAACTCCTCAAAAAGGTAGATGAGTGGACTGGAATAAGGGCCCTGTGGCCAAAAAGCTAAGCAGTGGAACCGGTCTGTAGGTCGCTTAGTTTTTGAGCTTCAATTTCCCACTCGTAATTTCTTTCCTTTAACCTGCGGGCAATTCGGGAGGCTCGTTCGTTGAGAATTTTGCCTTTTTCCGGGTCGTTGTAGGATTCCGGGTCCGCGAGCAGTTCATTTACCTCCGCCTGTTCCTCTTCAAAGGAAAGGATTTCTTTTTCCAGCCTGGCAATTGTTTGCTCGATTTTTTTTCGTTTTCGAGAAGCTTCTTTCTGCGCCTCGGCTTTGATTCGCCTTCTTTCTTTTGCACTGACCGGTTTATTTTTTCCCTGGGAACCTGAAAGTTGATCCGGTCTGGCATCCCGCAGGCCTTCAACCAAGCCCTGCTTTTCAGATGCTGATCCGGATTTCCAAAGGTAATAATCGTAATCACCTGCAAAGTGGGTTGTTTTTCCGGCCTCAATTCGAATCGTTCTTTTTGCCAGTGCACGAATGAAGTGGAGGTCATGACTGACAAAGATTAAGGTTCCTGTGTAATCTTTCAGGGCCTGAATAACCGCATCTATACTTGGCATATCCAGGTGGGTGGTAGGCTCGTCCAAAAGCATGAGGTTGGGCGGAGAGAGCAAAAGTTTAACCAAGGCGAGGCGACTTTTTTCACCACCGCTTAACACTTTCACTTTCTTAAAAACATCATCCCCTCGGAAAAGAAAAGTTCCGAGCATACCTCTGACATCCTGAGTATGCACCTGGGTCTTAACCTTTTGCATGGCTTCATCCAAAACTGTATTTTCTAAATTGAGCAGGTCCACTCTTTGCTGTGAGAAGTATCCCACGCTGACCTGGTGTCCGAGCTCCCTTTCTCCGGACTCTATTGGGACCAGTTCGGCGAGGATTTTAAGCAGGGTTGATTTACCCGCACCATTCGGGCCGACAAGTACAATCCTTTCCAACTTTTCAACTTCGAGGCTTAGGTTTTCATAGACCAGATGGTCACCATAGGCTTGCCTGACCTTGTTCAGGGTGGCCACCCGCTGACCACTTCGTTCCGGTTGGGGAAATCGAAAGGAAAGGGTTTCCGCCTCTGCTTCGGGTGCCGGGATCCGGTCCATTTTTTCAAGCTGTTTAATTCGGGCCTGAGCCTGAGATGCCTTGGATGCTTTAGCCCGGAAGCGTCGTATGAAATCCTCATGATGAGCAATTTCCCGCTGTTGATTTCGGTAAGCGGCACGGTGCTGTGCTTCCCGTTCCGCTTTTTGGGAGAGGTAGCGATCGTAATTTCCCTGGTAGCGGTGAAGCCGGCCATGGGCAATTTCGAGGATGCCATCACAGATACCGTTAAGAAATGCCCGGTCATGAGAAATGGTGAGAATCGCTCCCGAATACCTTGATAATTGATTTTGAAACCAGCCCAGGGTTTCGAGATCGAGATGGTTGGTCGGTTCATCCAGCATTAAGAGGTCGGGTTCCATGACCAATAGGCGGGCGAGGTGGGCACGCATAATCCACCCTCCGCTCAGGGTGTTTGCGGTTTTATTAAAATCACTCTGCTGAAAGGCTAATCCGGATAATATTTTCTTTGCTTTTGCTTCCAGCGAAAAACCCTCCTGTTCTGCAAATTCTTCAAGTGCCTGTATTCTGACCGGGTCTTCCGGGTCGGAGTGGAGGCGTAGCTTCTTCTGAATCTGAGAAAGTTCACTTGAGATTGCGGTGGCTAATTCAAGAACGGTTTCATCTTGAGTGGGTGCACTTTCCTGGGGAAGAAAACCAATTCTTTTGCCTCGCTCGAGCTCCACTTTTCCACTGTCCTCCTCCAATTCGCCAAGAATAATTGAGAATAGAGTGGTTTTGCCTGCGCCATTTGGACCGACTAAGCCAAGTTTCTCACCCCTTACTAGCCTCAGGGAAACATCTGAGAACAAGGTTTTCGGCCCGTAGGCCTTACTAATATTTGAAAGGATGATCATAGTGGAGAAGATCAGATTCCCGAATCCTAACCTTTTGGCAAAGGAATAAGTTTAAATTTTATAAAAAAGCCAATATTTATTATTGTAGTGAAGTTTAAAAGCTAGATAAATATGCGGATGTACAAATCAATAAACCGTCGTTCTTTTTTGCAAACGAGTGGGGGAATCGGATTAGCGAGTTCGGCTTTTTCAATTCCCTTATCTGCCAAACATCATAAAAAAATGAGATTTACTATTGGTCTTTCCCAGTACTCTCTTCGTGCATTACTAAAAGATGGCTCACTTGATGCCCTCGATTTTCCAAAATTCACTGTCGATCAATTTGGGATCCATGCGATTGATCTTTGGGAGGGCGGCCTGCCCAAGGATAAATTAGATGACCCCAAGTATTTGGCGATGATGCGAAAAAAAGCGGACCAGGCAGGTACTGATTTATTTTTACTGATGTCGGGTGCCCTTGACGCCTCACCCAAAAAACGGGAGGCCAGTACCGCCAAAATAACCGCTTCGTTTAACCGTGCGGTTCAATTGGGAGCACCGATGGTCCGGGTTTTTCTTAAGGCTCCGGGAACCGATCCAGTAGCCGGTCTGCAGGCGAGTGTGGAAGCACTCAAACCTTTGGCTGATGAGGCGGCAAAGAAGAACCTGACGATCGCAATTGAACCCGGGGCTTCCAGCCTAAGTCAAAAAGGAGCGTTTCTCGCGGAGGTCGCCACCAAGCTGAAACACCCCGCCCTCAAACTGATGCCGGATTTCGGAAAGTTAAAGGATAATGTCTACAAGGGTACAAAAGCCATGCTTCCGCATACCGTGACCGTTTCCTGTAAGATGCACAGCTTTGACAAAAATGGAAATCAGCCCGATTTTGATTATCCACGACTGATGAAAATGATTCAGCAGTCTTCATATGAAGGAATTCTCGCCATTGAATGGGAGGGCAGCGCTCTCGAGCCTGTTGCGGGAGTTAAGGCGTCGATGAAACTGATTGTGAAATCCTTTGCTTCTGCATGAGTTGCAACCGATTTTTTTTAATCGGTCTTCTTGTGCTTGGCTCGATTACTTCCGGAGCCAAGCCTAATTTTGTGATCATCCTGTCCGATGATATGGGTTATTCGGATATTGGATGCTTCGGGGGCGAGATTCAAACCCCTAACCTTGACTCCCTTGCGAAAGACGGTCTGCGTTTTTCCCAATTTTACAACGCCGCCCGTTGCTGTCCAACCCGGGCATCTCTGTTGTCGGGTCTCTACCAGCACCAGGCCGGAATTGGACTGATGACGGGGGATAAGAAACTGCCCGGGTACCAGGGTGAGCTGGGCAGAAATATTCTGACTATCGCAGAGGCTTTGGGACTGGCTGGTTATCAGAATTACATGTCTGGAAAGTGGCATGTTACAAAACACACCCGTCCCGAGGGCCCAAAGGAGAACTGGCCCCGCCAGCGCGGATTCGACCGGTTTTACGGAACCATTACCGGAGCCGGCAGTTTTTACGACCCGGCCACTCTGTGCCGGGAGAACACTTACATCACTCCGGTCAATGACTCCGATTATCAACCGGAGACTTATTATTACACCGATGCGATCAGTGATAACGCAGTCAGGTTTCTCAAAGACCATGAAAAGAGCGATGCTGAAAAACCGTTCTTTCTTTACCTCGCTTACACCACCGCTCATTGGCCGATGCATGCACTTCCCCGGGATATTAAAAAATACCGGGGAATGTACGACGGGGGCTTCGATCCGATCCG
>CAJWWH010000026.1 GCA_913048545.1 uncultured Opitutia bacterium | reverse complement strand
AGATGGGCGGACAAACCACGAGCACACCAATGAAAAAGTGAACGAAGCCCGGGTTTATGATTTTTATCAAAGGCAGGCGGATTATTATATGGCCAATCCGGAAAAGATTCCGGAAATTCTACCTGCTTACCCCGGACTGGATGCCGGGCTTCATGGGCACTGGGGCAAACATAATCAAAACAATCATAATGACGGACGCTGGAATAACGGGAAAACCGGAGAGCATTTTGCCCATGTGGTCAAAGCCAAGGGAATCAATGTGGAAAAAGGAATCTGTGTAAAACTGGGAACTGGGCATACCTTGTCTACCTGTTTTGACCCACAGTCCCTATCCTACCGTGCAGTCTGGCAGGACGGATGGGTAAGTTTTCAACCCTTCCGCTGGGGTTCATCACGCGGAGCCAATATTGACGGAAAGATTTGGTTCTCCGTTCCCAAGGCAGATATGCCCAGCGGAGGAGAATACCTGGGATTACGCCGGTTTGGGAATCGGGTGGTTTTTGAATACCGGATGGGACAGGTGGGAATTGAAGATGAACCGTGGGGCACACACGATGCATTCTATCGGCGGATCGATTTTAAGAACCCATCCAGTGAACTTTCCTTACCGTGCCGGGTAATAGATGGGACATTAAAAGTGCGCATAATTCAGACCAAGGGGGTAAAGAGTGCCGGTTGGGCAAAAGGAGAAATTAAAATTAAAGGTGTGGAAAAAGACGGATTTATCATTGTCCAGGTTTCCATGAATGAAAACCAGGACAAGCAAGCTGGTGTACTCGCACATTTCAATTCAAAACGTGAGTGCACAAAGCAGTGGAAAGAAATTCTTCAGATTCCGGGAAAACTGGGAAAAATAAACGGGTCCAATTATGTGGTCGATACCCTCACTGTTCCTTATGAAAACCCCTACAATACAGTAATGCAATTAACCAGCATGGCTTTTCTTCCCAGCGGAAACGCATTGATCGCCACCCTCCCCGGGGATATCTGGCTGGTCAAAGGAATTTCAGAAGACCTCAAGAATATTACCTGGCAGCGCTTTGCCACCGGTTTCAACCAACCAATCGGAATCCATGTGGACGAGGATGGAATCTTCGTGCTCGATCGCTGTCAGATTTCTATTCTCCACGATACCAACGGAGACGAAGAGGTCGATCACTACGAAAAATACGCCAACGATTTTGGGGGCTTTGACCGGAGCCATACTCATACGTTCGGACTTCACCGCACAAAGGATAAATCGTTTCACTTCATCCAGTGGACAAGTGTGTTCCGCACCGGGCCTGACCGGGTGACCCAAAAAGTGGCCACCGGAGTACGCAACTGTATGGCAGTGGGCGGATCAGACAATTATTTCTGGGCGGGCCCGCAGGAGGGAACCTGGACACCAACTTCGGCCATTATCGAGGTTAACCAGGGGGAGGAATACGGGCTGGGCGGAAAGGGAATCTCCCCTCCCCTGTGCTATGTTCCCCGAGGAATTGATAATTCCACCGGTGGAATGAAGGAGATCACCAGCGACAAGTGGGGACCCTTTGAAGGATCACATGTCGGATTGAGCTATGGTTCGGGCACCCATTACCTGATTCTCAGGGACGCCACTGGATCCCGCCCACAGGGAGCCGTTGTCCCGTTACGGGGCAATTTCCTGGCCGGTGTGATGCGGGGCGATTTTCATCCCAAGGACGGTCAGCTCTATGTGGCCGGACTGGACGGTTGGGGAGATTATTCCATCAAGGACGGGTGCTTCCACCGGGTGCGATACACCGGGGGAAAAGTTCGCAAACCAAAGGGATTTAAAGTCCATGCGAACGGAATACGAATCGATTTCACTACTCAGCTTGATCCCCATTCAACATCGATAATAAAAAATTACTTTGCTCATGCCTGGAATTATGAATATGCGAAGCGCTACGGATCACCTGAATTTTCCGCTAAGGTCCCGGAAAGCCTTGGACATGACCGGGTAAATATTCGATCCGTAAAATTACTGGAGGGTGGAAAATCTGTTTTTGTGGAAATGCCCGATCTCGAACCCATCATGCAGCTCCACATTCGCATGCATTTACAAGATGCCGATGGAACTGAATTCAAAACCGACCTGTTCTGTTCACCGATGTTTCCGGACACCGACTACTCCGCCAAAGGATTAGCCAAGCCAAGAAGGGATAAGCTGAATTTTGTATCTTTACGGGTAGCTGATCAGCAATCGAAAAAAAGACCGGACTACACCGGGGAAACCATTGAGGGTGAACGCGAGATTCGGATCGATACCATAAGCGGTCTCAAATATTCCAGTACTTTGATTGAAGCGAAACCCAATGAAGCGCTGGTACTCAAATTAAAAAATATTGATGCGATGCCTCATAACCTCGTGATTATCCAACCGGGCTCGACCCAAAAAGTGGGAGAGGCCTCTTTTAAAATGATCAGTGATCCTAAAGCCGGGGAGAAAAACTATGCCCCGGATCTGAATGAAGTGTTACATATCATCCCGGTCATTGAACCGGGTAAATCCCATGCCCTTCATTTCCGGGCTCCGAAGAAACCGGGGGACTATCCTTACATCTGTACCTTTCCCGGTCACTGGATGGCGATGCAGGGAATTCTGCGGGTGAAATAGAAAGAATTAAACAATCTTTCAATCCCGACCCCGCCGATGAACTAATTGATTTTCACCACTACCCGGTCATACCCAACCTGACGGGTGTAGGATTCCTCTTTTTCAATTCGCGGTTCAAAAGAAATTAATTCAATACTTTTCACCTGTTCACACAAAGCCCGGAGCAGGCTACGGATAATTAATCGGGCCTGAGGGGCTCCGAGACAGTTATGGATACCAAAGCCGAACCCGATGTGCGGGTTTGGCATACGATCCAGGACCACTTTATTTGGTTCTTTAAACACAGACTCATCGCGATTTGCAGACGGCCAGCACAACCCCACCCGCCCCCCAGCCGGTATATCATGGCCCGATACTTGGGCCGCATGCGGGCAGGTCCGGGTAATCGCAGTGAGCGGACTCACATAGCGAACAAATTCCTCACAGGCGGTCATAATGTGGCGCTCGTCTTCTCCAAGAAAAATTAAGGCTTCCGGGTGTTCCGCAAAGTAGACAATGATACTACTGACCACATTAATTACGGTGTCTTTGCCACCGGCAAAGGTGACATTGGCGATTCCCTGTTTTTCATCAAAGGTCAACTTTTCCCCATTGAGCACCGCTTGGTTCAGCATGCTAAAAAAATCATCTCCCGGTTGTTGTTCGGCCCGGGCAAATTGTTCCGCAGTGTAGTCCTCAAGCCCGCTACCTTCCGTCAGTGCATGCATACCCCACTCCATCCACTTGTCTGCTTCTGAATCAGGAACCTTTAATAACCTGGCTAATGCACGACATTGCAGGGGCAGAGCAAATTGATTGACGGCATCCACTTCTCCCACCCCGATCATATCTTCGACCATGGAAGTGATCAGCTTTCCCATATCCTCGATATATTCCCGCTGCATGGGACGTTTAAAGAACGGCTCCACTAATGCACGGAAATCAGTATGTTCGGGTGGGTCCATTTCGATCGGAATTTGGCGCATCGAGCGCAGTTCTGCTTCTGAATGAGGTACTACCTGAAAAGGATGATCACTGCTAAAATCCTCCCAGTTCCTGGCAGTTTTACGCAGTTCTTTTAAGCGAAGGACAAAAGGAATTTTTTCACCATTGAATTCAGTAACCTGAATAGCGGAATTTTCTCGGGCATTGCCAAAGGAGTCTTGGTGATCAGGCATAATTAATAATACAGAAATAAAAAATTTGATTACTATGCACAATGAAATCTTTTGAAACACAGTCCATTTACTGATTCTAACACCATGTCTCTTTCAAGAACCGGAATGGGGAGAATAACAATTTTCCTGAACATATATTCAAGGAGACCACGGGGTCATTAGCCTGTCAAGAATGGTTGTTTTTAATTAGCCCTATTGTACGGGGCATAACCCATGCTGATCACAATACTGAATTTAGAAAAAGCGAAGAATTCATTTCTTACAAACTTCATCGAACATTAATTAAGACGGGCACCCAGACCCCCGCCATAACCAGCGAGTTCCAGGTAGGCCAAGCCGATTCGTTCCCCATTTTCGTTCAACACTTCACAGGCACCTTCCCAGTAGGCATTATCCTCTCGGTTACCGGTGAATTCCTGGGCATCAAGCAAAGGACGAAGTTGGTATACCTGTTGCCCCTTGGTTGGATGTTTGACTGACACCTCAACCGAGGTGGGATATTGGAGTTCCGTTTTTGGACTGGTCCATGTATCTAGGGTTTTCCAGGTAAAGGAATCTGCGTATACCCTTTCCGTATTCCCCTCTTGATCAATCCAGTAAACAGCAGACCAAGGATCACTTCCTCCGTCTTTTTTTCTCAACCGGTAAGCTTTCAATTCGGTACCATCATCGAGTTGCATACAAGTCCAATCCCAACCAGCTAAATCTTCTCCCAATTGACTGGATGAAATTTCATGATCCATCCAGGCCATTCCTACTACAGGGATCTCTTTTCCATTCTGAAAAAGTGTACCCTTTGCCTGGAGACGGGTGTAGGACCAATACCAGCTGACCGAGGCAGGATCGGATCCTTTTCGACTCAACCCACGATCTCCAAAAGACACTAACGGCTTTGTCGGATGAAGAGAGAGTTCAAGCTTTCCACCACCGGGGTAACGAGTAATGACCTCGTGACTCTTCCCGTCCTCGAAAAGGCTCACCTTTACTCCGCCCACAGCTAATTGAAGAGTTTCCCGAGAAGCACTTGCCTGCCAACCCTCCCGTAGTACTCGTTCATGATGAAGATATTTCCCTTCTTCTAAATCGCTAAGCGCGCTGTGGAGCAAAAAAAGATTTTGATGACCAAAGTGACCATTCGAAGAATGACCGGACTTCTTAGGATCCCCGGCCAACCGAAAGATCGTGGATTGAAAGCCAAATTGTTTTTCCGAATCAACCGCATTTAAATGACCGACCCAGTACCACCATTCAATACCATGCTCGGGATGGGAACCATGATCCTGTGGAAGAATGGGCACATAATCAGGGGTGGGCACAAGGTATCGTTTGGAAGAACGAGTGGGCGGTTCAATCCATTTACCCCAAACAATATTTGAGGTAAGGACTACGAGAATAAGAAGCAATTTCATTTACGTTTAAAATTCCAATAAGCAGATGCCAGGCAACCGGAAAGAAAACCAGTCAGAACAAGCAGAATACCAAAGATAAGAAAATCGATGTACGGCACATGCCAAAGAAGGGTCCAACCAAAAGACTGCACATTAATTACCTTAACCAACAACCAACCAAGAACCAATCCGATCAGGGAACCACTTACCCACGCAGCCAGCCCAATCCCCGCACCTTCCATTCCCGCAGAGATTAAAAACTGTCGATTGGAAAAACCGAGATGGCGCAGAGTGAGCCAGGTACGACTGGACTCATCAAAAATCGAAAACAGACCAAGTAATAAACCAGCAAAGGCAACAACCAGACCGATGATATTGAGTGCGGAAGTGGCTTTAAAAGTCTGTTCAAAAATACCCAGTGCCACATCGCGTAATTCCTTCCCATTGCGAACATCCAATCCAGGAAAAGAAAGACGCAACCGATCCCGAACCTCGTTTACATCTGTACCCTCTTTTAAGTACAGGCTTACATTGATAGGTCTTTCAGATTGAGTCCATGCTTTCCAGGTTTTCATATCGACTGCGGCGGTGCCAAACTCATTTCCATAATCTGAAAATATACCAACCGGAGAAATTTTCTTTCGACCGGAAGGAGTATCCAATTCAGTTACACCACCATTTATCAGATCAAATCGTCGGGCAAAAGTCTCACTAATTAAAGCAGGCTCTGCCCCCTTCTCGGCAATGAATGAACCGGGTGGTTTGTACCAAAGTTGTTTAATTGAAGTAGTCCATGCTTTCATATCCACTCCGGATAAAATAGTAATTCCCTCTTTTGGTTTCGCATAGGAGATGTAAACCACATCCGCATAAGCAATCGTTTCGTCCTGGACAAGCTCATCCATGATGGTTGGATCGATACCATTGATCGTACCCGCACCTGTAACTCCCCGTTCGGAAATGTAGAGTTCCGCCTGAAAACGAATATCGAACCATTCCTCAATCGTATACCTAAAACTGTCCACCATTTGAAACATTCCAGTCACCATCCCCACCGCCACGACCAATCCGGCCACTGCCAATCGATGCCTGCTCGAACCATCCTCTAATCGGCTACAGGCTAAACGACTGACCGGTTGTGTACAAACAGGACGAAACCACCCTGCAAGCATGACCAAGGCATGACCTGCAAGGAGTGCCGAGCCCAGAATCCAGAAACCGGCAGACAGAAATCCACCCACTGGCATTTTGCCCCCACCCTCCAAAGGTAAGGGAGGGAATAAAAGACATACTCCCCCCAAAAGTAATAGGCACAATCCAACTTTTGGTTTTTGTAACCAGGTAAAACCAGGTGACCAATCTCCCTTGGAAAGAACCTGAGCCGGTGGGGTTTGCATCGCGTCACGAGCCGGTAGCCAACCAGCAACCAGGGTAAAGAAAAGACCTAGTCCCATCCCGAACACGCAATCCATCCAGGTAAGTGAAATCGCATCCAGTGTAGTCGCAAAATAAAGCGCATTTACGGTGTCCGCTAACATCTGGGCGGAAAAATAAGCAAAGAACCAACCCACCCCAATCCCCGCAACTGATCCAATTAATCCAATGATAATTGATTCCAACAAGGAAGTGATAAAGAGCACTTGGCGACTGACACCAAGAGAAATAAGAGTGGCAAATTCAGTTCTTTTACGAACCACAGCCGCATCCAGAGCCTGTAAAATAAGATAGGCTCCGACCAAAATTGCAATCAGGGAAAGAATGGTGAGGTTCAGGCGAAAGGCTGCGGTCATGGCCGCCCGATCGACCGCCCGATTTTCGGTCGGGCTCAGGGAGATATTTTCCGGAAGCTCGCGGGTTAAGCGTTTCTCAACCTCCTTAAGGTATCCAGAATCCTGTCGAAGATCAGGGCGATTGAGGATAACCTCGACCCGGTTGATTTCCCGGGGCCGGCTAAGGAGGGATTGAACGGTGGGAATATCTGCGATGACCAAGTCGTCCGGAAGAGGCGAGCCGTCCTGCTTTAAAATTTTCCGGATCCCCATTTGCTGACGGCGACCACTGGCAAGAATTGTGATCTCATCACCCTCTTCCACTCCAAGTTTATCCGAAGTGGTTTCCCCAATCCAGACAAGATTTTCACTCCCCAACCAATCATACCAGGAAGATTCATCCTCACCAAAATCAATTTTATTTTCGACCAAGTCGGGCAGGTTGGCGAGTGACATTAAATCGAGTCCGACCAGACGAAGTTGCTGGGCAGGTTGATTTTCGGAATCAAGTGCAGTGACGGAACCTTCTATAACTGGCACCATATGCCAATCCGGATCTCCCGCCAAATTACTCAGCCTGGGCAAAACATCAGTGGATAACCTCTGGGTTGGTGATTCGATCAAAAAATCGCTCTGTCCGGAAACCGCCTGATTAAAAAGACCGAAATTGGCCGAAGCCGAACGGCTCGCCTGGCGAATTCCATTAAATGCACCCACGCCGACTGCAACAATGGCCAGGAGCAAAAGATAACTACCCAGCTTTTGCTTCCAATGCCTGAGTGTTGTCCGGACAAGAATGAGCAGGACAAGACGGATAGAATGTGGAAGTATGGACATGCAGGAGCTTAGGCCAGCATTCCATCTTTCATGGAAATCACCCGGTTACAAATTCGAGTGGATGCCTGATCATGGGTAACTACTAAAAGGGCGACCTGAAATTCTTTTGACAATTCCTCCAACAGGTCAAGAACCTGTCCACCAATATCCGAATCCAAACTACCAGTTGGTTCATCGGCAAGGATTAGGTTCGGCCGGTGAATCAAAGCACGGGCAATAGCCACTCGTTGGCATTCCCCTCCACTCAGCGCATCCGGTTTATGATGGGCCCGATGAGACAAGCCAATTGCATCGAGTAACTTCTCGACTCTTTCCCTGCGTTCTCTTTTGGGCATATCAACTAACTGAGCAGGGAATTCTATATTTTCCATCGCTGAAAGTGTGGGCAAAAGATGAAAGGATTGAAAAACATATCCGATTGACTGTCGCCTGATTTGCTCAAGATTCTTTGGGCTCATATCGTTAAGGGATACACCACCCAACTTAATTTCTCCCTGGTCCATTGATTCAATCCCACAAATACAATTGAGCAAGGTGGATTTACCACTACCACTGGGGCCCATTAATGCAACCCGTTCACCAACATCTAATTTTAGATCGACCCCCTTCAGAACATTAACCTGTCCAAACGACTTATGGACCGAGTTTATCTCCAAAGCAAATTTTTGAACACTCTCCGCATGCGAGGATGAAGGGGAAGAAATCATTCACTTATACTACTGATCATAGACAAAAAGTCCAAAAGGGAATTATAAAAGGTGCTGACAACCCTCTTAAAAGTTACTCCTGCTCGATTATATAAAGTTTAAACCTATCTTCGGTTATTTACTAAATGACTAAACCATGGTTGAAATTTTTTATGACAAGATTTCTCATATTCTTTAGTTTTTTATCCTCGTTTCTCTTTGGACAAAATCCGCCCTATGATATTTCTCCAGAAGCGGAACCCCCGTTCTACCGAGTAAGATACGAAGCTTCTGTAAAACCCGGCGAACTCATATTTCCGGTACAATATACCATTTGGATTCCCAAAGGGGTCGAAAAACTGAAAGGCGTAGTGATTCATCAGCACGGGTGTGGAGAAGGATCCTGCAAGTCCGGACTTACCGGTGCGTGGGATCTTCACTGGCAAGCCCTGGCCCAAAAGCATGACTGCGCCCTGCTCTCCCCAACCTATGAACAGCCCGGAAAAGCGGATTGTCAAATGTGGTGTGATCCTCGGAATGGTGCTAATAAGACCTTTCTAAAAAGTTTGCATGATCTAGGCAAAATGAGCGGACATCCCGAATTAAGTGAGGTGCCATGGGCACTATGGGGACATAGTGGTGGTGGACACTGGGTGGGAGGAATGACCATGCTCTACCCCAACCGGGTGATCGCGTGTTGGTTACGCTCTGGGGTTCCAATGTTGGAAGCAAATCCGGAGCGACCCCAAATTAAACCGCATGATCTACCGGCAGATGCCCTTAAGGTTCCAATTATGTGCAACCCGGGAACAAAAGAGGGAGTCACCGAAAAAAAAGGGCGGTTTGCACGGGTTTGGCCCAGTAATGAAACCTTCTTCAAGAAAGTGAGAGGTGCAGGTGGATTAGTGGGGGTATCGATTGACCCGCTCAGTTCACATGAATGTGGAAATTCCCGTTACATGGCAATTCCCTGGCTTGATGCATGCCTCTCCGCCCGTTTGCCTAAAACCTTTGGTAAAAAACTTAGACCGATGCCGACCAAAAATGCATGGCTCGCTCCCCTATTAGGCAAGAAAGCCCAACCCAAATTAAAATTTCAAGGGAACCCACTCGAAGCAGTCTGGTTACCGAATGCAAAAATTGCCCAAACCTGGATGCAATTCGTTGAGGACACTAAGATCTCAGATCCCACTCCTCCCCCATCTCCCACCCAATTAAAACGAAAAGGGAATCAATTATCCTGGAAGGCGGAAGCAGATTTGGAAAGTGGCATTTCCCACTTTCTGATTAAGCGGAATGGAAAAGTAATCGGACAGGTACCGGAGGACCCCACAAATAAATTCGGGCGTCCTTTATTTCAGGGACTTCTTTACAGCGATACTCCAATAATGCCGCTCACAGAAATGCTTTTCATTGATAAGTCAGCAGATACTGGGAAGAAATATAATTATCAGATTATTTCGGTTAATACTGTCGGACTAAAATCTAAATAAATCTAATCAAGGTTAGTCTGTAACCATCCTATCACTGCCTCAATCATGGGCTTCTGTCCATCCTCGGAGAAAACATGATTAGCCCCCTCAATCTCAACAAATTTCTTAAGCCCTGTTGCCAAGGAATGAGCTTTTCGGGAATCGTCAATTAAGACCACATCATCCGCAGTCCCGTGAACAAGCAACCAGGGCACCGTGATCTGAGCGGCTTGTGGGGCGGTGGAATGAATGCTTTTCAAATCATTTTTAAAATCAGAGGAAAGCGGACAGTCTGATTCCTCCCACATACAACCAGTATCAGGTGTTTCCTCCCCGAACTCAGTATCATAAAATTTTTCTGTGCTCACCATACCGGCTAAGGAGATAAGGAATTTGATCCGAGAATCCTTGGCCGCAGTCAATACCCCGACTGCACCACCCATACTATGACCGGCATAAATAACCCGATAATTTTTTTCTCCAACCACGGATAAAACTGACTGTAAATCATCCACCTCTTTGGAAATTGTGCAGTCCCGAAACTCACCATCAGAATCACCATTGCCAGCAAAAGAAAAGCGAATCACATTTATGCCGGAAGCCGAAACAGCATCGGCTAAGGCGACCACAAACGGTCTGTCTTTATTTCCGGTGACTCCGTGTCCGATGATCAACAAATCCCTGCAATTAGCTGACCCTTCATGAAAAGTGTAATCGAGAGTTTCCCCGAGCTTGTTTTTTATTGTTCCAAACATCAGAGCAGGCATATTCCAAGTTGAGGGATATTGGCAAGTTAAGTTTATCATTGCCAATCCATTCCTTGAATTAACAACGATCTGTATTTACAATAATCTAGCAAAAAAGAATTTTATTCGACTTAGGCAAAAAGAGTAGGCATTCAATGAGAAGTTTTAATTAATTTTACAAAAACGAATATTTATGAATTCAAAAGAGAAGAAAATCGGATTGGTCGGGGTTGGGCGAATGGGTGCAAATATGGCCCGAAATTTAAAGGATAAAGGGTACCAGATCAGTTGTGTAAATGATGTGGACCGAGATATTGCTGGGGCATTGGCTAAGGAATTAGGTTGTAATCACGCAAGCACTTTGGCCGAGGTAACGGCAAAATCTGATATCATTTTGACAGTCGTGACCAATGATGCAGCGATGGAAGCAATCTTTTTTGACTCTGATGACAATTTATTCAAAGAAGCAGCAGGTAAACTTTTTATTAACTGTGCCACACTCTCGCCTGCAATGCATATTAAGCTGGAACAAAAAGCGGCTGAGGTGAATGCACAAACATTGGAAGGATGCATGGCATCGAGTATCACTCAGGCTCGTGATGGAACCCTTTACCTAATGATTGGGGGAAAACGAGAAGTTTTCGAAAGTGCGAAAGATTTGCTGGATGACCTGAGTATAAACCTACGCTTTGTGGGGGAAGCCGGCCGGGCTGCCCAGGTAAAGGCTTTGGTTAATATGGTGATGAATATAAACACCGCTGCTCTGGCCGAAGGGTTGGGCATTGGCGATGCCCTAGGGCTCGACCTAAAGATGCTTTGCGAAATTTTTTCCCAGACTGGGGCGAATTCCCGCGTACTTGAAACGGATGCGGATGACATGCTCGATCGCGATCATGAATGTTATTTCTCATCGGATCATGCAGCCAAGGATTCCGGTATTGCAATAGAAGTGGCCGAAAAAGCCGGGGTGCAAGTTCCCCTAGCGAAGGCCACACTTGCCCAATATCAAAAGATGGTTGAACTTGGCTTAGGCGAACTTGATAAGTCGGGTATCGCTGAATTGACCTTCAAGGGCCGGGGTTCAGGGAGTTAAGTTTCCTTATACTTTGCTGAAGAACCCCTGCATTCTTCGACCGGGTATTTTTCGGCATTTTTTTGAATTTTCTGTTTAACAATATCGGAAACAGAAAGATCGTTTCTTTCTGCCAACATAAGGGCATAAGCAAAGACATCAGCTAATTCCTCTTTTAAGCGCTCTCTGTCAATATTCTTAGAATCAGAATCTTTTTTCCAAAGAAATAACTCGTTCAATTCAGCTGCCTCTATGGAAAGAGCAAGGGCAAGGTTTTTTGAGTCATGAAATTGTCCCCAATCCCGTTCATCCCTGAACTGAACAAGTAAATCTATCAACTCTTGAATATCGCTCATAAAGAAATATTCACTTTGGAAACCACCTCATTCGCTTTTTCGCGTGCGTCTTGAATCGAATCTGCCCGGGCAAGTGCCACTCCCATTCTTCTTTGACCATGAACTTCGGGTTTTCCAAAAAGGCGAAGCTGGGTATCTGGGGTAAGAAGAGCCTGATCTAAATTACCAAAAGAAACATTTTCCGATTCGCCCTCCACTAAAATTACACTGGAAGCCGATGGACCAACCTGACGAATAACGGGGATGGGTAAACCAAGGATTGCCCGAGCGTGCAGTGCAAATTGTGAAAGATCCTGAGAAATCATCGTGACCATTCCCGTATCATGGGGCCGTGGAGAAACTTCACTAAAAAGCACCTCTTCCCCTTTGATAAAAAGTTCAACACCAAATACTCCGTATCCTCCGAGGGCGTCTGTGACGGCCTGTGCATAACGCTTCGCTTCCAATTGTGCTGCTTCTGACATCGGGTGAGGTTGCCAGGATTCGCGGTAATCTCCATCCACTTGCACATGACCAATGGGATCACAAAAGGATGTTCCAGCAGCATGCCGAACGGTTAACTGCGTGATCTCATAATCAAATTCCACAAAGCCTTCCACGATAACCTTCCCCCCTCCGGAACGACCACCCTCCTGAGCATAGTTCCAGGCCTGTTCAATCTGATCTGATGAACGGATTGTACTTTGCCCCTTTCCTGAAGAACTCATAATTGGCTTCACCACACAGGGCATTCCAATCGTTTCAACAGCCTGCCGAAATTCCTCCCCGGTTGAAGCGAAAAGAAAGGGAGAGGTCTTCAAACCAAGTTCCTCTGCAGCAAGCCGGCGAATGCCCTCCCGGTTCATGGTCAACTGAGTTGCACGGGCTGTTGGAATAACCGTGACCGAACCAGTGGCTTCCATTTCAGCCAAAGTATCCGTAGCGATAGCCTCCACTTCAGGCACAATTAAATCCGGTTTCTCTAATTCGATCACTCGTTTAAGCTCCTGTCCGTCGAGCATGGAAATAATATGGCACCTATCCGCAACCTGCATTGCGGGTGCGTCGGCATAGGAATCGACTGCAATGACCTCAACACCATACCGTTGCAATTCGATCACCACCTCCTTTCCCAACTCACCAGCACCGCAGAGAAGGATTTTTTTAGCTAAATTTTTAAAAGGAGTTCCAATGGAAATTGACATCGTAATACTTTACAAGAGCAGACACCTCCATGGTCGAGCCAAAAAATCAATCTTCGGTCTCTTCAAGAACTGCTCCTTTAATCAGTCGGCAAAACTCCTTCTTTGAAACTTCAATCACATCCGATTCTTTAAATTTCGCTTTATGGGAGTGCTTGTATTGAATCGTCATTCTAGCCCACTCAGTAATCCGGTAACTGTCTTTGCCTTTCACCCACACCTGCCCCTGCTTTAATTTCATGCACAATGAATAACAGCAGTTAAGTAAACCGACGAATCAATTAATCATTTTTCATCAATTCATAGATTATAAAATTTGATGCATGTTGTAATAGTTCAAAAAAACAAATTCTTATATATTGGTCATAACTATCACCATTCATAATTAATAAAAAAGTAAAATGACCGAAATAAATCAAAAAACGAACGAACTAGCTGGACGTGGATCTCGCTTAGGTGCGGTAATAATAGATTCTATAATAATAATTCCGACACTTATCGGTATTGCGATGATTACAGGATTTTGGGACGAAATTATGCCCAGAATGGCCAGTGGAATACCCCTCTCATTAAAAGAAAACTTAATTATGTTTCTAGTCGGGCAAAGTATATTCCTTATCCTTAATGGGTCCTTTTTAGCTAATTATGGACAAACTATAGGCAAGAGGGTAATGAAAATCAAGATTGTGGATATGGAAGGAAATAATCTCGGGCTGATTAAACTTTATTCACTCAGATACCTTACTTTTTCATTGTTTAGCCAAATTCCTGTAGCGGGTGGGTTAATCAGCCTAGTTAATATTTTGTTTATTTTTGGAAAAGAACGAAGATGCCTTCACGATCGACTAGCCGGCACTCAAGTTATCCGAGTATAGCAGAATAGTAGAATAAAAGTCATGATAGAAGAATAATCTTCTATTTAGTGTGGTTCTTTAAATTTTAGAATCATCAAAAATCGGGTTGTATTAATGATCAAAAAGAGACTTTTTAGGTTTTTGTCATTTTATTATTATCCTATTTTTGTGAAACTATTTTCAACTATGAGATTTTCTTTATCCCTAATTGCTTTACTTGTGTATAGTCACCCCTTTGGCAAAACATATGCTCAAGTAAAAAACTCAACAAGTTCTTATGCCCAGAATGGTTATTTAACCTTCGACTTAAAACCCTTGGGAAGCGAAGGGCGCCCCCTTATTCTACGAACTTTTGTACCAACTTTGGGCTTGCCCCAAATGGATGCATTACCAAACCATTCAAAAGGAGCCCCCTCTCCCAAATACAGCCCTAGCAGCGGAAAAGAAACAACCAAGCAATACCAACCGATAGATGGTATTCCTGCTGCCATTGCAGTCAACCTGGGCAAGCCTCTTTCATATGTCTGGGACACTACCGAATGCCGCCTGCTTTATGCCTGGACTGATGGATTCCTTGATATGAAAAATTACTGGGGTGATCGTGATAGCGGAAGAAGAAAAGGGTTTGGTTATGTCCCAAGGTTATATGGCTTTGTTTTTTACAAAGCATTGGGAAAGCATCCACTTTCCATTAATGGAAAATCGATCTCCGATATAGGGCCACCCAAATATAGCAGTTATTCACTCGGGTCGGATCGTTTGCCCGTTTATGAATTTGAAGCGGGGTCGAGTAAAGTTTCAATCAAGATACAACCCGGGCCAACCACACAGACTCTAAGACTGGATTTCTCATCTAAAAATAAAGAGGTTCTAGAATTTTCCTCACCCAGCACACAGGTCGAAGTTAAAAACAAAACTGCGGGAAAACTTAGTATTGTAATACGACCCAACGCCGGTGAGCGGTTTTCATCCGAGGAGAAAAAAGAACCGATAAAAAAACCGACTACGGAAATTGGGGAAAAACTATACACCTCTCTGGGTTGTATTGCCTGTCATTCTTTGGATGGCGGGAAAAACCACGGTCCCACGCTCAAAGATTCCTTCGGTTCCAAAAGGGAATTTTTAAAAGCTTCCTCTCTCGTTGTGGACGAAGCTTATATCCGTGAATCAATTGAAAAACCGATGGCCAAAACTGTTAAAGGGTACCTGACTGGAATGATGCCACCATACAAACTCCAGGAAGCGGAATATGACTCCTTGGTTCTGTTCATCAAATCGGTTCGGTAAACATCAGACCTAAATAATCATGAAAACTATTCTTCTTCTCTCTCTTTGCCTGTTATCATCAGGGCTCGCTTCGGTCTCAAGTTACACCATTGAAAATATTGCCTTTCCAGACGACATGCCCCCAGAGATCGGAGGTGTAGCGTTTGACAAAGACGGAAACTTGTATGCCTGCCTTCGACGGGGTGATGTTGTGGTTACCAAGCCAAGTAAGGATCCAAAGTCAACCAAGTGGAAAGTTTTTGCCACCGGTCTTCATAACCCGATGGGAATGGTACTTGTCGCACCCGGTCATATTCTCGTATCTCAAATGGCCGAATTGACTGAGATCATTGACACCAATCAGGACGGAGTTGCAGACCGTTACAACAACCTGTCCACCGATTTTGGAATAAGTGGAAATTATCATGAAACGAACGCGATCTGTAGGGACGGTGACGGAGGATATTACATCGCGTTGGGCACCGCATCCCACAATGGTCCCACTTTTCATACACCCCGAGGTGACTATTCAAAGGAAGGTAGACGGGGCCGTAATTTTTCATCGAATCATTTACGGGGTTGGGTCGTTCACTACGACAAAAACGGGAAACTGACTCCCTTCGCCAGCGGCTTTCGTATGCACAATGGAATCACCCGTTCGCCAGACGGAGAAGTCTGGTGTGGTGATAACCAGGGAGACTGGCGAGGCGGGTCACCCATTTATAATGTTCGTCCCGGCTCCTTTAATGGTCATCCTTCAAGCTTAGTCTGGGACCCTGACCTGAAAAACTTGGGTACACCGATTTTTCTTCCCCGTAAAATGCTTGATGATCTGCACAACCAACCCTCCGTTCAGTTGACCAGAAAAACGATGAGTTCATGTGGTGAACCTTTTATCATCGAAAGCGAAAACTTTGGCCCCTTCAATGGTCAGATGCTTGTACCGGACGAGAACGGGCGGAGAATTAATCGTATAATGATGGAAAAAATTGACGGTGCCTGGCAGGGTGCGTCCACTCTTTTTCTAAATACCAAGGAATTACGCGCAGGTGGTGTTCGGATTGCCATGGATGCAAAAGGCGAGTCAATTTACTATGCCTCCACTGCCCGGGGATGGCAAAGGCCTGATGAGGGATTGCAAAGAATTACCTACAACGGAAAAACACCATTCCATGTTAAAGACTTCAAAGCGACCACACGGGGGTTTAAATTTTGGTTCACCAAGCCAGTTCAGGATCCGGCCAAACTGGCCGAAAAAATAAGTGTCCGCAGTTTTTGCTATGAATACGGTTATCGCTATGGATCGAGTGAGAAAAATAAGAAAGAACACAAAATCTTGAATTCAACCGGAACCGGGCCCTTTGAAATCGAGCTAGAAGGATTGGAAGCGGGCAGAATTTTTGAAATTGATTTTAGTTCAAAATTACTCTCAAGCAATGGAGAATCAATGAGTGATCCACAAGTTCAATACACGCTCAATCGATTGAAAAGACCGGAAACAAAATTTGCTGCTGAACTCAAACAATCCAAAGATGGAATAGATGTGTACATTGCCGGTGAATTTTTCTCGAGGTATAACTTTAATAAACTATCCCAACCAATCATATGGCCAGTTCAAGGACCGGGCGGAATTCGTATGCTTCGTGATTATCCCCACAAAGACGGTACGCCCGGAGAAGCGAGAGACCATCCACACCACCGGGCAATTTTCATTGGTCACCAGGGAATGAACGGAGCCAATTATTGGCACAATCAAAACAAAAACGCCGGAACGGTCGAACACCTAAAAGTAATCGAATCCAGATCCGGGGAAGATCGCGCACTAATCAGGACATTGAACGCCTGGAAAGATAGAGATGGAAAAACCATTGGAGCTGACACCCGAACTTTGACATTTGGTGGAGATAAAACTTCCCGTTACTTGGATCTTGAAATAAATATGCATGCTACCAATCAAGATATTGTATTCGAAGAATTTAAAGACGGATTTGTGGGAATCCGGACACATCCTGACTTAAGACTTACTCCAAGTCCAAAGCACGGAGTTAATAAAGTATTTGGTAAGGCCCGCAACAGTGAGGGCGTAGAAGGTAAAAGCATCTGGGGGAAACGGGCGGACTGGGTACATTACTACGGCACTATTGAAGGTAAAGAAGCTGGAATTGCCTTCCTTAGTCATCCATCTAATATAGTCAAAAAAGGAGATAAATCATGGTGGCATGCTCGTGACTACGGACTCATATCGGCCAACCCATTCGCTCCAACAAAAATTGGAGGTAATGGAGAGCACACCATTAAAAGAGGTCAGAGTTTAAAACTTCGCTACCGTTTTGTTTTTCATAGCGGCCCAGCCAAAGACGCGAAAATCGGGCAGCGATTTAACGAATATGCCAAAGACGATGGACACCCCACATCAATTATGCCCCCCCACCCCGGTTATCCGGAAGACTACCTTTCGGAAAAGAAGAAGTGATGTATTAATCCTCCTACAATTAAATTTATGAAATTCGCTCTATGTAACGAAGTACTTGAAGATCTATCAATCGAAGACGGCTTTTCCAAAATAGCTGAAATTGGCTACCAAGGGGTTGAGATTGCACCATTCACCCTCAAAGAAAACCCTCTCGAAATAAACGAAAGTGATGCCGAGCGCTGCGTCAATGCCGCCAAGTCAGCAGGCATTGAGATTGTCGGTCTCCATTGGTTAATGGCCAAGACAGAGGGTTTACATATAACTCATTCCGA
>CAJWWH010000025.1 GCA_913048545.1 uncultured Opitutia bacterium | reverse complement strand
ACATTGTTTTCCTCGCATACCCGGATCATTTGATCAATCCGTTCGGTGGTGACCTCAAGTGGTTTTTCACAGATGATATGTTTGCCCGCATTGGCAGCCGCGGTTGTATGTTCAAGATGGGCTCCGCTGACTGAGCAGATAGTAACAACCTGCATGTCAGGATGGGCGAGGAAGGTGTCGAGATCGGAGTAACCTTGGCAGCCATATTTGGTGGAAAAAGCGCTTGCTTTATCTTCTTTACGGGCAAATGCCGCGACTAGTTTCGCCCCATCCATAGCTTGAATTGCCTGGGCGTGAAAGTCTGCGATGACCCCGGCTCCAATGATGCCTATTTTATAAGTTTCCATTTTTTGGGTTGTGCAGATGAGCAGAAATTAGAGTTCGAGAATTTTAATGTTCTTAAATCGGTAGACCTGTCCTTTTTCACCGTGGTGTTGAATAGCGATGAATCCTTTGGCGTCGGTCGAATCTTTAAGGTCCGTGGTTTTAACCCCGTTTACCCAGATTTGAATATGTTCACCTTGGCAATGAATTTTATAGTGATTCCAGGAATTGCGTTTAAATGCATTACTTCTTTCCTTGGTCCAGTGTTTGTCGTTGTAGGCATTTTCGATTGGTTTTTTTGGGTGAATCCAGCCACGCCGACCCTCGTCGTATAGACCACCGGACCATTTTCGGTCGGATCCGTCGACTTCCGCCTGGTAGCCAAACATGGAACCGTTTTCTCTTTTTTGAGAACGGAAAAGAAAGCCGGAATTAGCTTTGCCTTGGGGCAACTTAATTTCGGCCTCAAGGATGAAATCGCTGACCTGTTTATCGTGGGCAAGAAAGAATTTTTTATTGGCGACCAGTTCAATCACTCCCTTGACCACCTTAAACTCCCCATGTGTGTATGGGTTGTGCCAGCCAGATAAATCCTTTCCGTTGAATAAATTGACCCACTTCGCATCCTTAGCCTGTTTGGATGCATGGAGGTTTAATATGGAAAATAAAAGGGAAAGAAATAAGGCTACTAGTGTTTTCATTGAATTAATCGATGGGTTTTGAGCTCTAACTTAATGCTCAGGATGATCTAAATTGACGTCGAGGTTAACTCGTGTAAAGCCTTTTAGACCCTAATTTAATTCAATTTCAATGAAAGTATTGCTTACCACCACATCTTTTCAAGACACGCCTGGTCCACACCATGATAAACTCAAGGGTGCTGGGCTTGAACTTATTTGCGAACGCGGACCGTTACCCGAATCCAGAATGCTTGAGTTGGTGGGGGAGGTTGACGGGATTATTTGCGGGGATGATGAGATCACACAGGCAGTGGTTGACAAGGCTCTGCCCAGGCTAAAGGTAATTTCAAAATATGGAATTGGGCTGGATAAGATTGATGTTGATTATGTGACGGAGAAAAAGATTCCCCTGACTTTCTGCCCGGGTGTTAATCATACCACAGTAGCTGAGCATACATTTGCACTTCTTCTTGCCCTGTCCCGTCAGTTAGTAACCGAAGCGAATCATTGCTCAGCTGGTGAGTGGGTTCGGTTAACCGGTAATGAGATTATGGGTAAAACCATATCGATTATTGGCATGGGCAGGATTGGAAAAGAAGTGGCAATCCGGGCGAATGCATTTGGCATGAACGCAGTTGGTTTTGATCTTTATTGGGACGATGAATTTGCCGGAAAATTTGATGTGAAACGGGCTACTAATATGGATGAGGCATTATGTGCCGGGGATGTGGTAAGCCTGCATGTCAATTTAACCGATGAGACAAGAGACTTAATTAACAAGGAGAAGATTGCACAAATGAAAGACGGAGTGATTATCCTGAATTGTGCACGGGGAGAGATTGTAAATACGGAAGACTTAGCTGATGCATTAAACGAGGGAATAGTCGGCGGATACGGGGCTGATGTATTGGATGTGGAGCCCCCTCCTGCTGATCACCCGATTCTGATGGCAAAAAATACCGTAATTACACCCCATATTGGTTCTCGGACTTATGAGTCTGTGCAGAGGCAGGCAGGGATGGCAGCAGATAACCTGATTCTTGCCCTGCAGGGTGAAAAGCCCCGTGCTCAGGCAAATGATGTTCCTGTAAGCAAACATATCTAAACAAAATTAATTACCCCAATTACTTAGTACAATGAATTCAGTCGAAGAAAAATTTTACATTGTCCCAGAAGACACTCATAATGCTTTGGTTGAACAGGCCTACGCCAAGCGTGGTTTTGACCAAGAAGAGTGCGAGGCAGCCTCCCGTTTTTCATCCTACGCAACACATCATGGAATTCGGACTCATAATGCATTAAAGGCATTACATTTGGATGACCTGTTTGGATCGAAAGCAGGTGGATGTAAACCCTCGGCTCAAATTATTAAAAAGGAGTGTCGGTTCGAAGCTTCACAGGTTTGGGACTGTCAGTATAAATTGGGCCAAGCTACTGCTTATGAGGCGATGGATGCCTGTATCGAATTAGCTGATAAATACGGGATCGGGCAAATCTCAGTCGATCAGGCTTTTCATTATCTTTGGGGTGGAGGGTATGTAATGGAGGCAGCCAAGAAGGGATATATTGCCTACACTAATTGTACGGCTGCAATTACAGAAGTGGTTCCTTTTATGGGGAGCAATCCAACTTTGGGTACAAACCCACATTCATGGGGCTTTCCCACAACTGAAGCACTAGGCTATCCCATCGTCATCGACTGGGCGACTTCGGTTATTGCCATGGGGCGGGTACAGCAGCTGAAAAGGGAAGGGAAATCACTTCCGAGCGGAGCAGCGGTTGATGCGGAGGGTAATGAAACTACGGACCCGCACCAAGTTGCGGCACTAAAACCTTTTGGAGCACACAAGGGGTATGGTTTATCTTTGATTAATGAATTGGTTGCCGGGTTTATCGGAGCATCCAAGCCTACTCTTCGGAGTAAGCATTTGGAGGATGGTGATAAGCATACACCCAATTTTTATTTTCAGGTAATTCACCCCGAAGCATTGAGTTGTGGTGCTTTCGCTCATGGACGAAATCAGTCTGAAAATATAAAAGTTATTCTGGAAGATATTTTGGGCGAGGGAAATGAGAAGTGTATTATACCTGGTCAAATTGAGGCCCAGTTTGCCCATTTATCCGAGAAAGCGGGCGGGCTTCTTTTTTCAGAGAAGGAAATCGATGAATTTAGTCATATCGCGAAGGAGTGTGGTGCGGAGCAATGGGAAATCAGTGATTTTCAAATAAACGAATAATTTAAAAAAGGGAATAATATGAGCCTCGAAATTAAATCAAAATCTGACTGCCAATATGACCTCGTGTCCCTTGGTGAAATCATGCTTCGCCTCGATCCAGGAGAAGGTAGAATACGAACTGCCCGAAACTTTACCGCCTGGGAAGGGGGAGGGGAGTACAATGTGGCCCGCGGTCTTCGAAGGTGTTTTGGTATGGATACCGGAGTGGTCACTGCGTTTGCTGATAATGAGATTGGACGGTTGATTGAGGATTTTATATTACAGGGTGGAGTGGACACATCTCTGATCAAATGGGTTCCTTATGATGGGCTGGGTCGCGAGGTAAGAAATGGCCTGAATTTTACGGAACGTGGATTTGGAATACGGGGAGCAGTAGGAGTACCCGATCGCGGGTTGACCGCGGCCTCACAGCTTAAAGTTGGTGATATCGACTGGGATGATTTGTTTGGCAGGCAGGGTGTTCGCTGGTTTCATACTGGAGGAATCTATTCCGCGTTATCCGAATCCACCGCTGAGGTAACCGCTGAGGCAGTGCAATCTGCACAGAAGTACGGAACAGTTGTTTCCTACGATTTAAATTACCGGCCCTCCCTATGGAAATCAATTGGCGGGATTGAAAAAGCCCAGGAGGTCAACCGGGCGATCGCACGAAATGTGGATGTGATGATTGGAAACGAGGAAGACTTTACTGCCTGCCTTGGATTTGAAGTTGAAGGTGTGGATGAAGCGATTTCAAGTATCGAAGTGGATAGTTTTAAAAAAATGATTACACAAGTGGTTACTGAATTCCCCAATTTTAAAGCCACCGCCACCACATTACGAACGGTTAAGACTGCGACCCTCAATGATTGGGGTGCCATCTGTTGGCAGGACGGCCAATTTTATGAGGCAGAGCATCGTGCCGATCTTGAGATTATGGACAGGGTGGGTGGAGGAGACAGTTTTGCATCCGGGTTGATCTATGGATTTTTACAGGGCCACGACGGAGCTAAAGCGGTCAATTATGGTGCCGCACACGGAGCCCTTGCAATGACCACTCCTGGAGATACTTCCATGGTCACGGTCGCGGATGTGGAAAAAGTAATAGGCGGCGGCGGTGCCCGGGTGGTACGATAACTCTCTACTATTTATTTGATATGAAAGAATTATTTAACATTAGCGGAAAAGTTTTTGTAGTCACAGGATCAACTGGTGTTCTGGCCGGTGGAACCGCAAAGTATTTGCAGGAACAGGGGGCTAAAGTTGCCTACCTTGGGCGGAATCAGGCTAAAGTGGATGCTGTTTTGGAAGAAGCTGGGAAGATCTCTGAGTATTGCCTTGGGGTGATCACTGATGTGCTCGATGAAGACGGGTTGAATGCGGGGTATGAGAAAGTGATGAATGAGTTTGGCCGGATTGATGCGCTGATTAACGGGGCGGGCGGGAATATGCCCGGTGCAACGATTGGACCGGATAAAGAAATTTTTGACCTGAGTATTGATGACTATAGTCAAGTGATGGACCTGAACCTGAAGGGCACGGTTTTACCAACACTCACCTTTGCTAAAGCATTTAAAGCTCAGGGGGCAGGTTCTGTGATTAATTTTTCATCCATGTCTTCGGGGCAGGCGTTAACCCGGGTGTTGGGATATTCCAATGCAAAAGCGGCCATTGATAACTTTACCCGCTGGATGGCCACGGAAATGGCAGTAAAATATGGTGATGGAGTTCGGGTTAATGCTGTTGCCCCCGGTTTCTTTATTTCCAATCAAAACCGGGCTCTGCTCCTTAACGAAGATGGCACTTACACCGAGCGTGGACAGCAGGTGATCAATAAGACTCCTTTCAGGCGATTTGGTGAGCAGGAGGAAATTTATGGAACCATTCATTATCTTCTTTCTGATGCCGCTTCGTTTGTTACTGGAACAGTGGCTGCTGTGGATGGTGGATTTTCCAGTTTCTGCGGGGTTTAGGAAATTCTGTAATGCAGAAAATATTATGAAGGCGAAGTATTATTCCACTGCTGAACTTGCAGAAAAAACAGGTACTTCCCGACAGGTTATTTCTGCCATTATTAATGAAAAATGGAAGGAGAAGAGAATTTCGCAGGCCACCTATGAGCGGATTAAGAAAGCAATGGACGACCTTGGTTTTGTTCCTGACCGAACTGCGACATCCCTTAAAAAAGACAGTCGAAATAAAGTGGGGCTTCTCTGCCATGGTCCATTATATTCTCATATTTTGACCGCGATTGAAAAACTCAATCATCACTTCCTTGATCAGGGGATTCCTGTGGAAATGCACATTAGTGCAGAAGGGGGACTAGCTGAAGGATTACGTAATTTAATGGGCCAACGGGTGGAGAGTTTAATTGTACTGCTCAGTCCAATGACCCGAAATTTTTGTGAGGTTGATTTAAAAAATCCATCCATTCTTAAATTATTACGGGTGGTACCCAGTATTATTTATAACTTTCCGTTTGGAATTCATGAAGAGTCACTCGAACAGGAACTGATTCGCGGGGGTTCTCAATTAATCGGTTTTTCCAAGGAGAAAGCATACACTCAATTTTTTAAAGGCGTAGCTAATGGTAAGAAAACAAAAATCCTGGTGGACGATAAGATTTTTTCCCTCTTTAAGGCAGGCACACAAATGAGTAGAATTTGCGAAGGGTTTGAACGATTGGATACTTATCCCAATCCGCAAAGTGATAAATTGGGTCAAAATCCCTTTTTGATTGGAGAAAAACTCGCGCACCTCCTTCTTACTCGGATTCAGGAGCACCGGTATGATTTTATTCTGACATCTTCTGACCGGATTGCCCAGGGGATGGCCGCTGTTTTAGATGATGCAGGATTAACAATCCCCCAAGATATTAACCTGCTTGGATTTGATAAAATTAATTCCCTTCCCTATTTTAAGCATAACCTGCCTACTATTGAAGTGCCTATACAGCGAATGATCAATGAACTTTTGGCCACATTGACAAAGCAGAAATGGAAGGGGAATGCGTTTCGGGTTGAAGCAAACCTGATTGGTGCCTAATTATATTTTAATCTTAAGTTGTAGGACTTTTATCCTACCGATTATATAATTAAACAAACAATTTATGAGCACAGTTGATCAATTTGAAAGCGTTTTTAAGGCGGCTGCCAAAACGACTTACCTGCATGAAAATCCTTCCTTTGGGAAAGTTTTGCTGGTTACCGATATGGAAGAGTCCGATGGTGCGTTGTATTTAAACTCGGTACGTCAGTATTTTGAAAAGACACTTCTACCCAATGAAGCAAACTGGGAGGTTCTTTCCAAAAATGAATTTCAAACCGTGAAAGACTTATTGGGAAAAGTCGAAGAACACCGCCCGGACATACTTATCACCTATCGAAACCTGAGGAGTGAATCATGGCGCTGGCCTTACAGCCTGGGAGAGCATTTGGATGTTCTTACCCAGGTAACCACAACGCCTGTACTTGTGCTGCCTCACCCAGACCGGGATGATGCATCCGAATTCCTAAGCAAGTCTCCTGAAAATGTAATGGCAGTATCAGGTCATATGTGTGGAGAGGGTACTCTGATTAAGTATGCATCTGCTTTCACTCCAAAAGGGGGCAAGCTTTTACTCAGCCATATTGAAGATAAGGTTACTCTTGACCGTTATCTTGATGCGATTGAAAAAATTCCTGATATTGATTCAGATGTGGCCCGGGAAACACTTCTTGCCCGGTTGCTCAATGATGCGAAAGATTTTTCCGAGTCTGCACGGGAAGGCCTGAAGCAGGCCGGTCTTGATATTTCAGTGGAGTGTATGGCTCAGTTGGGATCCCGTTTGGAGGATTATCGAAAACTTATTGAAGAGGGACAGGTTGATCTTTTAGTTATGCATGCCAAGGAGGATGATCAGTTGGCAATGCACGGTATGGCCCATCCTCTTGCGGTAGAACTTAGAGCGGTGCCTATTTTATTATTATGAATATAATGTCTGAAATTATTGCCTCCGCCTCTGCCCATTCGGTCAGTCCAAGTGTTACCTACTTATTTTTTGGTGTTCTGGTCTGTATGATCTTATGCCTGGCATTGGAAGAAAAAATTCATGCCAAAAAATCTGTGATTGTTGGAATTTTTTCAATCATTGCCCTTTTCCTTGGTGCCTGGTTTCACCTTCTTCCTTTTGAGGATGTGGGCAGTCTTATGATTGGAGGTCATAAGATTTCGATGCCGGTTTACATTCCCGGAGTGGATTGGGAAGTGATTGCGATTATTCTGGGTTCATCCCTATTTGTGGATGTGACCAGCAAGTCTGGGCTATTCACCTGGGTGGCGGTTAAGTTGACCAAATTATCTAAGGGTGATCCACTTCGCCTACTGGTTTTATACGGTGTGATGACAGTGATTTTCTCAGCTGTGTTGAACAATGTGACTGCGATGATTATTGTCGGTTCGCTTACCGGAGTTTCGCTTAAGAAGTTAAATCAATCGGATAAGCTTCTTGGTTTTCTATTAGTCGAAGGTCTGCTCACTAATGTGGGAGGTTTACTTACCCTTATTTCGTCGGTGCCCAATATTATCGTGGGCAAGACGGCGGGAATTGAATTTGTTGATTTCTTTGTTAAAGCAGCCCCTTATGTGGTAATTGCCACAGTGGTCACTCTTTGGATGGGTTCCAAACTTTTCAAAATTGGTTTTCTTACAACGGAGGAAGAAAAAATATCCGCCAAGAAACTGGTGTCCGGGTTTGATGAGAATGAAGGAATTGAGTCGCCCGGATTTTTCCGGTTCGGTGCAATTATGACTTTTGTATTTATTGGGACTGTGGCCATGACCTCACAATTACCTGTGGTCAACGAGCTCGGTCTTGGCTTTGTGGCTCTTTCTTTTGCGGGTATCATGCTTGTTCGATATAAATCCGTGGCGGACCGTTTTTATAAGGCGATCGATTGGGACTTACTTTTCTTCTTTGTCTGCCTCTTTGCGGTAATCAATGTTATGGAACATGCCCGTGTACTTAATCTCATTGGCGACTGGCTTATGCCTATTCTTGGGCTGGGTGATTCTGCAGGTCCGGCTGCTTTACTTGTCGCCTCGGCCGCTGCCAGTTCGGTTACGGATAATATTCCTCTGGCTGCAATGTTGGCTAAAATACTCGGAGGGATACCTGAAATGGCTTCCAATCCAGACAGTCCTTATTGGTGGGCGGTAATTTTTGGTTCAAACTTAGGTGGCAATATTACCCCGATTGGATCTGCATCCACTTTGGTTTCAGTAACCATTATTCATAAGTACGGATTGAAACTATCCTTTGCCGGTTTTGTGAAAGTGGCCATTCCATATGCGATTGTACAGCTTGCCCTTGGGGTTGCTTATTTGTTATTCACCGCCTGACCCTTCACGGCCTTCCCACTCAAATTTCAAGATATCAAATTTTCAGTTTGAATCTTCGTGATTTAAAAAGTCTTTAGTTTTTCACCTTACTTGAAAATTGGGCTATGACAACGGCACCAAAGATGAAAATTGCCCCTGTCGCTAATTTTAAAAGGGCTCCATCTTCAATGTTTCTGATCTCTCCAAAGAGAAACAATGAGCAAATCACCGCCAAGGGAACAACTGCATTGTTAAAAGCTGCCAAGGTTCCGGGATTGGAAAGCGTTGCTCCTTTGTTCCATAAAAAGAAACCAATACCGGATGCCACGAATCCAAGGTAGAGAATTGATTTCCATTGATCTGAATTAATTTCCAATCTGCCCCAATCCGTAAAAAAAGTAGAAAAGCACGCAGTGCATAAAGTACCTCCAATTGTCAAAAGTGAAAATACATTACGGTCATTAATTTGTTGGTTGTTATACTTCCAGTCTCGGTATGCCACCTGCCCAAATGCAAATGCAAGTCCAGCACCCTGCATCAAAATAAATCCGATCCAGATATCACCACTTGGTACTGCCTTTGCTTTAATGATGCCTGCTCCTACAACCGATAAAATTGCTACGAGTAGATAATGCCTGGAAAACTTCCGCTGACGAATATCGTTAATCAGTACGAGATAAACCGGGGTTAAAATCGAAAAGATAGCCACTAGATGGGATGGAATATAGTGAAATGCACGCATATATAAACTGTACATTAAACCAAACTGGACTGCTCCGTAGAAAAGAAGGCGAACGCGGTCACGGACAGAAATCTCATTGACCTTGAGCATTGGAATAAAGAGGAGTGACGCACAACCCAATCGAATTGTCGCAATCAAAAACGAGTCAACCCCAGTTAATGCATTTCCTATCAGACCGAAGGAAAAAGCCCAGATAAGAGATACAATTGTTAAGTAGATCATGACGAAGATTAATTAAGCTTCACCAAGTCAAAAGCTATGCACTTACCAACTATAGGTAGCACCTATTGAGAACTGATCCCCCCGTCCGAGTGTTCCAGGAATATCCTGAAATTCTTCATCCCATGGTTTGTCAAAAGCAACAAAAACCTCGAGGTCATTTAACTGGGCAGGATAATAACTAGCCGCCAAATGACTGTTTAGGCTGTTTGATGGACCTTCCCGTAATGGGTTAGCTTGTTGTTCGCGCCATTCGTTATCGATGCGAATTTCCAAAAGATCATTGGGGTTCCAAATAAAGCCAAGGGTGGCACGGTGTTCAGGGAAGTTAAGAGCGTAAAAGCTACCATCGATAGTTGCATCTCTGTAATCCTCGTCTTTATGCAGGTAGCTGTAACTGGCGATAGTTTGTAATTTATTCCATGTGCGTGATGTAATAATTTCGATCCCTACGGTTTCAATATCAACATTTTTAGCTGAGCGGGCGTTGGTATTATTACTATCATATGTCCAGTCAACCAAGTTATTGTCCCATCTGTAAAAAAGGGCTCCTCTCATATGCCAGTCTGCTTCCTTTAGAGTATATCCCAATTCAATATTTTTTGATATTTCGCGAAGTAAATCGGGATCACTTGCAAATAGTCCGGACGGGCTTCCTCCAATTGCACCGTATCCCAAAACCTTTGTCGATTGAGTATAAGAAACATATGCATGTTCGAAACGTCCGTGTTTATCTGTTTTTTTCCAACTGATTTCAGCAACAGGAGACACCTTTGAATTATCCCGGTTTGTGTCATCAAGGGAAGCCCCGAATTTAAAGATGAGTTCTTCCTGATTATCCAAAGAGAGGGTGTACTCGGGGACTATACTAACCTTGTAATAACTACGGTCCGTAAAAGAATTCTCTAGTTTTGTAGAGCGAATTTCGTCCCTAGAAAATTGTCCTGCGTAGTTGACTGCCCTATCTTCATCTATTTCGTGTAATCCAGATAGTGCGAGTGAAGCCACTTTCGTTTCGTGAATAAAGTTATTGTTGGGAGAGAACCGGTTATAAATGTAATGGTCACTATTTCTTCTGTGGTATACGGTAGCTTCCCAATGACTTCGATTTCCATAGGACTGCTGATGATTTAAAAGGACCAGTCTTGTTTTAATGTATTCAGTTTCGTTTGATCCATAAGGTGCGGCGTACATTTCAGGCCAACCAAAAAACTTAGATTGATAACCAGCAAAAAAATCGGTCTGAGAGTCAGGACCAAGGAGTTGAATGCGTCCCGTTGTACGGTCAAAGTTATGATCTCCATAGGCTATAGTCCCGTCACTTTCTGATCGGGAAATTTCGGTTTCTGCTCCCCATGTCCATTCTGTGGAACCTTGGTAGGGCCCAGTCCATGCATTGTGTAGGCGTTGAAAGTTTAAATTATGATCTCCGCTCCCAATTGTGGCACTTCCCCTTTTAGTTATTTCGCTCCATTTGTAAGAAACCGTGCCCACATTACTGTTAAACCCATGCAGTGCATTGGCAGCACCTGTGAGAATTTCAGGTTCAGTTAGCATTTCCGGGGCTATAGGTAATTCCGTGGTGTAGTGCCCAGTCTGGGGGTCGAGTAGGGATGCGCTTCCCACTCGTATACCTGTATTTTCAAAAGTGCCTCCACGAATACTAAGATCACCCTGTGCCTCAGCCATATTTCGGCTTTGCATATCAACCCGTGGATCAAAGTCCAGGTTAGAAATTGCGGATTCGTAGGTAGTTACCGGGCGCAAGTTTGCCGTTTTTTGTTCTATTACAGAGAATTCAAGCAGGGTACCTGTACCTTGTTTTTTCTGATTACTTTTCTTATCAGATTGAGCAAAAGCAGAGAGGAATATATTCAGGTTAATGTAAGCTATTAAAAAGTTTTTGGTTAACATTCATTCAATACATCATTGTTTAATCTAGGATTCAATCGTTAACATAGATTGTCCTATAATTTAACATTAAATTTTTATTTGATTGCCTATACTAATAGAAAATTGGGATGAGGGGTTGGAGAATGAAAGAAAATGAAAACGAAGAGGAAATATATCTTGCCGGGGGTTGCTTGTGGGGCGTGCAGGAGTTTATTAGGCATTTGCCTGGGGTTATTTCAACCGAAGCCGGGAGGGCGAATGGAAGCACGGATTCAACCAAAGCAGAGTATGATGGATATGTTGAGTGTGTCCGGGTTCAGTTCAATTACAATCAGGTTTCAGTTTTTCGTTTAATGGATTATTTTTTTGAAATAATTGATCCTCATAGCCTAAACAAGCAGGGTGATGATGTGGGTAAAAAGTATCGAACTGGAGTGTATAGTAGAAATCAGGATCATTTGGATATTGCCCGAAGCTATATTAAATCGAGGTCAGATTCAGATTCGGTGGTCGTTGAAGTTCTTCCACTTTCCAATTATGTCCGAAGTGATGACGAGCATCAGGACCGTCTACAAAAATATCCGGGTACACTATGTCATATCCCCCCAAAGCTACTAACTAAATATAAAGATTAAAGAAGTGATCTTTGGAAAGTGCCAGTCATTATATTATAAGTTTGGACCGAGCGGGCAGGATAGGGCACAGGCAATTCCCCGGAGGATTTGAATTTCGATGTCGGTGGTTTTACCGTCGTGATCAATCGTCCGGGCACAGGCATTAATGAAGGATCGCTTTTCGGTCGCACTCATTTTGTTCAGTCGTTCGATGGCTTGGTCCATGGAGGACAATCCACAATCCTGAATGGCGGGCAGTTTAATTTGCCCGCTTCGATCCAGGGCTTTGATGCCTTGATTAAATGCTGGTTTTGGGTCAGCACCTTCCTGTCCGTAGTGAGAGAGGGCACCGAGGATTACAGCACAATCCGAAATCCGACTACGGATCGATGCACGACCGTGAAGTTGGCGTGGGTAGTGCTGTTTGCCAAAGTCAAATTCTATGACCTTGTGGAGGCACCATTCAAAAAGATCAATACTTTCATCGGCTCCAATCAATTGAACTATTAATTTTTGGAAGACTGAAAATTGATTTATCGAAAGTTCTGAAATAGCGGGCCTTGATTCCTCCACTAAGACCAATTTTTGTTCGCAGGAAAGATTTGAAAGAAACGGCTCGATTTTCTCGGTTTGATAGAGCGTGCCTTCTTCAGCTTGTTGCTCAATCATTTGGGCCTGCCTTTTTCTAGCTTCCAGGTTTTGATTGTCGATGAGTAAGGCAAATAATAAACAGCGGGCACCAAATGGTTCCTTTGCCTGTTCGACGAGATTGGCTGGAATAGAAGCAATTAAGGATCGTACCTGTGCTAATTTTTCGTCGTCAATTTTTCCTTCATTTTTCAGGAATGTCTGAGCCGAATGAGAGCGTTCTTGTCCGCTCGATCCAGTTTGGGGCTGAGGTTGATTTTGGCTTCTTGATCCATTGTCACTAGTTCCAGTAAATCCTGAGACTCCAGCCAATTGACTACTTTGGGATGCAGTTTCAGAAATTTTATCGGTGTCAGGGTATGCATTTTTCCAGTTTGGATCGATGCGTTTTATCCGAATAGGCAGTGGTGGGTGTGTCGCAAACATATTGCTTATACCGGAGCTGAAAAACATATGTGAAAATTCCTGGGCACCTGCGGATTGAAGTTTTGACCCATGGGAATATCCCCCAATACGTTTTAGTGCTCCAGCAATACCATCTGGGTTACGGGTAAATTGTACCGCTGACGCATCGGCAAGAAATTCTCTTTGCCTACTAATTGATGCCCGAATCATTGACCCAAAAAAGCCCCCGATTCCCCCTATAATCAATAAACCTATCCCCAAGATTACGAGGGCACCTCCGCCGCCGTCTTTTCCGTTTCTCCTTCGTCCCCCTGATATATAAGCAACATTTGTAAGAATCCGTCCGATACTGGCTAAAAATACGATCCCGAAAATAATACCGGTTAAGCGAATATTGATTCGCATGTCACCGTTGAGAATATGGCTGAATTCATGAGCCATTACCCCCTGCAGTTGGTCTCGGTTTAATTTAGTGGCACATCCCCGTGTCACCCCAATAACCGCATCCCTGGGAGAATAACCGGCTGCAAAAGCGTTAATTCCCTGTTCATCCATTAAATAAACCGGTGGTACGGGCGTACCGGATGCAATCGCCATTTCCTCGACTACATTTAGGATTTGTCGGGATAGAGGATCTTTTGTGTTCTGGTTCAGTCTTTGTCCCCCCATAGACTCGGCAACCACCTTTCCACCTTGGGATAACCAGCTTATCCGAATAACACTGGCAATAAATACCGCAATGACAGTGCCAATAGTGGAAATGACCGCCAGTTCAAAAGTCCAGGCCAATGCTGCAAGATCGCGCTCGAACCCAACCGCAAATGAGGTTAAGCAGAAAATCGAAATGATTATACAGAGTACTGCAAATCCAAAGAGTAATATAAGATAACCACTTAGCCCACGGGCTTTGTCCTGTTGTTCAAAAAAATCCATACTTAATGGATCAGGCTTTCGATCAAATTAGAATTGTACTTTCGGAGCTTCTTTAATTTTTTTGCTTTCGAATTCGAGGAGCGTGCCATCTTGACCATGACCAAACATACCAGCGAAAAACACGGGTGGGAAAGTCTGTTTGTAGGTGTTGTATGCGGTAACGGAGTCATTGAATGCCTGCCTCGAAAATGCGACTTTGTTTTCAGTAGAGCTGAGCTCTTCCTGTAAATTAGCCATATTTTGATTGGCTTTCAGATCGGGGTAGCTTTCAGATAAGGCAAATAATCGGCCTAATGCACCACCGAGCATTCCCTCTGCACCCGCAAGTCCAGCTATTGCACTCGCATCTCCAGGGTTTTTGGAGGCTGCCTGAAGGCTTCCGGAAGCTTGGTTGCGTGCCTGGATGACAGCTTCCAAAGTTTCCTTCTCGTGCTTCATGTAGCCTTTTACAGTTTCAATAAGGTTAGGAATTAGATCATATCTTCTTTGCAATTGAACTTCAATTTGCGAAAAGGCATTTTCAAAGCGGTTTTTCAGTGTGACGAGTTTATTGTATATTCCGACGACGAACATCGCCAAAACTATTAAAACTCCAACAATAACGAGTGCAGTAATCATTTATTAAAAAAAGTATGTTTTGAAAAGATTAGGAATATTATCGTATACCATAGGTAATTTGATGTTCTCTGGTCAAGTTGCTATTTATATCAGGATATCTTCAATCCGCCTAATATAATGCATTAGCCAGATCTATCTCTATTACAAATGTGTTCTTTTTTTATAACGATTCGAATTATTTTTGAAGGATTTGATGCTTTTGGTTTGATCCGTAATTATAAAATCATTCTCTATTAACAATAACATCCTTCCTTGTTGAAAATAACTCTCGACCATTTTTGGCCATCAGTAAGTTTTTTACGATAACTGACATTTATAACTTATGACAAGACTATCTTACCCAATATTATTCCTACTTATTTCTAACATATCCGGTGTGGCAAAAAAGCCGAATATAGTTTTCTTTTTTACTGATGATCAAACTTCCAGTGCACTCGGTTGCTATGGGCATCCAATTGCGAAAACCCCCAATATCGATCGATTAGCGGATGAGGGGACTCGGTTCGAAAATGCGTTTGTCAGTCAGTCGATTTGCTGGGTCAGTCGGACCACGATCCTGACCGGATTGACTGGACGAAGTTATGGCGTTTCGGGAAATCATGATATGGCCAAGCCCGAAGCAGTGGAAAAGCTTTATGTCGATTTTTTAAGAGATGCTGGATACCGTACCGGATTTGCCGGTAAGTGGCATGCGAAGATGCCCAAGGGTTGGAAAGCACAGGATCATTTTGATGAGTTTCATCCAATTGGGAGAAATCCGTTTTACAAAAAACAGGAGGATGGAACCCTTCGCCATGAAACGGAACTGATTGTGGACCGGGGAATTGAGTTTATTGAAAATCAGCCCAGGGATAAACCATTTGCCATGAACATGTGGTTCAATGCATGCCACGCTGAGGACGGTGACCGGCGTCCCGGTATTGGCCATTTCCCCTGGCCTCGGGCAATGGATGGAATGTACGAGGAGGACGAGATTGCACCCCCCCGTTTGAATGATCCTGAGATTTTTGAAAAACAACCGGGTTTTCTTCAAACCACCATTAACCGGGAACGTTTTTTTTGGCGTTGGAATACCGATGAACGTTATCGGATTAATATGCGGGCTTACCTGCGAATGGTCAGTGGAATCGATCATGCAATTGGCCGGTTTCTGAAAGCATTGGAAGAGCAGGGTCTGGCTGAGAACACCATTATTGTTTACACTGCGGATAACGGATACCACCTGGGGAATCGCGGATTTGCTGGTAAATGGTCACACTATGAGGAATCCCTCCGTGTGCCCATGGTGGTTTATGATCCACGGGTTAAAGGAAAAGCCCGTGGACAGGTACGGCGTGAATCTGTTCTTAATCTTGATCTTCCCTCCACTTTTCTTTCCTGGGCAGGGGTAGACATCCCGAAAAGATATCAGGGTAAAACTTTTGCAAAATTAATTTCTGATTCAAATCCATCACCTTGGCGCAAATATACCTTTCATGAGCACTTCGCGGTGAGGCACCGAATTCCTGCATTCGAGGGTATGCGTGGTGACCGATTTAAGTATGTCCGATATGTGGATGAAAAAAATTACGAGTTTCTGCATGATTTGAAAAATGATCCCGATGAGCTGACTAATTTGGCAAGCAATCCCAAACATATTAAAACTCTGAAACAAATGAGGGGATTGACGGATCAACGAGTTCAGGAATTGGGAGGGCCCTTATCTCCGATGAAAAGCCCTCTTTCCAAGTCGACAGATCCACACCCGGTTTCTGCTGCCCAAGTGGCCAATCGACCGGGTGGAGATGGTTTCGCGAATCTAATTGGACCCGGTAACCGTTTACGAAATTGGTCTGGGGATGAAAAGTTATGGTCCCAAAAGGATGGTGTATTGATCGGCGAAACGGATGGTTCTCTGAAGATGAACCGTTTTCTTACCTGGAAAGCAGCCACGGTTCAAAACTTCGACCTTCGCGTTAAGGTGCGAATTTCCAAACGGGGAAACAGTGGTATTCATTATCGGGCAATGTCACGTTCCGACCTCGGGTTGGATGTGGTCACCGGATACCAATGCGATATTGTGGCTGGCCGATCGAGGCATAATGGCCAGCTTCACGAGGAAGGGGGGAGAAAAATTCTCGCTCACGCCGGAGAGAAGGTGGTGGCGGATCCGCCAGGCGGCCAGTGGGTCACCGGTACTTTTGAGGTTAGGGAAGTTGAATCCGGAAAATGGAATGAATACCGAGTTTTGGCCCAGGGTAACCGAATCCGCCAATGGATTAATGATCACCCGACCGCCGATTTCATTGATATGAATCAAAATAAACAAACTTTCGAGGGCGTTCTCGCGCTGCAGGTGCATAAGGGCCCCCCGATGAAAGTCGAATTCAAGGAAATACGGATCAAGCACCTGCCGGATGATTTACCCGTTTTAAAATTAAAGGATCATCCCATTCCGAAAGGTTCAACAGGCGTTCAGCCGCAGGGGAAATTGCCTAAAAATTGGAAGTCCCCGGTTTATCAGGGAATGTAAATGTTTTTTCAGGTAGAACTTGGTTAATGATAATTTTGTTATCCATAGTTTTAGGAATGGGGATTCGGAGACATTTCAGACTCCGCTCTGCGTTCGAACCATTTGAAACTAATTCAACACTACCGCCGGGAATCGATGTGAAGTCCATGATCGAGGGAGCAGAATCAAAATGAAAATAAAATATTTTTTCAGAACCCTTCGCAATCGATGCCCGCGATGCAATGAAGGAAAAGTATTACATGATATTTTTAACCGGAACGATCGTTGTTCAGTATGTGACCTTGAATACAGTCGTGAAGAAGGTTTTTTTATTGGTGGAATACCGATCAGTTATGGAATAACCTGTAGTGTTTGGATCGTGCCCTTACTGGTGATATGGTTCTTTGATTGGATACCGCTGAATTGGTTAATTGGGTTAACTTTTGGCGGAGCAATTGTTTTACCGCTTCTGACTTACCGATACAGCCAATGTCTTTGGCTCGGCTTATATTTCACTTTTGCTGAAAATGAAATGCCAGTTTCAGTTAAGGCAAAGTAAATGATTCTTTTGGAAACTACTTATCATGTAATGACATTACTATTGAAGACAGATTAGGAAATAATTATCTATATCTTCAATTATCCAACTCCCTCTATTATGAAATTCTCCTGCCATAAATGCTTTTATTCTCTGTTGTTATTCTACCTGATTCCTTTGTCTGGGCAGGACGCAGGCGAGTTACATCCTTGGACGGATCTGAATGGCCGGACCTTGCAGGCGAAATTTATTCAGGGCAATGATTCAAGTGTTACCATAGAGTGGAATGGGCAACGTTTTGATTTGCCGATTAATACACTGAGCGATGAGTCGAAGGCTTTGGCAAAAAAATTTATTGAAAACAGTTCCGTTTCTCCGAAAACTGCTGTTGATTCACAACAATGGAAAGATACCGCGGGTCGCACTATTCAGGCGAAATTTATCAAGTCAGATAAATTGACCGTCACATTGAACTGGAACGGAAAGACCACGGTTCTTCCATTATCCATGTTTGATCAGGAATCTCAAATGATGGCCGCCAGGTTACAAAGTGAAAATGTAAGTGAGTCGGTTTCGTCCAACAGTAACCCGGTTGTGAAAGTTGATTTGAACGGCGAACTTGATCTTTTGGCAGAATATCCATGGGCAAACTCCGCGGGTAAAACCG